>MELE01000091.1:0-15253 GCA_001768615.1 Acidobacteria bacterium RIFCSPLOWO2_12_FULL_67_14b | reverse complement strand
CCGGCGGTCGGCCCCTCCACGATGAAGCCGTCGACCCGCCCGCTGGCCCGCCGCTGCAGTGTGTGCGCGAGGATCTCCGAGGCGATGATGGCAAGAAACGCCGGACGCTTGAGCGGTGTACCCAAACCGATCGCCAAATCGCCAGGGTCGAACCGCACGGACACCTCGTCGCCGGGCAGCGCGCCGGTAACGGTCAGTGGGTAAACGACCGGCTCGTGCCGCGCCAGGCGGTCGAGCACGCTGGGGATCTTGAGCGGAATGCCGGCGCCCATCAGGACGTAATCCACGCCCGCTAGCATGGCGCCGTAGATCGACGTGAGGTGCGGGATCTGGATCTTCTCGAGATAGTTGATGCCGACCGGGCCGTCGTGACCCTCGCGCGCGAGGAAGACCTCCACGAAGTTGGCGACCACGCACAACTCGACGAGCTCGCGCGGGTTGTCTTGCGCCTGCGTCGGCACCAGCCGGTAAGCCTGCCGGGCCGGACGGCCGCCGGCGAGGTAGTAGGTGTCCCACACACGCTCGGCCATGGGCCGGTCGGGAAAGGCGTCCAGGCCGCGGCGCATGTGGCCGCCGATGTCGCCGTCCTGCAGGCGGCGCGCAAGCACCTGGTCGAGGGCCGTGCCGCTCACCACGCCAAGCTGGCCAAGCCGCGACACCGTCCGGGCCAGGCGCCAGTGGGAGATGCCGACGCCCATTCCCCCCTGAATGATTACCGGCATCAAGTGATTTGGATCCGGGAACAGCGTGGTCTCCTGCCCGCGCAACGGCTGGGCGTAACCATCATGCGCGCACTGAGCGCGGGGATCAATGACGGGCGTCATACGGGAGCCGATCGGCGCCGCTCTTCTGGCGTCAGGTGGCCGAAGCCTCGTCCAGGGCGCTCCGATCGAGCACCACGAAGCCGTCCTTCTCCGTATGCAGCACGCCTTCCTTCTGCCAGCGGCTCATGATGCGGATTGCGGTTTCGATGGTCGTGCCGGTCAGGTCGGCGAGCTCCTGGCGCGACAGCGGCATCGGGACGAACACACCGCCGCGCTCGCTCCGCCCAATCTGATCGCACAGCTTCAGGAAGAGGCGCGCAAAGCGCGTTTCGACGCGCCCCCCGGACAGTTCCGCCAGGCGGCGCGTCAGCTCGGCCAGGCGGAGCGTCAGGCCCGACAGCAACCCGCGTACCAGCGCGGGGTCCTGCTCGAGCAGGCGGAAGAACGCCGCCTGCTCGACCCGCAGGCACTGCGTGGGCTCGAGCGTGAGGGCCGACGCCGGGAACGGCACGCTCTCGTACACCGCCACCGCCCCCAACGGATCCCCGGCGCCGAAAATCTCGAGAATGATCTCCTTCCCGGCGGGCGTGGACTTGAACACCTTCACACGCCCCGTGACGATGGCGATGAAGGCGTCGGCGGGATCGCCCTCCGCGAAGATGAGGTCGCCGCGATCGTACGCCCGCAGGTGCGCCACCTCCGCCACGCGGGCGCGGGCACCGGGCGACAGACGCCGGAACAGCGCGATGCGTCGAAGCAGGTCATCATCCGGCACAGACACGGGCGCATGATAGCCGACTACGGCAGCCGCCGTTCGAGCTCGAGGGCGCGCGGAAACAGGACCTCGTTCTCCGTGCGGTGGTGCTCGCGCAAGTCGGCGTCGAGGCGCGACAGATCCGCCAGGCAATGCCGCCAGCGTTCGGAGGCGCCGTCGGACGCCGTAAAGGCGTGCGTCATCCCCTGCAGCCGATCCAGCGCGGCCTCGATGCGCGCGTGCTCGGCTTCCATGACCCGAATCGGGTGCAGGACGGTTGGGAACGCAAGGGCGGGACGCGCGCGGCCTTCTCGATCGGCCTCGGCCAGCGCCTCGAGCGCGGGGAACAGCAGGTTTTCTTCCTTGGCAAGGTGCGCCTGGACGGACTGGGCGAGCAGTTCGAACGCATCCCGCGTGCCGGCGACCGTGCCGGCCGGCGGGCCTTCGGCGTCGGCCATTCGCGCCAGCTCCGCCCGGATCAGCGGCAGCGCGCGGTGCAGATAGGCGTGGTGCCGGGCGACGATGAGATCGCACAACTCGTCGATCGGACGCCCCGGGTCGCCAGCGTCGCCGCCCAGCCGATTCTCGTCCATCGGTGTCCGCACTCTCCCTTTCACTCGGGGGCGTTCGCGCCTGACCCTACCCTAGCGAGAATGCCGGGGGCGCAACATGACGGCTGTCATACGGCCCCCGGGGCCTGATAGACTTAGAATTGAGATTGAGTCTCACTTTGAGCAACCGCCCCATAGTGACCGCAAAGCCTGGTTCCCTTGCCGCCCTCCCTGTTGGCGGATCCGCGGTCGTCTGTCGCGTCCGTGGCGACCGCGCCGTTGTCCGCCGCCTGCTCGAGGTCGGCCTCGTCCCGGGCACGAAGGTCACGATGCGGCGGATCGCGCCCCTGGGCGATCCGATCGAGCTGAGGGTGCGGAACTTCGCACTCTCGATCCGCCGGTCCGAAGCGCTCGGCATCGACATCGAGTGACGCCGTTGGCGCCGGTCGTCCTGGTCGCGGGCAACCCGAACTCGGGCAAGTCCACCCTCTTCAACGCGCTCACCGGATCCCGGGCTCGCGTCGCCAACTACCCCGGGGTCACGGTCGATCGCATCTCCGCACCATTGACGACCAAGGACGGGCGCGTCATCGAGCTCGTCGACCTGCCGGGCACCTACAGCCTGAGCGCGCGGTCGCGCGAGGAGCAGATCGCCGTTGACGCGCTGCTCGGCCGCGGCCTGCCCGCGCCGCGGGCCGTGGTCGTCGCGGTGGACGCCGCCGCGCTCGGCCGGGCGCTGTTCCTCGTCATCGAGATCCTCGCCACCGGCGTGCCCGTGGTGATTGCGCTCAACATGTCCGACGAAGCGGCCCGCGACGGCATCGCCATCGATGTGGCGCGGCTCGCGGCGATGACCGGCGCCGAGGTCGTGCGCACGGTGGCGACGCGGGGCGAAGGCATCGCCGCGCTGGCCGCAGCCATCGCGCGTGCCGCCGCCAGGCCCGCGTCCGACGCCCCGTTTCTCGATCGGCCCGACGCCCTCAACCTCGACATCGCCGAGCTCGAGGCCGCCATCCTCGAGGAGCGCGTGCTCGACCGGCACGGCGCCGCGCGGGCGTGGGCCACGTGGCTCCTCCTGTCTCTCGACGACCAGGGGGGCGACGACCTGCTCGGCATCCCGCCGCGGCTGCGCACTCTGACCCTCGCCATCCGCGACCGCGCCGCCGCCGCCGGCAGGAACGTCGACCTCGAAATCATCTCGTCCTCCTACCGCCGCGTCGACACGCTGGTGGACGCCGTCGTGCGCCGCTCGCCCGGCACGAGCCGAAGTCTCACCGATCGCCTCGACTCGGTCCTCACCCATCGCTTCGCCGGCGGCGTCGTCTTCGCCGTGGTGATGATGCTGGTGTTCCAGGCCCTGTTTTCCTGGTCGGAGCCGGCGATTGCGTTTGTCGAATCGCGCGTGGCCGGCGCCCAGGCGCTGGTCACGGCGGCGCTGCCGCCGGGGCCGCTCACCGATCTGCTGGTGGACGGGGTCATCGCCGGCGTCGGCAACGTCGTCGTCTTCGTGCCGCAGATCGGGCTGCTGTTCCTCTTCATCGGATTGCTCGAAGACTCGGGCTATCTCGCGCGCGTGGCGTTCGTGATCGACCGGCTGATGCGAAGCGTGGGCCTGCACGGCCGCGCATTCGTGCCGATGCTGTCCGGGTTCTCGTGCGCAGTGCCCGCCGTCATGGCCACGCGAACCATCGAGAGCCGGACCGATCGGCTGCTGACCATGCTCGTGCTGCCGCTGATGTCGTGCAGCGCGCGGCTGCCGGTTTACGTGCTCGTGACGGCCACGGTGCTGGCGCCGGGGGCGCGCGCCGGTGTCTTCAGCGCCGGGGCCGTGCTGCTCTTCGCCATGTACATGCTGTCGGTGGTCGCCGCGCTCGCGGCGGCCGCGGTCTTGAGGCGCACGGTGCTGAAGGGGCCGGGCGCCACGCTGGTGCTGGAGCTTCCGCCCTACCGCCTGCCCTCGGTGCGCGTGCTGTTCTTCAACGTGTGGCAGCGCGTCCGGTCGTTTCTCATCGACGCCGGCACCCTGATTCTCGCGCTGACGATCGTGCTGTGGGCGCTGCTGTCGTACCCGAGGGCGCCGGCCGGCGCCGGCCCCGGCGAGGAGCTGCGGCAGAGTTTCGCGGGACGCCTGGGCCATGCCATCGAACCCGCGATTGCGCCGCTCGGCTTCGACTGGCGCATCGGCGTCGGCATCATCGGCGCCTTCACCGCGCGGGAAGTGTTCGTGTCGACGCTGGCCATCGTCTTCGACATCGAGTCGGCCGACCCGGTCAACGAGCCGTTGCGCGACGCGCTGCGCGCGGCGACATGGCCGGACGGGCGGCGATTGATGACGCCGTTGACCGGCGTGTCCCTGATGGTGTTCTTCGTGCTGGCCTGCCAGTGCATGAGCACGATCGCCGTCGTCCGGCGCGAGTCGGGCACGTGGCGATGGCCGATCTTCATGTTTGCCTACATGACGGCGCTCGCCTACGGCGCGTCGCTCTTCGTGTATCAGGTCGGCAGCCGGCTGGGCCTGGGGATCGGCTGATGGTGCAGGAAATCGGCGTCGCCGTGATCGTGATTGGCGCCGTGGCGTTCCTGGCGCGCCGGCTTTTTGGCCGCGCGTCGGAGAAGCCGAAAGCCATGACGTTCGTGCCGATTGGCAAGCTCAAGAAGAAGCCCGACGAGCATTGTCATTAGGATGCGGCCCGGGCTCGAGTCATGCGCGGGCAACCCCTTTCGGGGCGGGGTCACCCGCAGAGAGATGGCACCTGACGCGGCCGAGCCGCGCCGCGCTTAACGCCTGCGGCGATACCGGAGCCCCTGAACGCAACACGGGCGGGCCTGCGAGGCGCGGCCCGGCTACGCAGGCCGGCGGGGCCGCACCCGGTGCCGAACGAGCACCGCCAGGCCGAACAGCACGAGCGTGCTGCCCTGATGGGCCACGGCGAGCGGCACCGGCACCACGTACAAGAGCGTGATGATGCCGAGCGTGAACTGAACGATCGGCGACCCCAGCAGAAGATGCGCCGCCGTACGTGTGGCCGCCGGTCGCGCCGAACCTGTGAGGGGCCACCAGAGCAGCAGGCAATCGACGGCCGCGTGAAGGTCTTCACCGACCCGCTGGCGTCACCCACCGGGTTCCCGTTCAAGGTGGCCCGACTCCCCGGCACCATGTCGGAGGCAACGCGCTCATCGCCACCGCCAGTCACCCGCAGGTGCGCGCCGGCAATTCTTGTGATCCGCTTGGGTCTTGGTACAGTCACGGCCCGGGAATCGGCACGCGTGCTTTCAGGTCCTCGAACCGGTTGAGGATCAGGCGAATCTCTCGCAGCGGCTCTTGTTGCCATGCTTGGCAATAATGAAGCGACCATCGGGACGCACGGCGTATGTGCGGCCTTGCGAGGTCAGAACGCCATCATCCGCGTGAACTTCACCACGAGGCCGCGGCCCGGCGCGATGGTTGGGCTGTTGGTGATCTGCTGCTCGTTGAACACGACGAACAGGTCGCTGAGCGGCCGGTGGATGAAGTTGAACCGCAGGTTCGCATTGAAGCGGTGCCGGTCCTGGTCGTACTGCAGCAGCGAGTCGAGGAACATGTTGGTCGAGAACGAGTAGTTCGCCCTCGCGGTCCAGACCCCCGTCACGAACTCGGTGCCCGGCACGCCCAGGTCGGCGCTGGTCCGGTTGACGCTCGTACTCACCCTGAGGCGATAGGTCGGGCGCCAGGTCAGGCCGGCCGTCACCGTACGCTGGCTGCCGCTCCAGAGCCCGCCCGCGACTCCGGTGAAGGTGAACGACAGCCGGCGGCTCGAGTCGCTGCTGAAGCGGAGCTGCCACTCGTCCCAGGCGTATCCGCCCGGCGCGAGCGGCCGCACGTTCGACGCGAGCCTCAGCGGCGCGGTGATCTCGTTGAACTCGGGATTCCACGACAGCTCCGTGTAGCCCCCGTTGTTGAAGAACACCGTCACCCCGTTGTGCTGCCGCTTGCCGACCAGCCGGCCGCCCATGTCGGTGTAGTAGTTCCACAGGACGTGGGGGTGGACCTCGCGCACGCCCCGCCGCTGCCACGACGCCGGCCGCGGGCGGATGCCCGTGTCGAGGAACCACTTCCGCGCGCCGACCCGGCGGTAGTAGCCCATCTCGTCGTTGAAGCCCTCGCCGATCGACATGAGGCCGCCCTTGCCGTGGAAGAAGTTGCTCTCCCGGTTCAGCGACGTGCGCCATGCATACTGGCCTGCCTTGACACCGGGTGTGTCGGTCCGGATCGCGTACGAGTTCCAGTCCGTCGTCCCGAGGAAACGGATGTTCGCGTCGACGCCGTACACCCGGTTGTAGTCGCGGCCCGATTCGGCCGACTGGCGGCTCATGAAGATGGCCCCGAGGTCGGAGCCCGGCCTCAAATTGCGCCGCGCCCTGAGCACCGTGTAGTTGTTGCCCGGCGTCGTGTCGGTCGGCCGCACCTGTAGGCTGAGGAGTCCGAGCTCGAAGTCGCCGGCGCGGCCCGTCAACCGTGCGCCGCCGTAGATAGGGAGGGGCGTGCCGTTGGCCCCCAGGCCGATGCGCCGGCTGTGGAAGAGCAGGAGATCCTCGTCGGGCGTGGGCGTGGTCGTCACGCGGTTGTTGCGCGCCGCATCGCCCATATAGAACGTGCCAGAGTTCTCGATGAAGAAGTCGCGCTTCTCGGGATAGAACGTGCTGAACTGCGTGAGGTTCACCGTCAGCTCGTCGGCCTCCACCTGCGCGAAGTCGGGGTTGGCCGCGAGATCGAGGGTGAGGGCGGAGGTGACCCCCCACTTCACGTCGAGCCCGACGCTGGCGTCCTGATCGAACGCGGTGGCGAGTCCGGTGGGCCGCACGGTCTTGCCGAGCAGGTAGGGCTTCACCTTCAGGTTGCGCCCGGGCGACACCGAGGGCAGGCCGGACAGGTTGCCCGCCAGCGACACGCGGGCCAGGTTGTAGGCCCGTGGCACGGGCGACCAGAAGTCCACTTCGTTCTTCCGCCGGATGCGGCGGCTGAAGTTGATGCCCCACACGTCCTGGAGGCCCCGCTCGAAGCGGAGCGACCGGAACGGCACGGCCATCTCCACCGTCCAGCCGTCGGGGCCCTGCCGCGTGCGGACGAACCACACGGCATCCCAGCTCGTGTTGATCTCGCGCCCCTCGTTGGCCACCTGCTGATCGGCCCTCGCCCCCTCGCGGTTGGTGATGAATACAAAGCCGTTCCGCCGGTCCGCGAACGGGTCGACGATCACCTCGAAGGTGTCCTGGTCGGTGCCCCGGAAGTCCTTGCGGATCTCGTTGACCATGCCGAGGCCGGGCTCGCTCTCGTGGAGCGTGGCGGCGATGTAGAGGTGGCCGTGGTCGTACGCCAGCCGGACCTCGCTGCGCTCGGTCGCCGGCTGGCCGTCCTGCGGCTCGCTTTGCACGAACCCGCCCACGGGCTCCGCCCGCTGCCACACCTCCTCGTCGAGCGCACCGTCCACGACCATGGGCGTCGTGGCCTCGGTCGCCACGACCAGCAGCCGGCCGTCCGGCGAGCGCGTGGCGACCGCCGCGGGCGCCGCGGCCCCTTCCGGGGTGTCCGCCGACTGAGCGAAGGCGTTCGAGGCGACGACATGAGACACGAGCAGGGCGGCGAACAGGGTGATTCTAGAGGAGCGTATCAACGATTTCTCAAGTACCGGGCAAGGTCTCTCGGCCAACACTTTCGGGCCGTTCCTACGGAACGGCCCCTGTGTGAATCGAACGTACACTCCACTAGACATCGGTGCGACCGGCAACGAGCGACCGGAGGGGACAGCCGGAATCGCCACAGGGCGTTGGACACTGATTGTACCGCGAGGCGTGCCCGCCCGCGAATAGCCACGGCGCAGGTATACTTCCGGGGTTCGGGTCGCGCTGGTCGCCAAGTCCCCCGCTGTGTGCTGCCGGCCAGCCAACCTGGGAGGTCCATCCATGCGCGTGCTGGCGCTCGCCTTCTCCTTCAGCCTGGCCGCCGTCGCCCCGGCATCGGCGCAGCTTTCGATTGCCTTCGACAAGTACCATTCGTATGCGGAGATGACGGCGTTTCTGCGCGAGGCGGCGCAGAAGTACCCGGATCTCGCGAGCCTCTCGTCGATCGGGAAGAGCTACCAGGGCCGCGAGCTGTGGATGCTCACCGTCACCAGCCGCAAGACCGGCGCGCCCGACGACAAGCCGGCGCTCTATGTCAACGGGTGTCTCGATTCGTCAGAGGTTGTTACCAGCGAGGGCGTGCTCTTCACGATCAAGCACCTGCTCGAGAGCCACGGCCGCGATGCGCGCGTCACCCGCCTCCTCGACCGCCGCACCCTCTACATCGTTCCGCGCATCATGCCCGACCAGACCGAGCTCTACATCACCACGCCGCAGAACGCGCGAAGCCAGAGCGCCGAGCCCATGGACGAGGACGGCGACGGCCGGATCGACGAGGATGCCGACGACGATGTGAACGGCGACGGACACGTCGTCCAGATGAGAATCGCGGATCCGAACGGCGACTGGAAGATCTCGGATCGCGATTCCCGGCTGATGGTCCGCCGGCAGCCGGGCGAGTTCGAGGGCGCCTTCTACCGCGTGCTCGCCGAAGGGATCGATGACGATGGTGACGGTCGCTACAACGAGGACCGCGTGGGTGGCATCGATCCGAACCGGAACTTTCCGGGCAACTGGGCGCCCGTGCACGTGCAGAACGGCGCGGGCCCGTACCCGCTGTACGTGCAGGAGGTGAGGGCCGAGGTCGAGTTCCTCGAGAAGCACCGCAACATCGCCGGCTACCTGAATCACCACTCGTCGGGCGGCGTGGTGCTGCGGCCCTCGACGACCCACGACGACAGCACGATTCCCGCCGGCGATCTGCGCGTCCTACGCGTCCTCGCGGCCAAGGCACTCGACGAGACGGGCTACTGGCTGGCGACGTCGGTGTACGACTGGCGCTGGCCGCCGGGCACGCCCGACATGAAACCGGGACAGACGTGGCGGCGGCCCGACGGGAGCCTCGGCAACGATCCGCGCGAGGCCGCCGGCGGGCCGGGCGGCGGGTTCGGCGCCGATGCGGAGATCGACCACGTCGTGCCTCAGGCCGAGGGCGAGGCGACGCACGCCTACGCAGCCTACGGCGGATCGATCGAGTTCACCTACGAGATGCTCGGCATCATCTCGTACGCCTCCGAGCAGTGGCGCATGGCCTGGGACCACGACCTCAACAAGGACGGCGCCATCAGCGACCTGGAGCGGCTCGACTGGAACGACCGGCACTTCGGCGGGAGCCTGTTTATCAACTGGACCAAGGCGCGCCACCCGCAGCTCGGCGAGGTCGAAATCGGCGGCTGGAAGAAGTACACGACGAGCAGCCCGCCGCCCGGCAAGTACCTGGAGGAAGAATCGGCGCGGCAGCTCAGGTTCAACCTGCTAGTGGCCGACATGCTGCCCCAACTCGACGTTGCGTCGGCGGAGGCGACGGCCCTCGGGGGCGGGGTGTACCGCGTGAACGCACGGGTGCGGAACGCCGGCTACATCCCGACGGCCACCGAGATGATGGTGAAGGTGCGCCGGGCCTCGCCGGTCGTGGCAACGCTCTCCGCAAAGGGCGAAGTCGAGTTCATCAAGGGACCGGCGGCGCAGCCGCTCGGCCACTTGGAGGGAGCACCGGCGGGCTCGGCGGGCGCCGAGTGGATCGTACGAGTGAAGGGCGCCGCGCCCGTGGAGGTCACGGTGACGGCGTCGACGCCAACCGCCGGCCGCGCGTCGCGGTCGGTCATACTGAAGTAGCGTCTGGCCACGGCCGGACCTGTCCTGGGAACGCTCATGCTGCTTCGTCGCGTCTCTCGTCTCGCGCTCATTCTCGTCTTCGCGACCGCCGCGGCGATTCCGCTCCAGCCGCAGGGGCTGGAGCAGGTCAAGGCGCGCTACACCAAGCAGGAAATCTACGTCCCGATGCGGGACGGGGTCCGGCTGTTCACATCCATCTACACGCCCAAGGATCGATCGACGGCGTACCCCATCATGCTGTCGCGGACGCCCTACAGCGTGGCGCCGTACGGGTCGGATCAGTACCGGTCGAGCGTGGGGCCGTCGCCGCTCTTCGCGGACGAGGGCTACATCTTCGTCTACCAGGACGTGCGCGGGCGGTGGATGTCCGAGGGAACGTTCGACGACATGCGCCCGCACCGTGACCGCAAGTCGGGGCCGGCCGACATCGACGAAAGCACCGACACCCACGACACCATCGAGTGGCTGCTGCAGCACGTCGACAACCACAACGGGCGGGTCGGGATGTGGGGGATTTCGTATCCCGGCTTCTACACGGCGGCCGGCATGATCGATTCGCATCCGGCGCTCAAGGCGGCCTCGCCGCAGGCGCCGGTGTCGGACTGGTTTTCGGCCGACGACTGGCACCACAACGGCGCGTTCCTGATCGCGCACGCGTTCGGCTGGTTCGCGGGCAACGGCTGGCCGTTCACGCGACCGTCGCCCGAGCGGCCGGGCACGCCCCTCGACCTCGGCACCAACGACGGCTACCAGTTCTACCTGAACCTGGGACCCGTCCGGAATGCCAACGAGCGCTACTTCAAGCGCGAGATGCCGTTCTGGAACCAGATGATGGAGCACGACGCGAAGGACGCCTTCTGGCAGGCCCGCAACATCAACCCGCACCTGCGCAACGTGCGATCGGCGGTGATGACCGTGGGCGGCTGGTACGACGCCGAGAATCTGTACGGCGCGCTGGCGGTCTATCGCAACACCGAGCGCCAGAACCCGGGCGCCACCAACATCCTCGTGATGGGCCCGTGGGTGCACGGCGGTTGGGCGCGCGGCAACGGCGACGCGCTCGGCGACGTGCGCTTCGACGCCAACACGGCCGAGTGGTACCGCCAGCACGTCGAGCTGCCGTTCTTCAACCACTACCTCAAGGACAAGGGGCCGATGCGGCTGCCAGAGGCCACCGTCTTCGAGACCGGCACCAACCAGTGGCGGCAGTTCACGGAGTGGCCGCCGGCGACCCTCCAGACCCGCTCGCTCTACCTGCACGCCAACAGCCGCTTGTCGTTCGACCCGCCCTCCGCCGACCCCGCGCCGGGCTACGACGAGTATGTCAGCGACCCGACGCGGCCGGTGCCCCTTACCTCCGGCATCCATCGCGGGATGGAGCAGCGCTACATGGTGGACGACCAGCGGCACGCCGCGCGCCGGACCGATGTGCTCGTCTACCAGACCGACGTGCTGGCCGACGACATCACGCTGGCCGGCCCGATGAGGCCGAGCCTGTCGGTGTCGACCACCGGAACCGACCAGGATTTCGTCGTGAAGCTCATCGACGTGTACCCGAGCCGCTACCCCGACGCGGACGGTCACCTGCTCAACCCGCTGGGCGACTACCAGCAACTCGTCCGCGGCGAGGTGATGCGCGGCAAGTTCCGCAACAGCCTCGATCGGCCCGAGCCGTTCGATCCCGGCAAGCCGGCGAAGGTCGAGTTCGAGGTGTCGGACCTGTTCCACACGTTCCGGCGCGGCCACCGCATCATGGTGCAGATCCAGAGCACGTGGTTCCCGCTCATCGACATCAACCCCGGGACGTTCATGAACATCTACCAGGCGACCGAGGCGGACTTCCAGAAGACAACAGAGCGGGTGTATCACAGCCGGACCCTGCCCTCGTCGGTCGGCGTGGGCGTGCTCCCACGCTGACCGTGCCGCTCCGAATGGATGTCATGATCGAGTGGGCGCTGGCGCTGTTCAGGACGTCGGATCTCGCGGATCTGTCCCGACACCTGCGGTTCGAGACGACCCCTCACGGCTGGCTGGGGGCGCAGCAGGCCGACGCGCGCGCGGCTGCGCTCAAGGCCTTCGGACCGCCCGCCTGGAAACGCCTGTACTTCGGCCACGAGTTCTGTGAGCGCCGGGCGCCGGCGGTGGGCGACGTGCGCCGCGCGTACGAGGCGGCATCCTCGGCCGGCCTCGCCTTTTCGCTGCTCACCGGGTATGTCACCGATCGGGGCCTGGATCGGCTTCGACCTGTTCTCGCGTGGCTGGCCGGGCTCGACGATCTTCGCGTCGAAATCGTGGCGAACGACTGGGGCGTCGTGCGCGTGGTAACGGGCGACTACGCCCCGCTGCGGCCGGTGCTCGGGCGGCTGATGAACCGCATGCTCCGCGACCCGCGCATCATGCCCGCGTTCGTCAGCGCGCGCGCCTCCGGCGACGCGCTGGCGGCCGTGCGCCAGTCGTCGATCTCTGCGCCGGTGTTCCGCCGCCTGCTCGCCCGGCTGGGCGTGGAGCGCGTGGAGTTCGACAACCTGATCCAGGGGCTAGACATGGACTTCGCCGGACTGGGCGTGGCTGCGTCGGTCTACGTGCCCTATGGCTACGTCGTGACCGGGCGGGTGTGCGCCATCGGGTCGCTGGGCCGGCCGGCGTCGGACCGGTTCCACGTGGGCGCTGACTGCCGCCGCGAATGCCAGCGCTACACGATCACGCGGCAGGCGTCGGCGTCTCCCTTTGATGGCGGCCATCGCGAGTACCTGGAGCGCGGCAACACCTGCTGCTACTACCAGGACCCCTCGTCGATAGCCTCGGCGGGGGAAATGGCACGGCAGGCCGGCATCAGTCGCGTCGTCTACCAGACCGATCTGCCCGTGTGAGCACGATGAAGATTCTCTCGCCCGTGAGCAGCCTCGACGAAGTGGACATGCTGGTGGAGAGCGGCGCCGGCGAGCTGTACTGCGGCCTCGTGCCTCAGGACTGGACCAGCGCCTACTCGGGCGCGCTGTGGATGAACCGCCGCAGCCCGGCGGGCGCCAACCTGTCGACCTACGAGGCGCTCGGCGCGCTGGTGGCGCGGGCGCACGCCCAGGGCGTGCCCGTGTTCCTGACGCTCAACGCGCCGGTCTACGTGGAGCGGCAGCTTCCGTACCTGGCCAGCCTGGCGCGCCGGGCGGTCGACGAGTGCGAGGTCGACGCCCTGATCGTCTCGGACCCGGCGCTGCTGCTGACGCTGGCCGAGATGGGTCTGGGCGGCAGGGTCCACGTCAGCTCGGTGGCCAGCGCGCTCAACACCGAAGCGGTGCGGTTCTACCAGGATCTGGGGGTCGGCCGGGTGATCCTGCCGCGCGGCCTCAGCCTCCCGGAGATTGGGAGGATCAGCGCCGGGGTGGCCGGCGCGGTTCCGCTCGAGGTCTTCGTCCTCAACGACGGCTGCGCCTTCGAGGAAGGGTTGTGTCACACGCTCCACCACCACCGCGTGGGCGCGTTCTGCGTGGACATGGCGGGGTGGAGACTGGAGGTCGAGCGGACCGACGGCCGCCCGGTCGGAGAAGACGAGTCGGTGCGGCTGGAGGCCCACTTCCAAAGCCATCGCGAGTGGATCTGGCACCTCAACGCCTGTGGGTCCACGCTGTCGTCGGGCGGTGTGCCGCTCGGCGCGTGCGGGGTCTGCGCCATTCCGGCGTTTCACCAGTTCGGCATCCGCTCGGTGAAGATCGCAGGCCGCCAGGGGTCGCCGCTCCGCAAACTGCTCGGCCTGCGCCTGGTCCGCGCCGTGCTCGCGCGTGTGGAGGCTGGCGCGAGGCCCGAGGAGGTGGTGGAGTGGGCCATCCACGCCCGCGGGGCGCGGGCCACCTGCGAGTCGGGTGTCATGTGCTACTACCGCGGGCCGTTCACCATGGAGGGCGCGAGCCCGAGCCATGAGGCCGGCGGCGGCTAGGAGTCTTGACCCCAAGAAGTGTGACTGTTTGAGTCAAGTTTTTCAGGCGGCACGTGCGACATCGGCTGGGTACATTGCCGATTGGCGATCGACCGATCGGGTGACTGTTGGGTGATGGCCGAATGGGTGATTTGGCGACGGCGATTGCGCAATTGACGATGGCGCAATTGGATGATTGCTCCTGGTCGGCTCCCCCCTTCGCCGTTCGCGCGATCGCCACTCCGAATCACCCGACCGCGAAATCGCCCGATCACCAAACAATCGCTCAATCGGTCAGTCGGCCATCGTCAATGCACGCGACAACGCGACCTGACCGCCAGGCTCGGCGGTCGGAGGTCCCCCTCGCTAGAGTTCGGCTAGAGTCGCGACAGCGCCTTCCGGGCGGCCCGCCGCCCAGAGGCAGGCGCCCGCGGCGACGACCGATGCCCGATGTCTCGTGCTCATGCCGTCCTCCGCTTCGCCTCGCCTCGCCGGATATGCCACCAGGTTGATCCACGAGAGCACGACGGCGAGTTCGCGGAGGCCGAGCAGATGGCACGCGATCGCGACGACCCCCGTGGCCATGGCCAGTGCGAAGTACGCCGGGTGCATGATAGCCAGCCGTGCCCTGAGGTGCGCGCCGAGCGGCGAGCCGGAGCGCTCGCAGGTCCCGGCATGCCCGCCATCTTCTACCGCGCGCGGATTCTCGAGAAGATGGGGTGCTGACGGTCTTGACGCTCAGGTCGAGCCGCGCCGCGATCTCGGAGACCGAGCGCGCCGACGCCAACAGGACGAGCACCTCGTACTCGCGGGGCGACAGCAGCTCGTGCGGCGGCTCGGATCCGGATCCGGCAAGGGCCACATGGTCGGCCAGTTCCAGGGCCACGGTCTCGCTGAGATAGCGCTTTCTCTGGAGCACGCTGCGAATCGCCGCCAGCAGTTCCTCCGGGGCGCGATCCTTGGTCAGGTAGGCCGAGACGCCGACAACGTGAACAGAATCGCCGGCAACGTGGCGAGGCGGATCAGAAACAGCAATCGGCCGCGCAGCGAGAAGAGCGACGCCAGTACCCGTTTCCGACGGCTCATGCCAACCCCCATGAGATCCCCGAATCGTGACTGGACCACAGCCTACATCATCGCTGGCGCATCGTGCGACCTGCCACGGCGGAGACATACCGAAACCCATCCACCCTGACAACCATGCGGCCTTCGAGGATGGAGCCGGTGTGGTTCCGCCCGGCAGCCATCACAGCGTGCGCACGGAGATCGTGGCGAGGATCAGGACCATGCGCATGGTGCGCACCTGTCAACGATTGTAGAGACTCGGGCACAGCCAGTCGTTGTTCCGGCGCAAAGGTGGACACGGGCGGACGGTCTGCCCGGCCGGGCGCTACAATGGGCCGCAGCGATCAATGCGGCTTCTGCTCCGGAACAGCGAGACGGTCGGGCGGCTGCTCCAGCGCTTCTCTCAAGTCCGGTTGAACATCATGCGTGAGACGGC
>MELE01000090.1:6307-8913 GCA_001768615.1 Acidobacteria bacterium RIFCSPLOWO2_12_FULL_67_14b | reverse complement strand
GTTCAGCCCGACCTCTTCTCTGCGACAGGCGGGCAGGAGAACGCGTGGGCCGACGTCGACAACGACGGCGACGTCGACCTCTACATCGGCTTCGCCGATCCGGCCGTGCCTGCCAGCAGGGCCGCGTAGACGTGGAGGTTACGGCGGGGGGGCGAGGTCAGCGGCGCGTCACGACCATCCGGAACGCGGATCCGGCTGTACACAGACCTGACGGTCAGTTACCATTTTTCGTAGTGCGCCTGAGAGAGTAGCCGTTCGATTCCCCGCTAACTCGTTGATTCCACACGCATAGCGCTCAGCTAACGCGCGTGGAATTCCCCTTGCAGTGGGTCTCCCCGTCCAGGCCATACCCCGGCCGTAGACGAGGGAGACCCGAATGCGAACTTTAAGTACGGCTGGATCCATCGCCCTGGTTGGCGCCCTGCTGACCGCCGCCTGTGGCGACGCGAAATCATCGCTCATGCCGACCGCGCCTTCGGCGGTCGTCGCGACCACGCTCAACGACGAGGCGACCGGCGCCGAGTCTGGCCCCACGAAGGGAAAGCCAGACAACTCCGGCAAGCCGGACGACAAAGGCAAGGACGACGATAAGGGCAAGCCCGACGACAACGGCAAGCCCGACGACAGGGGCAAGGACGACAAGGGAAAGGATCAGCCGACCGCGCCCGGCGCTCCGCAACCGCCCACCAACACGTCACCCGGCGCGCCGACCAATCCGGTTACCGGCAAGGTCGAGATCGAGGGCCTGATCGCCAGCATCACCGGGACGTCGATCACGGTGAACGCGCAAGCCGTGCTCGTGCCGGCGACCGCGGTGATCCGTCACGGCTCGCGCGCCGTGGCCTTCTCGGAACTGGTCGTCGGCGATCTCGTCCACGTCAGGGCCTACTGGCAGGACACGGCGCTCGAGGCCACCGAGGTCAAGCTGCAGAATTCCGGCGGCGGCGATGACGACGATGACGACGATGAGAATGCCGGGGGAAGTGTTTGGGTCGCGCTCCTCGACGCCACCGCGTCGGAATCCGGCACCGACACCGGCACCTTCCGGCTGACGCGCCTGGGCAGCGCCACGTTGCCGCTGACCTCGCCGCTGACCGTCACGTTCACGCTGACCGGGACCGCGGTCAATGGAACCGACTACACGAGCGTGCCGCTCACGGCGACGTTTCTCGCCGGACTGGCGACCGTGGACGTGGTGCTGACGCCGACGGCTGATGCCCTGTCCGAAGGGTCCGAGACCGTCGTGCTCACGTTGACCACCGTGGCGCCGTACACGCTCGGCTCGCCCACGTCTGGCACCGTCACGATTGCGGACTCGGCGCCCGTGGTGACGGTCGCGGCCTTCGATGCCAGCGCCTCGGAAACCGGCCCGGACCTGGGTACGTTCCGTTTCACGCGCACGGGCGCCACCACGTCGTCGCTGACCGTGACCTACACGGTCGCCGGAACCGCGTTGAATGGCACCGACTATCAGGCGGTTCCGCTCACCGTCACCTTCCCCGCGGGCCAGGCAACGGTGGATGTGTTCGTCGTGCCGTTGAGCGACGGGACGGCGGAAGCGGCGGAGACGGTCATCCTCACGTTGACCGACGGCGCCACCTACGACCTGGGCGCGCCGGCGACGGCCACGGCCACGGTCACGATCGCAGGCTAGCGAGTTCGGGGAGCCGGGCACAGGGCCCGGCTCCGCCGTGCCCTAAACGCAACCACGAAGACCGCGAAGTGGTGGCATTGGTTTGCGCTGCTACGCCGTCGCTTTCTGCAGCGCCCGCTCAACGGCCGCCGTGCGCAGCATGCTGATCGCCGTGTACACCACCACGACAATCACGCCCCAGCGCACGGTATCGAGCGGGAGCGACTTGACGATGAACGCCGCGATCAGCACCGCGCCCGGTCCGCCGATCATCAGCCCGATCGCGGTCCGGACGTCGTAGCTCTGCTTGCGGATGAACTGCAGGCTCCCGACCGGCATCAGGAACGCGCAGGCGCCCATCATGATCGGGAACGCCGCGGTCGGGTTCATGCCGAGCAGGCTGATCATGATCAGGCACGGCGCGTAATAGCCGATGCCCAGCATCATGAGCGCGCCCAGGAACATGGAGATGATGACGGCGGCCGCGAGCTTCGCGCCCGACACGCCCAGCGCCACGCCGGGCGCCGGGCCGACGCCTGTCAGCGACAGCAGCATCAGCGTGGCCGCGCCTATCATGGCGAAGCCCATGCCGATCTGCACCTGGCGCCGCGGCAGGCCGGCGACGATGCCGGCGCCAAGCCAGGCGCCCGCCACGGCAGCGGCAATGATCGCGATCATCGTCGTGAACTCGACTTCGATGATCGTGATGTAGATCAGCGCCTGGACGACGGTCGGGAGCACGTACCCGACGTTGAGCGTGCCGGGGATCTTCTCGTCGCGCACGACCTTCCAGAAGCGGAACATCGCCGTGGTCGTGGCATACGAGCCAATCCCGAGTGTGTCAAAGAAGTTGGCCACGAACGAGATTCCCAGCGCGATCGGCTGCGGTGCGAGCGACCCCTGATCGGCCCCGGCCGCGCGCTGGCGGCGGACCGTCACGGCCCAGAACGTAGCGTAGACGAGGATGATGACG
>MELE01000090.1:0-6274 GCA_001768615.1 Acidobacteria bacterium RIFCSPLOWO2_12_FULL_67_14b | reverse complement strand
ACCCGCCCCACCCGCCCCACCCGCCCTATCCCACGAACTTGTAGCCCGAACCGTGAATTGTGAGGATGTGCTCCGGGGCGTGGGGTGCGCGCTCGATCTTCTGCCGCAGCTTGGCGACGAAATTGTCGATCGTCCGGGTGGTCGGGAACTCCTCGTAGCCCCAGACCTCGTTCAGGATCTGCTCGCGCGTCACCACCTGGCCGGTGTGCTGGACGAAGTAGCGGAGCAGGTCGAACTCGCGGGCCGTGAACTCGATGCGGCTCTTGCCCCGGCGCGCCTGGTGCAGCTTGAAGTCGATCTCGATGTCGCCGATCCGCAGCAGGTCGGCCGGCGGCTGCTGCGCGCCCGCCCGACGCAGCACGGCGCGCACCCGCGCCAGCAGTTCCGTGATCGAAAACGGCTTGGTCACGTAGTCGTCCGCGCCGAGCTCGAGGCCCAGCACCTTGTCGGTTTCGGCCGACCGCGCCGTCAGCATCACGATCGGCGTCGAAATCGACCGCGCCCGCAGGCCCCGGCAGACGTCGAACCCGTTCATCTTGGGCAGCATCACGTCGAGGATCACCAGGTCCGGCGTGAAACTCGAGGCCTTCAGCAGGCCCTCGTCGCCGTCGCTGGCGGTTTCGACGTCGTAGCCTTCCAGCTCGAGGTTGTCGCGCAGGCCGAGCCGCATCTGCGGCTCGTCTTCAATCACCAGGATCCGCTTCATCGGGTCGACTCAATCAACGTCGGTTCGAACGCGTTTTCGCTCGGGATCGGGAAGTGCAGCGTGAACGTGCTGCCCTCGTCCGGCTCGCTCGTCACGCGCACGAAGCCGCCGTGGCCGCGCATGGTGTGCTCGACGATGGCCAGGCCGAGCCCGGTGCCCTGCGGCCCGCCCCCGAGATCCCGCTGCACGCGGTAGAACTTGCGGAAGATCCGCCCCTGCTCACGGCGTGAAATGCCGATGCCCCGATCGGTCACCGACACCAGCACGTGGTCGCCCGCCCGGCGCGCCGCGACCTCGATCTGTTTCCGATCGCCCGAGTACTTCATGGCGTTGGCCAGCAGGTTCTCGATCGCCTGCTCGGTGGCGCCCTCGTCGGCCAGCACGCGCGGCAGGCCGAGCTCGATCGACGTCTTCACGGTGAAGCGGCCCTGCTCGAACTGCGTGCCCATGCGCGCCAGCACCTTGCTCACCGACTCGGCCAGGTCGGCCGGCTCCATGCGGTACGGCCGCAGGCCGGCTTCCATCCGCGAGAAGTCGAGGATGTTCTCGATCAGGCGCGTCAGCTTCTTCGCCTCGCCGTTGATGATGCGGTAATACTCCTGCGCGCGGTCCGGCGTGCGGACGCGGCCGAGCTCGAGCGTCTCGGCAAAGAGCTGGATCAGCGCCAGCGGCGTCTTCAGGTCGTGCGACACCGAGGCGACGAAGTTGGACTTGAGCTCGGCCACGCGCACTTCACGGGCCGCCGCGCCCGCCACCAGGAACACGCCCAGTCCCATCGCCACGGCGAGCACGATCATCAGCGCCATTTGCGGCCGCGTGCTGGCGCTCACGATCTCGGGAATGGTCAGCGGCCCGTAGCCCGTGCGCAGCCCCCAGATCTCGCGCTGCTGCTCGTACGGCGCCGCAAACTCCAGCAGCTCCTTGTCGAAGAAGATGATCGCGAAGCTGCGCTCGTCCACGGGCACGTCGTTGGCGCGCAGCGCGTCGGATTCGAAAATGCGCAAGCCGTCTTCCTGCAGCACCGCCACCGCGAGCGGCGGAAAGCCCACCGGTTGCTGCACGTTGGCCATCCGCTCGCGCAGCAGGGCCGGGATGAACTGGGTCCGCAGCTTTTCGGCATCCACCGCCAGCGCCACCACGCTCGTCATCCGTTCGCGCGCGAACGACTCGAACCGCAGCTGCGCCTGCACGTAGTACTTCCGCCCGTTGATCTCTTCGGTGAAGGCGACAATCGCCATCCGCATCTTGACCAGCTCCCGCAGGCGGGGCAGCAGCTTGGCGCCGAACACCGGATCTTCCCGGAACCGGCGATGGAGGTCGTCGGCCGGCTGGGCATCGGTGTCGTGGTCGAAGGCGATCCACTTGTTGGCCAGATGCCCGCGCTCGGTCCAGATGAAGAACGCGTCGACGAACGGGCTTTCCTTCAGGCCGTCGCCGAAGATCGGGTTGATCCACGCCAGGTCGATCGGCTCGGTCCTCGACTGCGGGATGCGCAGCAGCACGCTGATGTGCGGGCGCTTCAGGTAGTCCTCGACCGACCGCGTCAGCGACTCGGCCGTGTCGCTGCTCAACTGCCGGAGCACGACCGCCGAGGTTTTCTCGATGTCGTTGAGCGATCGAAACTGGAAGTAGAAGAGCACCGCCATCGGGATGGCGACGACCACCGCCAGCCCCGCCGCGAGGCGGACGCCGCGGTCGAAGTAGAACTGGCTGAACGGATTGGGACGCGTGCTGCTCATGTTGCCCCTCGTCTTCGATCGGTCGCCGTCGCGGTGGGTAGAGCGGATCTTCAGATCCGCTGTTTTCCGGTCTTCGCCAATTCGCCCGCCAGCCACGCGTGCACGGGCTCCCATCCCCTCAACTCGGGGTGCTGCGTCACCAGCGCCCACAGGATCGCGCTCGTGTCGGCGAGCACCTGGCGGCGATACTCGCGCGGCAGCGATCCGGCCGCGCGCTGCAAGTCGCGCAACCCGCCGGCGCCGTCGCCGGTGGCGACCCGGCACAGCGCCAGCCGCGACGCCTGCACCGGGTTCTTCTCGGCGTCCCGGGCCTGGCCCTCAGCATAAGCCGACAGGGCCGCCTGGAACCGCCCCTGCAAGAACAGGGTATGTCCCAGATTGTAATGGCCAAAGGCCATGTCCGGCGTGAGCCGGATCACCTGGCGGAACGCGGCTTCCGACTCGGCAAGACGGCCGAGCTCGCGGCGGACCACGCCCACGTTGTTGAGGGCCTGGGCGTTGTCGGGCTCGAGCGCCAGCGCCCGCTCGAAGGCGGCGAGCGCCTCGGCGGGCCGATCGAGCTCGCCGAGCGTCGCCCCCAGATTCGCCCACACCGGCGCGAACGCCGGCAGCAGGTCCGCCGCCGCCCGGAAGGTCGCGCCGGCGCGGTCCATGTCGTCCACGCGGAGCCAGAGCTTGCCGCGCTCGTAGTGCGCCGCCGCCCAGCCCGGCGCGAGGGCGAGGGCCTCGTCCAGATCGCGCGCCGCCGCATGCAGGTCGTTCACCTCCATGCACGCGCTGGCGGTGGCCAGCAGCGCCGGCGCGGTGCGCCCCGCCCCGAGGGCTTCGAGGCAGAGCTGCAGTCGCTCGGCGGGATCGGCCGCTCGAAAGGCGCGGGCCAACAGGTGCTCGGGTGCTTCGGTGCTCGGGTGCTCAGGTGCGTCGGTCATGAGCAGCCACGCCTGTCCGTGCGCGTCCAGCGCCGCCGACCACTCTGCTTCGAGATACGCCCGCTGCGTCGTCACCAGCCGCGTGCCGTTCGTCTGGTGATCGGGGAATGCGTCGTCAACCGCATCCGCTCGAATCGCCACCGGGCCTGAGGGGAGATCCGGGACGAGTGGAAGGCGGAACGGCCACGCCGCTGGCGGGGGAGCCGCCATCACCACGCCGTTCGGATGCTCCGCCCGCCACGTCGCGAGCCACGCCTCCGCGGCCTGGGCATCGGCAACGCAGACGACACGGCTCGAGGGCACGCGCCATTGTACGTGCCTGCCGTGAGCGAGCGAAGCGAGTCGAACGGTGACAAGCGGTGACGAGAGCGATCCGCCTTGTCTCTATAATCCGCCTAGTCCGTCGAGCGTCACCCTGCCCGCGCCAGCGAGGCTGCGCTCCTTTTACAAGGAGCCGTGTGTATGTCTCTTCCGCAGCTGGCGACCGAACCCCACGACCGTCGCGGGTTCCTCGTTCGCCTGATCCAGGCCACTCACGCCATCATCGGCGCCACGCTCGCCTTTGTCGTCGGCGGCGCTGTCGTCGCCCCGAGTTTCAGCCGCCGCGACGCGCTGTGGCTGCACGCCGGGGATCTGCCGTCGCTCGAGGACGACACGCCCCTGCCGATCACGCTTCGCATTGCGCGTCCGGATGGCGCCAGCGAGGTCGTCGATCGGCGCGTCGTGTATCTCGTGAAGAGCGGCGGCGCCGTGCGCGCGTTCGACTCCACCTGCACCCATCTGGGCTGCCGCACGAAGTTCAACCCCGAGACGATGCAGATTGAGTGTCCGTGCCATGGCGGCATCTACGACGTCCAGGGCCGGGTGATCGCCGGCCCGCCGCCCGCGCCGCTGGCGTCGCTGCCGGCGCGCATCGAAGACGACAAGGTCCTGGTGCAGGTGTAGCCATGATCACCAGCCTGCTCGACTGGCTCGACTCGCGCACGGGATACCGGGCGCTGGTCAGGTGGACCCTGGACGAAGAACTGCCGCGCGGCACCGGGTGGCCGTTCACGACGGGGAGCGTCGTGACGCTGCTCGTGATGTGCCAGTTCCTCACCGGCGTCGGCCTTTCGATGTACTACGTGCCCGCGCCGTCGCTCGCCTACGACAGCGTCCGCTTCATCATGGACGACCTGCCGCTCGGCTGGCTCCTGCGCGGGCTGCACCACTGGGGCGCGAGCTTCCTGGTGGTGGCGGCGATTGTCCACCTGCTGCGGGTGTTCCTGCTCGGATCGTACAAGGCGCCGCGCGAGGTGACCTGGATCAGCGGCCTGCTGATGCTGCTCGTGATCCTCGGCTTCTCGCTGAGCGGGTACCTGCTGCCGTGGGATCAAAAGGCGTACTGGGCCACCACGGTGACGATCAACGTCGCGCGCAGCACGCCGGTCCTCGGCGAGCACATCGCCAACGTGATGCGCGGCGGTCCGGACCTCGGCGCCCTGACGCTCGGCCGCTGGTTCTCGGCGCACGTGTTCCTGCTGCCGGCCGCGCTGGTTGCGCTGATCGTGGCGCACATCGCGTTGATGCGGAAGCACGGCATCTCCGGTCCAATCGAGCCCGAGGCCGGCCCGGGCCTCGCGTTCTTCCCGTGGCACGTGATCAAAGACACGCTGATGATGGCGGCGGTCTTCGCGTCGCTCGTCACCGTGGCGGCACTGATGCCGGCGCACCTGGACGAGGTCGCCAATCCCGCGGACGCCAGTTACCTCCCGCGCCCCGAGTGGTACTTCCTCTCGTTGTTCCAGATGCTGAAGTACTTCCCCGGCCCGCTCGAACCGATCGCCACCATGGTGATCCCGGGCGCCATCGTCGGCTTCCTGCTGCTGCTGCCGTTTGTCGATCGCCACGGCGAACGCCATCCGTTTCGCGCGTCGCGCCGGATCTTCACCGCCGCGATTGTCACCATCGGCGTCGGCGTCGCCGTGCTCACCGGGCTGGGGGTGGCCGATTTGCCGGTGGGGAAGGATCCCAACGACTGGGGCCTGCTGCCGATCGCGGGACTGCAGATCGCGACCGGCGAGGGCAGTTCCTGCGCGCGGTGTCATGAGCCGGGCGGCCCGGCCGCACCGCTGTCGATCACGCGGATCACGAAGGACGAGGAATGGCTGCTCGCGCACATGGCCGATCCGGTGGCGATCGCGCCCGGCGTGCGATCGCCCGACGAGCCCGAGCCGAAGCCGGTGATGTCGCGATTCAAGGCGCAGGCCGTCGTGGCGTTCCTGCGCCGCGAGCATGCCGGCAGTCCGATTCCGAACGTGGGGGCCGGCGAAAAGCTGGCGGCCCTGACGTATGCGGAGACCTGCGTGGTGTGCCACAAGATCTCGGGCGAGGGTGGCATCGTCGGCCCCGACCTGTCGCGCGTAGGCGCGCGGAAGGACGCCGCGGCGATCCGGCAGGTGATCGAGGACGCGCCATCGGTGTACGGGGAGACGGCGATGCCGGTGTTCAAGGGCCGATTGACGGAGGAACAGATCGAGGCGCTGGTGATGTACCTCGAGCGTAGAGGCGGGTCGTAGACCCGCAACCACGAGCGACGTGGTGAGAGGAATTCGACGCCGGGTCGTCTATTGAAGGGAATGGAGGACGAGCATGGCTAACAGCAGAAGACCGTTTCTGAAGGCGATCATCGGGTTACCCCTCGCAGGCGTACTGATCGACTGGCTCATTGCCGACCCAGCGGCCGGGAAGGACTTCCGCATCTCAGCTTCGCCGGCCCAGCCGAAAGCATTCGAGCTCCCAGAGAATCCGGATCTGCCGAATCGAACGAAGGTGGTCCGCCTGATTATCCTACCGAATCACATCGATCCATCGGATGCCACTGCCATACGCGCGTTCGCGAAGGCGGAAGGCGCTGCAAA
>MELE01000089.1:2485-5840 GCA_001768615.1 Acidobacteria bacterium RIFCSPLOWO2_12_FULL_67_14b | reverse complement strand
GTGGCGATCGTCGCCAGCGCCTCGGCACGGGCGTCCGACAGCGCGATCCCGTGCCACGCCCTCACCTGCTCCTGGATCAGCTTTCCGGTCATTGCCTTTACGTTTCATCGGTGGCGACGGACGAGGTCCTTCGGCGACTCGGCGAGGTTCCCGAAGTTGTCGACGGGCCGCCCCTCGCACGGAAGGCCCGACGGGCTACGTGCGATCGACGCCACCCAACTTTTCGGAACGTGACGTTGACACAGGGTGTCTCACGCGTGGCCGGCGTCGCCCGACAGCATCTGAGGGTTGATACCCAGTTTCGCCAGTGCGCGATCCCACGTCGTCGCCAAGTCCGGTCCGAACACCAGGTCGTCGTCGGCGCCCACGTTGAGCCAACCGTTGGCCTTGATCTCGGAATCCAGTTGGCCCGGTCCCCAACCCGCGTAGCCCAACGCGAGCAGGCTGCGCCGTGGTCCCCGTCCGGTGGCGATGGCCTTGAGGATGTCCACCGTCGCCGTCAGCGCGATGTCGTCATCGACGACCAGGGTGGTGTCCTGGACATACTCCGCCGAGTGCAGGACGAACCCGCGGCCGGATTCGACCGGACCGCCACGGTGGATGCGGATTTGCTCGCTGACGCCTGACGGTTCGATTCCCAGCTGTTCCAGCAGATCGGGAAACGAAATCGAATCCAGGACCTGATTCACCACCAGGCCCATGGCGCCCTCGTCGCTGTGGGCGCAGATGTAGATCACGGATTTGGCGAAGCGGGGATCGGCCATGGTGGGCATGGCCACCAGAAGCTGGCCGGCAAGGAAGAGTTGGCTGTCGTGGTTGGTGCTCATCATCCAACGTCCGTAGCCATTCGACGCCCCTGCGGCGACGCTGCCGGGCTCGCCGCCATCCCGTCATCATTTTCGCACACGCCGTCCCCGGGTGAAAGACCTTGGGGCGCGGGTTGTCGCGTCGAAGCCTGTGGCAGGCGGGATAAAGGCGTACCCCGCGGGCGACGCCGTCAAGGCGAACCTCCGTCGCCTGATGAGCGTCGACGCTTGCTCGAGGCGCGTTCGGCTTTGCCGCGCCCCGGCCAAGGGCATCCGCCGGGACCGGAGCCCCTTGGATCAGATCCTGGCCTCCTCGATACGGGACTTGTGACGCGGCCGACGTCGCGCCGTGAACTTGGGCTCAACATTGCGTGAGTGCTATTATCAGCGACCGCCCTTGACGCCATCTCTGGTACCGGCACGGCAAGTCCTGCCGGCGCAGCGGGGCATGGGACCGAAGCATGTTGGCACGAGAGACCGATCACGCGCGAGACATCGCACCCGGTCAGCGGGTGGTGGCGATACTCGCGCTCGGCGGTCTGGTCGTTGCCGGTGCCAGCGAGGCCCGCGCCGTGGCCTCCCCCTGGGCCGAGACCGAGCAGACGGCGGTGCGTCTGGTCTCGGCGGTCACCGGTTCGGGCAGCGGCACGACCGTGACCGGTGGGCTGCATTTCAGGTTGCATCAGGGCTGGAAGGTCTACTGGCGCTCCCCGGGCGACGCCGGCTTTCCGCCTCGCGTCGATTGGGCCGGCTCCGAAAACCTGGCCGCCGCGGCCTTGTCGTGGCCGATGCCTGGGCGCTTCTCCGTCCTCGGCTTCGAGACCTTCGGATACGAGCACGAGGTGGTGCTTCCCATCACCCTCACCGTCGCCGAGCCCGGCCGGCCGCTCGGCCTGCACGCCAAGGTCAGCTATCTCGCCTGCAAGGACGTGTGCATCCCCTACGATGCCGGCTTGGCGCTGACCATACCCGCCGGACCCGCCGAGCCGAGCGAATTTGCCCACCTGATCAACCGATTCTCGGTGCGCGTCCCTGGCGACGGCGCCGCCGCCGGCTTGTCGATCGAGCGGGGCGAGGTGGTGGGCGCGGGCAGAGAGATCGCGCTGCGCGTGATGGCGCGTTCGGTTCGCCCCTTCGTCAGCCCAGACCTCTACGTCGAGGGGCCGAACGACCTTAGCTTCGGTGCACCCAATGTCGCTTTCTTCGACGGCGGTCATCGCGCAATTCTCAAGGTCGCGGTCGGCGGCGCCCAGACGCTCGAGACCCCCCTGGCCGGAACGCGGCTGACCCTCACCCTGGTCGACGGCGACCGCGCCGCAGAGCGAATGCTGACGCCCGTTCAAGCTGCCGAGGACGCATCGGCGTCTTCGCTCGTGGCGATGCTGGCCCTGGCCGTGCTCGGCGGCCTCATCCTCAATCTCATGCCCTGTGTGCTGCCGGTACTCTCGCTCAAGCTGATGGGCGTCATCGGCCAGGGTGGGCGCGAACGGGGCCAGGTTCGTCTTGGCTTCATCGCCTCCTCGGCAGGCATCGTGAGCTCGTTTCTGGTACTGGCGGGCGTGCTCGCGGCCCTTAGGGCCACTGGCACGACGATCGGCTGGGGCATCCAGTTCCAGCAACCGTGGTTCCTGGTGGCGATGGCGGTGGTGGTCACGCTGTTCGCGTGCAACCTGTGGGGCCTGTTCGAGATTCATCTTCCGCGCCGGCTTGCCGACGCGGGAGGGCAGACCAACGGTGCCGGCGGGCTGGTTGCAAGCTTCGGCACCGGCGCCTTCGCCACCCTGTTGGCGACGCCTTGCTCGGCCCCGTTCCTCGGCACCGCGGTTGGGTTCGCGTTGGCGCAGGACGTGGGCGACATTTTTGCCGTCTTTGCCGCACTCGGCATCGGTTTGGCCCTACCCTATCTGGCGGTCGCAGCGGCGCCCGGCTTGGCCACGGCGTTGCCGCGTCCGGGCCCTTGGATGGTGGTGGTGCGCCGGATCCTCGGCCTCGCCCTCGCCGGCACGGCGGCGTGGCTGGTGAGCATCCTTGCGAGCGGAAGCGGAGGCGTCGCGGCGGCCGCCGTCGGCACCGTCTTGGTGGCGGTGGCGACGTGCCTGGCCCTGACCCGTCGCCTCGGGTGGCGCCCGGGACGCGCCGGGGCGTTGGCGCTGGCGGCCCTGGTGGCACTGGCGTTCGCGGCCGGCGGCGTGACCGCTCGCGGGCCGGAGGCTGCGCCCGAGACCGGCGCCGACGCCGCCAAGGAGGCGTCGCTGTGGCGGCCGTTCGACGAAGCCGCCATCACCCGACGGGTGGCGGAAGGCAAGGTGGTGTTCGTCGACGTCACCGCCAAGTGGTGCGTCACCTGTCAGATCAACAAGAGCTTGGTCCTCTACCGGGGCGAAACCTTCCGGCGTCTCAGCGCCCCCGAGGTGGTGGCCATGCAGGCCGACTGGACCAAGCCGGACGAGGCCATTGCCCGTTATCTCGCCGGGTTCGGCCGCTACGGCATTCCCTTCAACGCCGTCTACGGCCCAGGTGCGCCCCGCGGCATCATGCTTCCCGAGCTT
>MELE01000089.1:0-2455 GCA_001768615.1 Acidobacteria bacterium RIFCSPLOWO2_12_FULL_67_14b | reverse complement strand
GGGCCGCCGGCTCCCGCGCCACGGCGGACCGCCGGTGACCGGCCCCGACGTGGTCCGTTCCCCCTGATCGAGAAACGTTTTAGACTGTGCTTGGACTCTCCGGCTTCCTTGTCTATCCTTTGGCGACCGGCTTGGCGACGGGTGATTTGTGCGCCAGGGGCGGGACCGACGGCAAATGAACAAGAGGTAACCACACATGACCATCAAAGTTGGCGACAAGATTCCCTCCGCGACGCTCAGGACGATGGGCGCCCAGGGGCCGCAGAACGTCACCACCGACGAACTGTTCAAGGGCAAGAAAGTGGCCCTGTTCGCGGTGCCGGGGGCATTCACGCCTACGTGTTCGACCAAGCACCTCCCCGGTTTCGTCAACAATGCCGAGGCGCTCAAGGCCAAGGGTGTGAATTCCATCGTTTGCCTCTCGGTCAACGATGCTTTCGTCATGGGCGCGTGGGGCAAGGACCAGAAGGTCGGCGACAAGGTCAAGATGGTGGCCGACGGCAACGCCGATTTCGCCAAGTCCCTCGGTTTGACCATGGATGGATCGGGCCACGGCATGGGAACGCGCTCGCGGCGCTTTTCCATAGTGGTCGAGAACGGCGTGGTGACGAAGCTCAACGTGGAAGCGCCGGGGGCGTTCGAGGTGTCGAGCGCCGAAGCCATGCTCAAGCAACTCTAGCGGCGGCGAATTCCCGCCGCCCCGGCCGTGGGCGGCGGCGTCCGTTCCGCAGGACAAAATGCTGAACATCGATCCGTTCGGCGGATTCGGTGCCACAAGGGCGGAGATTTCGTTGACGCAGGTGTGAGCCGATCCCCGGGCGGAGAGAGGATCGGACCCTCTATCGCAACGAGGTTCACATGTCGCGATCTGGATTGTCGCCCAGCTTATCGGTCGTGATCTGCCTCGCACTGGGTCTGGCGGCAGGGACGGTGCCGGCCGCCGAGGACGATATGGCAGGCCGGATCACGCGGATCCAGGCCAGCGCGGTCGCCGTGCGCGACGCCCTGCCACGCGCGCTGGCGGTCAACGATCCGATCTACGTCGGCGACGTCATCTCCACCGGCAAGGACGCCCGCCTCGAGGCGCGCATGACCGACGGCTCCGTGCTCACGCTCGGCGAGCGGACCTCGTTCGTGGTCATCGACTATGTCTTCCGCGAGGGCGTCGGCCATGCCACCTCGCGCCTGATGTCCGGCGCGATGCTGGCGGTCTCGGGTCAAATCGCAAAGCTGGAGGGGAACCCGTTCAAGATCGAGACCGAGGCGGCAACCATCGGCATCCGCGGCACCACGGTCTGGGGCGGCATCATCGACGACGCCTGGGGCGTGGTGATGCTGGAGGGCACCGGGGTAACGGTCGAGAACCGTCTTGGACGGGTCGAGATCACGGCTCCCGACACCGGCACCTCGGTCAAGGATTCCGCGACCGCGCCCATTTCGGTCCGGCCGTGGAACGCCGACAAACTGGCGCGGGCCAAGAGGACGGTCACCTTCAACTGAGCGGGCCGCATGGGCCACGGTCGGCTTGGCGGATGCAGGCGCGGGCAAGGGCGTCGGCACGCTCGTTCTCGGGATGGCCGGCGTGGCCCCGGATCCAGTGCCACTCCACCGCGTGGCGGCCGAGCGCCGCGTCCAGACGCCGCCACAGGTCCTCGTTCTTGACCGGAGTCTTCGCCGCAGTGCGCCAGCCGTTGGCCTTCCAGCGATGGATCCAGCGCGTGATGCCGTCGCGCACGTACGAACTGTCGGTGTAGAGATGCGCCCGCACGCCCCGATTCAAGGCCTCGAGGCCGCGGATGGCGGCCATCAGCTCCATGCGGTTGTTGGTGGTGTCAGGCTCGAATCCGGCGAGTTCCTTGTCCACGCCCCGCCAGCGGAGGATCGTGGCCCATCCGCCGGGGCCGGGGTTGCCGCGGCAGGCGCCGTCGGTGAAGATCAGCACCACGTCGCCGGCGTGGCCGCGACGTCCGCGGTCGTCAGTCGTCGAGGCCATAGTCCCCCGCCCCCCTGACGCCGCGGTGGAAGCGCAGCCGCTCCAGGAACTCAAGCGGATCCCGTCGCATGACCAGGGCCCGGGCGGGCGTGTGCACCCAGTCGTAGAGGCGCGTAAGCAAGAACCGCATCGCGGCGCCGCGCGCCAGCACCGGGAGGGCGGCGAACTCGTCCGCACCCATCGGCCGCACGTCGCGGTAGGCGCCGATCATGCGTCGCGCCTTGGTGGCGTTGAAGGTGCGGTGTCCCTCGAAGCACCAGGCATTCAGACACACGGCTAGGTCGTAGGCGAGGGTGTCGTTGCAGGCGAAGTAGAAATCGATCAGGCCCGAGACCTCGTCGCCGAGGAAGAACACGTTGTCGGGAAACAGGTCGGCGTGGATTATGCCGGCGCGCAGGCCCCGCGGCCAACCCGCCTCGAGCTGGACGAGGTCGGTCGCCAGCTCCTGGGCGAGGCCCGGCT
>MELE01000088.1 GCA_001768615.1 Acidobacteria bacterium RIFCSPLOWO2_12_FULL_67_14b | reverse complement strand
ACCGAGGGCCAGAGCCGCCGTCAAGAGCGCCTGCATGGGAGCCATGTTCAGGCCGATCCAGGTCCCTGTCAACTACTCAGGTCACCCGCTCAGCCCTTGACGACGAAACCCTTCCTGGTCAGGACCTCGCGCACGCGATCGCGCAGGTCGCCCTGCACCTCGACGCCGGCGTCGAACACCGCGCCGCCGGCGCCGCACGCGCGCTTCAACTCGCTGCAGAGGTCCTTCAGAAACGCGGCATTGCGCGGCAGGTCGTAGACCACCGTGACCGTCTTCCCGCCACGCCCCTTCTTCTCCATCCGCAGCTTGGCGACGATGCGGGAGGGGAGGGGCTGATCGGCCGACGCCCGGGTGCTGCACTGGCAATTACTTGCGGGCCAGCCGCATTTAGGGCATTGTCGGCCGGTAGCTGTCGAGTACACGAGTTTCGCCATTACGAGGACGCCACCATGGAAACGATGATCGCCACAATGCTACGGGATTTCGAGGACGGGAAGATGAGCCGCCGGCAGTTGATCCAGAGCCTGGCGATGGTCGCGGTGGCCGGTCCCGCCTTCGCCGAGGCTTCGGCGGGGCCCGCCTCCGCTATGGCTTCGGCGGGGCAGGCAAGTGCGCCTAAGGCGCCGTGGAAGACGGTATGGCTCGATCACATCTCGTACGCCGTGACCGATTACAAGAAGAGCGCCGCGTTCTACCAGGGCCTGATGGGATGGGAGCTGCAGAACGACAACGGCACCAGCCAGGCGACGCTGCGCATCGGCAACATCGGCGAGATCATCATCCGCAACCGCCGCGCACCTACTGCACCCGCTGCATCCGCTGCACCTACTGCACCTGCCCGAGGCGTCATCAACCACATCTCCTACGGCATCGAGCCCTGGGATACCGACGGCGTGAAGGCGGAGCTCGAGCGGCGCGGACTGAACCCGCGGCCCGACATGGTTGGGGACAACTTCAAGAGCTACCACGTGCTGGATCCCGACGGATGGGACCTGCAGATCAGCAACCAGACGAAGATTGGGTGAATGGGGCCTTCGGTCTTCAGCCTTCGGCCGACGGCTGAAGGCGGACGGCCGAAGGCAGATTAGTTCGGGATGAAGGTGAACTTCGCGAGGCCGCTGGCCGTTCCCGACCAGGGCCAGAGCGCGGAGCTGCTCCGGGGGCGGGCGTCGGCGCGCACGAGCACGTAGTACTCACGGTTGGCCTCGATCAGCTTGGTGTCGAAGAGCGGCATCCGATCGAAGGTGGTGGCCAGCTGCGCGACCAGGGCCGGGTCGTCGATGACCTTCGACTCGCCCATGCGGCCGTTGAGCGCCTGCGAGATGGTGTGGCGGCGCGTCAGGTTGTCGTAGTCGACGCTCGTGGAGATCACGGCGGAGGCGATCGTGCGATCGACCCAGGCCGGCACCTTCAGCTTGAGTTCGACCGTATAGGTGAAGACCGTGCGCAGGCCGCTCTGAACCACGGCGCGCATTTCGTCGGTGAGCCCGCCATCGAGCGAAAAGGTCACGAGAACCTTGTCGTCGCGCACCATGGTGCGCACGCGCAGCGTTTCCTGCTCGGCAAACGCGGGGGTAGCCGTGGAAACCAAGCCCAGCAGGACGACCCCTGAGAGCAAACGCCGAACGGTGCACAGACGGGCTTGTTTCATCAGAAAACGCGACTCCGGCAGACTTTAACACAGGCCGGGGCCCAAGTGGCCGATATATGATCGAGGGGACCCCGAAATTTGACGAAACTCCGCCTGTTTTCCGCGGCTGCGGCCCTCGGCGCCATCGTCTTGCTGGGGCCCTCGGGGTCTGCCCAGGAGTTTCCCTACCAGATTTTCGAACGATACATCGAGCCCCTGGCCCAGCAAATCGGCATGCCGGGGCTTTCGGCGCTGATCCTGCGGGACGGCGATATCGCGTGGGAGCGGGGCTACGGCTATCAGGACGCCGAGGGCAAGATCCCGGCGACACCGGACACGCCGTACGCCATCGGCGGGGTGACTCAGGCGATGACCGGCGTGTTGATCGGCGTCTGCATCGATCGCTACCGGTTCAATGTCGACGATCCCATGCGCAAGTACGTGCCGACGTTCCCCGTGGCGGGGGCGAGCGTGCGCGAGGTGCTCGCGCACGCCTCGACGGGTCGCTACGAGTACAACCCCGCCTACTATACGGCGCTGACGCCGGTGGTCGAAACCTGCAGCAGCACCACTTATCGGCAGAATGCGGCGGTCGAACTGCTCGATCGCTTCGCCATGATCCGCTCGGCGCCGGGTCTCGATCTGATCCGTCCTGAGGGCGAGGCGGCGCGGCAGCTGTTCGACGCCCGTGACCTCGCGCGCTACAGCGGCATCCTGCAAAACGTCGCCGTGCCGTATCGCATCGACAGCCGCACGGGTCGCGCCATTCGATCCGAGTATCCCAGTTACGGCCTCGATGCCGGCGGCGGCATGGTGTCCACGGCCCGCGACCTGGCCCGGTTCGAAAGCGCGGTCGATCGGGGTCAACCCCTCAGTTCGAGCACGCTCAACCAGATGTGGAATCCGGTCATCGTCAACGACATTGCCATGCCGACCGGGCTCGGGTGGTTCGTTCAGAATGCCTCCGGCGCACGGCTGGTCTGGACCTTCGGCCATATCGCGGATGCCGGGTCGGCGCTGATCCTCAAGATGCCGCACAAGCGGCTGACGCTGATCCTGCTCGCCAACAGCCCCGGCCTCGCGGCGGGATACCAGCTCGAACGCGGCGATGCCACCACCTCGCCCTTCGTGAAGATCTTCCTGCGGCTGTTCCTCTGAGAACTCCCGGCGTGTGGAAGAGACGCCTGGTTTAGACTTTGGGCGTCTCCATGACCCGGCCTTCCCGCCTTCGCGCCACGCTGCTCCTGGCCTTGTCGCTCGTGTTCGTCCCTGCGCCGGCGCGTGCCGACCTGTTTCTCGCGCCGTATCTCGGCGTCAAGTTCGGCGGCGGCACGTCGATCGTGGACCTGGAGCTGGCGGCGGGCGAGTCGACAACGACGCTCGGTGCCACGGCCTTCCTGCTGAGCGACCGCATTCTGGGATACGAGGTGGCGTTCGGGTACATCCCGCGCTATTTCGAGAAGGGCGATCGCGCTTTGATCAGGCCCGGCAGCTACGTGATCGACCTGGCCGGCAACGTGATCGTGTCGTTGCCGCCTCAGGTGACCGCCGGCGGGTTGCGGCCGTACGTGACCGGCGGCGCGGGCTTGATCCACGCCGAGGCCGCCGATTTTCTCGGCATCTTCCAGGTCCGCCGCACCGTGCCGGCGTTCAGCGTGGGCGTTGGGGCGATCGGCCTCCTCACCAACAACGTCGGCGTCCGCTTCGACGTGCGCTACCTCCGGAGCTTCACCAAGGACGACGGCTCGCTGGCGCACGTCGGCCGGCGGATCGATTACTCGCGCGCCACGGTGGGGCTGGTGCTGCGGTTCTAGATCTGAAACGGTGCGTACGGTGCGTACGGTGCCTACGCGCGGCCGGCGAACTCGCGCGTTTCGGTGTGCACCTTCACCTTTTCCCCTTCCTTGATGAAGAGGGGGACCTGGACTTCCAGCCCGGTCTCGAGCACGGCCGGCTTGGTGACGCTGCCGCTGGCCGTGTTGCCGCGGACGCCCATCTCGGTTGACGCCACCGTGAGCTCGACGATCGCCGGGAACTGGATGCCGATCGGCTGGCCGTTGTAGCGGTGGATCTGCACTTCCACGTTGTCCACCAGCAGGCCGCGATCCGCGCCGAGAATGTCGGCGTTCAGCGTGTGCGTGTCGAAGGTCTCCTGGTCCATGAAGTGAAAGCCGTCGGCGTCGGCGTAGGAGTAGGTCGCCTTCGCGAGCACGAGGTCCGGCTCGGCGAACTTCTCGCCGGCCTTGAAGGTCTTGTCGAAGACGGCGCGGGTGATCAGGTTGCGCATCTTCAGCCGGACGAGCGTCTGGCCGCCGCGCGCGGTCGGCTTCGAGACCTCCACGTCGAGGCAATGGTACGGGGCGTTCTCGTACTCGAAGTAGTCCTTGCGCTTGATCTCGATGGCTTCGATGAGTGCGGGCATCTTCCTATTCTAGTGAAGAGCCGCGTTGACCGCACGAATGAGATCGCCGTCCGCCGGAAAGCCGCTGCGGCTCTTCCCGGCCACCTTCCGGTCGCCCACCCACACCGTGAACTCGCCGCGGTCGCCGGGCACCAGCTCCGCATCCCGGCCGCTGTCCTGCTTGATAAGCGCCGCCACCCGGGCGGCGCGGGGCAGGTAGTTTCAGATCTCGCAGTAGCGAATACGAATCGCCTTCATGGTGGCTTCAGTATAAAGCCACGGCTCAACGCGTGACCTTGGCCTCCTCGGCGGCGTCTTCCTGGACCTCGATTTCGACCCGCTCGCGTTTGATGTCGAGCCGCAGCCGCCCGAACATGCTCATGTAGACGTTCGCGATCCAGACCACGGCGAACCATGCGATCAGCAGGCCCCGCCAGTCCGTGAGCAGCAGGCGGAAGTCGGACAGGCCCACGAACGCCGCCGCCACGTAGTGGCTGAGGCAGTATTCGCACGTGAACACGTAGAAGAACTTTCGCTTCAGCAGCGCCTTGCAGCGGCGGCTCTTCTTTTCGCAGAGCTCCCGCAGCTCGGCGAACACGTCTTCGTGCGTGACGGTCCACGCCACGCACGCGACGGGCGCGGCGAGGACGAAGAGCCACGTGAGTTGTTCGCCGAGGGTCACAATGGAGTCTTATCTGCAAGCCGGATACCAGCAGCAGGCGTCGTTTCGAGCCATCCCACTACACAGAAGAGGTAGTGGCCGCTCGATTGTTGGCCTCCCCGCGATTCTGGGCGCTCTGATACTGTGAACCCATGAAGCGGACCGAGCACGATGCCATGGGCCCGGTCGAGGTGCCCGCGGACCGGCTGTGGGGGGCGCAGACCGAGCGGTCCATTCATCACTTCGAGATCGGCGGCCCGCGATTCGCGTGGCCGCGTCCGGTGATTCGCGCGCTCGGGCTGCTCAAGAAGTGCGCGGCGCTCGCCAACGCCGAGCTCGGCGAGCTCACCGCGGACAAGGCCGCGCTCGTCGCGCGCGCGGCCGACGAAGTCATCGCCGGCCAGCACGACGACGAGTTCCCCCTGGTGGTCTTCCAGACCGGGTCGGGTACGCAGACCAACATGAACGCCAACGAGGTGATCGCCAACCGCGCCAACCAGCTCGCGGGGCGGCCGCTGGGATCGCACCAGCCCATCCACCCGAACGATCACGTCAACCGCGGCCAGTCCTCCAACGACGGCTTCCCGGCCGTCATGCACATCGCGGTGGTCGAAGAGCTCGTCCACCGCCTGCTGCCCGCCGTGTCGGAGCTGCGGCATACGCTCGTCCGCAAGTCCGAGGACTACGAGCGCGTCGTGATGATGGGCCGCACGCACTTGCAGGATGCGGTGCCGATCACGCTGGGACAGGTGATCGGCGGGTGGGCGGCGCAAATCGACGACACGCTGACGGGCGTGTCCGAGTCGCTCCCCGGACTGCACGCGCTCGCGCTCGGCGGCACCGCCGTCGGCACGGGGCTGAACGCGCATCCGCGCTTCGGCGCCCTGGCCTCCGAATACCTCGCCAGGGAAACCGGGCAGCCGTTCCACGTGACGCGTAATCATGCCGCGGCGCTGTCGGCGCACGACGCCCTGGCCGCCACGAGCGCCGCGTTGCGCGGGCTCGCCGGGGCGCTGATGAAGGTGGCCAACGACGTGCGGCTCTACGCCTCGGGTCCCCGCGCCGGCATCGGCGAGCTGCGGCTGCCCGAGAACGAGCCCGGCTCGTCGATCATGCCCGGCAAGATCAATCCCACGCAGTGCGAGGCGCTGACCATGGTGGCGGTGCAGGTGCACGGCAACGATCACGCCGTGGCCTTCGCCAACTCGCAGGGGCAGTTCCAGCTGAATGTCTACAAGCCCGTGATCCTGCACAACGTGCTCGAGTCGATCGCCCTGCTGGCGGATGCGTGCCGGTCGTTCGACCGGCACTGCGCGCGCGGCCTGGAACCGGACCTGGATCGCATCCGCGAGCACGTCGAGCAGTCGCTGATGCTCGTGACGGCGCTCACGCCGCACATCGGCTACGAAAAGTCGGCGGCCATCGCCCTGCTGGCCCACCGGGAAGGCCTCAACCTGCGTGAGGCCGCGGTGCAGTCCGGG
>MELE01000087.1:0-7376 GCA_001768615.1 Acidobacteria bacterium RIFCSPLOWO2_12_FULL_67_14b | reverse complement strand
GCTCGTCGATGCCAGCGCCCTCGCTTCGCGCCTGCCATAGTGCGCAGTGGAGAAGACCACGGGAATCCGGCTGGTCGCGGGATCGCGCCGAAGCTGGCGGACGAACTCGTAGCCGTCCATCACCGGCATCAGCACGTCGGTGATCACGAGGTCGGGCGGGTTGGCCCGCACCGCGGCGAGCGCCGCGCGGCCGTTGGCCGCCTCGAGCAGCCGGTGCCCATGGTAGCGCAGCAGCGTGACGAGGACCTCGCGGTTCGCCGCAAGGTCGTCAACGACCAGGATGGTCGCCATGGCTGCCGCGGGCGAGGGAATCGAACCGCTTCACGCGTACTCCAATCCAAGGAACGAGGAGCCTACGCCTCCGCCGGCACGAGCGGATGCCTCTGACTCTACAAGACTCCAGTGGGCTTTGGGGAGCCCTACCTTATGTAGACGGACAGCTCGGCAGTTCTTCTCAAAATGAATCTATGGTTGAGCTGCCTGGGCTGTCAGGGCTTGAACAGGCTTGGCGGAGGCGCCGGCAGCCGGGGCGATCCCGACTTGACCCACGCGTCGTAGCGCTGGCGCAGGGTCTTCACCGGATTGCCGCTCTCGCCGGGCCTGGTGTTGTCGTCGGTCACGCTCAGGTACGCGAAGTACTGGCCGTCGTTGTGCGACACGCCCGGTTTGTCGTCCTTGTCGGCGATCGCGATGTAGGCCACGTGCGCCGTCTTGTTGTCGCACGGCACGAACTCGAGCGGATTGTTGCCGCAGTTGCAGCGGTGGTCGCCGCCGTTGGCGTCGGCGGCTTCCATCGCCGCCATCACGCGGTCCGCGAGCGTGCCGGCCGCCCGCGTGAACGCCAGCGCCGCGCGGTGCACCACCTGGTCGCCGAGCAGCGTGTTGCCTTGCACCTGGTAGAACATCTGGCCGACCTGGCCGCCAAAGTACAGCGACGACTGCGAGTTGCCCGTGCCATTGAAGCCGGCGCGGTTGTTCTGCGCCGTGATCTGTTTGCCGTCCGGAATCGAGAGAATGCCGAACTGGCGGCGCTCCATTTGCGGCTCGGGCTTGCGCGCGGCTTCGTGCTGCTTGAGCAGCTCGAGGATTCGCGCGGGTGGCGTCCCTTTCTTGATCTCGGCGTAGACCAGCATCTGATCCTCGCGCGTGTTGTCGACGCCGGCCTGGCACGCCGCCACCCCGATGCCCGGCACGATCACCGCTTGCACTTCCATCAGATCGCGCGCGCCGTTCGGCTTGCGTTGGGGAAACCCCTGCTGCCGGACGCACGTCGCCGACGCGATGATCACCTGGCCGGTCTTCGCATCGACGGCGATCACCGACCACGTGGCGAAGGCGGGGGACGCCACGGTCAGGATGAGCAGCGCGGCGAGCAGGGCGGTCGCGAGTTTCATTGGTCCTCCAGGTCCTGGTCCTGATCTACTGAACGCGCCTGGTCACCAGTTGCGGCGTGAACTTCTGCACCCGCCGCCCGGTCGAGGCTTCTCCCACGTAGAGGTTGCCCTGCGAGTCGATGCTCATGCCGTGCGGACGCAGCATCTGGCCGACCTGGCGCCCGCCATGGCCGAACTCGCCCACCACCTCGAGATCCGATCGGCGCAGGATCCACACTTTGTGATTGGTGCCGTCGGCCATGTACAGCCACTGCTGCTGCGCATCGATGGACGGCACGAGGACGAACGCTGAGCCGGACGACAGCGTCGCCGGGGCGATCACCTTCTCCGCCAGGAACTTGCCCTGGTGGTCGAACACCTGGATGCGGTTGCCGCGCCGATCGGCGACGTAGATCTTGCCGTCGTTGGTGCCCGTCAGGCCGTGCACGGTGGAGAACTGCCTGGGCAGCGCGCCGCTCACCATCGTTTTCGGGTCGAACTTCTCGGTGTCGTCGGGCTTCTCACCGTAGGCGCCCCAGTGGCGCAGGTACTTCCCGGTGGCGCCGTCGACCACGATGACGCGACGGTTGCGGTAGCCGTCGGCGATGTAGGCCTCGTTGGTTTTCGGATCCACCCAGATGCCGGCCGGCCCGCCAAGCAGCGTCGTGTCGTTGCTGCCGGCGTTCTTGTCGTACTGGCCGATGGTGAGCACCAGCTTGCCGTCACGCGTGAACTTCATCACGCGATGGTGCATGTAGGTGCCGACCCAGACGAAGTTGTTGTGATCGACGAAGATGCCGTGCGGGTTGCGCGGCCAGTTCGACGTGTCCTCCATCGTCCCCTGGCCCCAGCCCTGGACGACCTTGCCTTGCGGATCGAACTCGATCACGGGCGGCGCCGGCGCGCAGCAGGTGCCGATCGGCGGCTTCTGGATGATCGAGGTCTCTTCCTCGGTGAGCGTCTCGGGCAGGTGCGTGACCCACACGTGGTTCCTGGCATCCACGAACACGCCGGTGACGGCGCCGAGGATCCAGTTGTTGGGCATCTCGAGCGGCCAGCTCGGATCGACCTTGAACACCGGCGCGGCGGCGGCCGGTTTGGCCTGCCCCGCGGCAGGATTCGTCCCCAGGGCCATGGTGAGGAGCGCGCACCCGAGCAGCGCTGCGAGCGGACGGGCAATTAGGTCGTTCGGCATGCGCCAACGATACCAAATCACGCGGCCGAGGTATAGGGGTCCGCGTCGCGGGAGGCGCGCGGTCTCCGCGCCTCCCCCAAGACACTGCCGGCCGGACGGCGCTACTGGACCCAGCGCATGCGGTAGGCGTAGCAGGCTTCGTCGTCGTCGGCCGACGAGACCGTGAGGATGTAGGTGGCCCAGTACGACCGGCGCAGCTCGAAGCGCGGGTTCAATTGGCCGCCGTCATCGTCGCTGGCGACGTTCTCCGCGCCCACGCTCGTCCCCTCCAACTTGACCGTCGTCAGGACCGCGATGGGGTCGGAGTTGTCGGTGCTTTCGAAATCGATCTTGACGCCGGTGTTGGGCGGCAAGGTGCCGAGATAGTGCACGTTCGGCATCGAGAGCGCGCAGTAGAACCCTTGCGCGTCGTCGCCGTCGATCACGAGTGGCCGGTTGATCAGCGCCCTTGGTCCGGCCACGGCCCCGGCGGCGCCGGCGGCCGCGGCGGCCCGGCTGGACTTGGCTTTCTTCTTGGATTGCGAGGCGTCGAGCCCGCCCCCGACGAGCGTAACGGCGAGGACAACGATGACGGCGAGAACTCGGTGAGTACGCATGAATCACTCCTTGGGTCCGCAACGGGAACCGTGGTTGTCAGTATCACGCTACGGTAGCGCCTTCTTCCCCGAGCGCAGCCCGAAATCGTCACCCTTGCGACCGTATGCACTTGCGTGAAGGTGACCGCGCGCCATATTCTCCTGCCCATGACGAAGCGCGCGACTCGCAAGGCGGAAGTCAGCCGCCGGAATTTTCTGCGGAAGGCGGTGGCCGGCGCCGGCGCCACGGCCGCCGCGGCGATTGGCGCCGCACGCGCCGGGGCGGAGCCGCAGGGCATCCAGGGCGCGACGAGCGGTGTCGCGCCGATTCGCGTGCCCGCGGAGTTTGCCGCGGCTGCCGCCGCCGCTCCGGTGCGCTTCGACTTTCCGATGACCGGCGCGCAGGTGTTCGCGCGCGCGTGCAAGGAAGAGGGGGTCGCGGCGCTGTTTGCGTGCCCCGGCAACTATCCCGTCGTTCACGCTATCGCCTCGGCGGGCATCCCCGCCTTCGGCGGCCGTCACGAAGGCTCGATGGCGCATGCCGCCGACGCGTTCATCCGCGTGACCGGCGAGATCGCCGTGGCGTCCGGCACCGAGGGCCCGGGCTTCACCGACATGATCTGCGCGATCGCCTGCGCCAACGCGGCCCGCACGCCGCTGCTGGTGGTGGCCAGCAACATGTCGATTGCGCAGGAAGACACCGAGTCGGGGATTCAGCTCGGGTATCAGCAGCCGACGACGGAAGGGCTGAAGAAGTACGGCAAGCGGTTGATCATTCCGCGGCGGGTCCACGAGTATGCGGGCTATGCGTTCCGGCAGCTGAAGAGCGGCGTGCCCAAGCCCGTGCACCTCGACTTCCCCTCCGAAGTGGCGGCGGCGCGCTTCAAGGACGCGACCGAGCTCGAGTTCTACCACGACAAGGCGCGCTACCGGACCGACTCGCGGCCGCATCCGTCGCCGAAGGACATCGCGACGGCCGTCGACATGATCCGCAAGGCCCAGCGCCCGATCGTCGTGTCGAGCAACGGCGTGTTCTACGCCAAGGCGTGGGACGCGCTCAAGCGGTTCGCGGAGAAGGCACAGATTCCGGTCGTGGAATCGGGGGCGATGAAGGGACAGTTCTCGGACGCGAGCCCGCTGTCGGCCAACGCGTCGCCGACGGCGCTGGCGAGCGCCGACCTGGTGATCCTGGCGGGGCAGCATTGCATGCCGAGCGTCGGCGAGTTCGCCTTCGGGCCCGACGCGCGCTACATCCGCATCGACCAGGCGCACGAAGACATCGGCCGCAACCTCCCGATTGACCTCGGCATCGTCAGCTGCGAGCTGGCGGCCCTCGAGGCGCTGGCCGACGCGGTGCCGCGGCTGGCGCACGACGCGTGGATTGCCGAGATCGCCGCCGCGAAGCGGAAGTTCGAGGACCAGAACGCCGAGTACTACAAGCTCGGCCTGGGCTACACCGACGCGATTCACCCGGCGGTGATCGCGAAGCAGCTCGGCGACTTCCTGTATCGCGGCACGCTGCCGAAGGAACAGACCACCGTGGCCTCGGGCGGCTACGGCATCGCGCGCTACGTCCGCCGCGAGCTGCGCAGCTACCGGCCGGGCCAGGTGATGAACGGCGCGTATCAGTACGGCGCCATCGGCCCCGACGTGGGCTACGCGGTGGGCGTGGCGGCGGCGGTGCAGCTTGGCGCCGGCGCGCAAGCCGCGCACCAGGGCCACCCGATCGTCTGCATCACCGGCGACGCGGGGTTCGGCTACACGGCCATGGAGATCGACACCATGGCGAAGTACAAGCTGCCCGCCGTGATCATCGTCTATAACAACAACGCGTGGGGCACGTGGACGCAGGCGCAGCGCGAAGCACGGGCGCTGCCCATCCACCTGTTCCAGGAGAACCTGCGCTACGACAAACTGGCCGAGGCGCTTGGCGGGCACGGCGAGTACGTCACGCGGCCGTCGGAGTTCCGCCCGGCGCTCGCGCGCGCCTATCAGGTGGCGGTCCGCGAGGGACGGCCGTCGGTGATTAACTGCCAGGGGAAGAAGGAATTCTGGGATCGCGCCACCTACCCGCCCGGAGCGATCGGCAAGATCGAACCCGGGGTGATGTCGTACTACCATTGACGGATGCGGTCTCGCGGACCTTGCAGCAGTATGCGGACCGCGGCGTGTTCCGCGGCTTCCAGGCGGCGGCCGGCGCGCGCGGGCGGATCGAGTACCACTTCCTGTGGCTGCTGCGCCGTCCGATCCACGCCGTCTTCGATCCGCGGCGCGGCGTGCTGACGTTTGCCGCGCTGTTTCCGGGTGTGGAGCCGGCGTCGGCGATGGTGTTGGCCCTCAAGTCGATCGTCCGGTCACGGTCGATGAAGGTGCAGCCGGCGCACAAGCGCCTCGATGCGCGGCGGGCGTCGGTGTCGTGCGCGGTCCGCAAGGGCGACTGGTCGCTCGCGGTTCGGATCCGCGGGGCGAATCACGAGTACGCGGTGCGGCACGCCCTCAACCTGATCAACGAGTTGTTCCTCTCGCTGCACGATCGATATCCGGACTACCTGGTCGACCGTTTCGGATTGTCCACCGAGTAAGCCCGTCCAAGGAGGGCGGTAAACATCATGGCCGAGATTCAAAGCTACAAGCATCACGTGCGCTGGCTGCCGGCGTTTCATTTCTTCGCGCTGCCCGTGCTCCTGATCAACGTCCTCAATGAGGGGCGACACTTGTACTACGCCCCGTCGCGCAGCACCGCGTTCGCCGTCGTGGTGGCGGCGGCGCTGTTCACCGCATGCCTACTCGCCCGGGTTCAGGCGCTGACGGCGCAGGACCGTTTGATTCGTCTCGAGATGAAACTGCGGTTACAGGGGCTGCTTCCAGCGGACCTGATGGCGCGCTTCGGCGACCTCGACGTCAAGCAACTGGTCGGGCTGCGCTTCGCCAGCGACGCCGAATTGCCCGACCTCATTCGCACGGTGTTGAAGGACAACACGAGCCAGCGCGACATCAAGAAGATGATCAAGCAGTGGGTGCCCGATCTGGTGCGCGTCTGACCGCTGTCCTCGCGACGGGACTGGTGCTCGTGTCGGCCGTGGCCTGGAGCGCGGCGCAGGGCGGCGGCCTCACGCCCACCACGCCGAAGCGGGGCGGGAACCCGGCGGCGGCGAAGGTCGCCAACCCGGTTCCCGCCACGCCGGCGTCGGTCGCGGCCGGCCGCAAGACCTACATGCTCCTGTGTTCGCGGTGTCATGGCCCATCGGGCCAGGGCGACGGCGGGGGCGCCGGCGCCGGCGGCCAGCCCGCCGACTTCACCGATGACGTGTGGGACTTCGGCTCCAGCGACGGCGAGATCTTCGCGGCGATCCAGCAGGGGACGTCCGCGGACATGGACAGCTATGCGGAGCGGATCAGCGCGGCGGAGACGTGGAACCTCGTGAATTACTTGAAGAGCTTGAGGCCCTAAGAAAAGAAACCACGAAGATCACGAAGAGCCCTTGTCGGGAAGTGCTGCTTGTCCACCGTGAAGCCTGAATGCTATAGTTACAGTTTCCCCGCCGTCGCGCGTCCGTTTCCATGGCGCGCGCCGGCAGGTTCCACTCCCTGAGTGGGCCCGTAGCTCAACTGGCAGAGCAGCAGACTCTTAATCTGTTGGTTCTCGGTTCGATTCCGAGCGGGCTCACCACTCTTTCATCAGCACTCTCGGACGGCGCCAAGTACTTGAAAAGTGGTGCCGTTACGGCGGTTCGATTAAACCGATTTCCGTCGTACGCGATTCCTTCCGGGAAGAACAGCTGCTGAAGCCGCTGCTTGTAGTCGAGCGACGCCTGCACCCACAGGTCTGATGCGCGCGGCAGAATGCGTTCTGCGAACGCCAGGATGCCCTCTACGTCGAGTTCGTCCACCGCCTCGGTGTGATGGTCGATCTTGGCGAACGTCAGCTCCTCGCGCAGCTTGTCGCGCTGCCGGCTGTAGCTGGTGAGGTCGATCGACTCCGAGTACAGGAACGCTTCGTCCAGCTTGTCCAGCTTCTGCTGGATCGCACTCACCCGCCGTTGCTGTTCCGTCGTCCGGTCCTTCGCTTCAGCCCGACGCTGCTCCCACACGCAGAGGACTCGATCCTTGACCAGCCGCATGTAGCCAGGCGTTGGCTGCAGCAATGCGAGCTCATCGACGAAGGCCCCTTCCAGCGTCGCCTTGGCGATGTTGACCGCCCGGCACTGCCGCTGGCAGTGGTAGTACGCGTAG
>MELE01000086.1:467-16207 GCA_001768615.1 Acidobacteria bacterium RIFCSPLOWO2_12_FULL_67_14b | reverse complement strand
GTGGGGGAACCAGGTGACGTCGAGACCGGCGGCCTGCAGCTGCGTCCGGAACCGATCGGCAATCGCGAACGACAGCACCGGATCGCGGCGGCCGTGCGCGATGAAGATCGGCAGGCGGCGGCCCGGGAACCGCTCGACCCCTTTCGATTCGTGCACGGTGGTCCCGCTGATCAGGATCAACCCGGCGAGCGCCACCGGGAGCCAGCGCTTCACGGGACTGTCAAATGCGATCGAAGTTTTTTTCGATTTCCCGGCGCGTGATGCGCAGCATCACCGGGCGCCCGTGCGGGCACACCGTCGAATACGCCGTGGCGCGGAGCTCGTCGAGAATGTGGTGCATCTTCTCGAGCGTCAGCGGATAGTTGGCCTTCACCGCCGCGTGGCACGCCGTGGTCGCGGCGATCTGCTTCAACGAGTCTTCGAGGCGGAGGCCGCGATCGAGGCCCTCGAGATCGTCGGCCAGCGCGCGGAGGGCGGCGTCGCATTCATCCGGCGGCAGCAGCGCGGGCATCGAGGTGACCTTGATGCTGTCGCCCCCGAACTCTTCGACCTCGAATCCGAAACGCGCCAGCGCCTCGGCCCGCGACACGAGGGCGTGACGCTCGGCGGCCGGCAGTTCCAGGACCAAGGGAATCAGCAGCCGCTGGCTTTCGAGCGCCTGATCGGTCAGCCGCTGCATGATCCGTTCGAATAGGACGCGCTCGTGCGCCACGTGCTGGTCGATGATGCAGAGCCCCTCGTCGTCCATGGCGATGATAAACGTGTCGCGGAATTGTCCGAGGGCAATCATCGGTCTGACGGACGGCGACGCCGACGCCTGCTGAGGAACGTCCGTGGGGAACTCCTGTCCACCCGGAGGGGCCCATCGCGACGTGTAGACACCACCCGCCAGCGCTCCCGGAATGCCCGGCTGCATCGGGCGGCCCGGCATGATGTCCGAGTGATGGAGTGTCAGCTCCGGCGCCGGGCCCTTGCCCAGCCCATCCCCCAGCGCGCGCCGGACGATCTCGTGGATCATCGACTGGTCGCGGAACCGGACTTCCGCCTTCGTCGGGTGCACGTTCACGTCCACGCGATCGGGAGGCACGTCGAGAAACAGGTGCACCTCGGGACTGCGTTCCTTGTTCGTCGCCACGCTGTAGGCATCGAGAATCGCGTGCGCGATCGTCCGATCCTTGACGATCCGGCGGTTGACGAAGACGTGCTGGGGGCCGCGCGTGGGCCCCTGCTCCGCCAGCGCCGCGATGTAGCCGTGCAGCCGCAGGCCGCCGAACTCGCGATCGACCGCCACCAGATCCTGCCGATCGCCGTAGAGCTGGTAGAGCCGGTCGGCCAGGCTCGCGACCGGCGGCACGGCGATCACCTTGCGGCCCGAACTGGTGAGCGTGAAGCCGACCTCGGGATAGCACAGCGCCAGTTGCGTGACGAAACGCGAAAGCTGTCCGGCCTCGGCGGCATCGGACTTCAGGAACTTCCGGCGAGCGGGCAGGTTATAGAACACGTCCGCCACTTCGACCGTCGTCCCCTCGGGGCCGCCCGCTTCGACGGCCGACTCGATAATGCCGGCGTTGACGCGGATCTCGGTGCCGCTGTCGCTGCCGCGCGCGCGCGTGCGCAGCCGGAAATGCGACACCGAGGCGATCGACGGCAGCGCCTCCCCGCGGAAGCCGAGCGTGACGATGGCGCCCAGGTCGTCGGCGCGGCGGATCTTGCTGGTGGCATGCCGCTCGAGGCAGAGCCGGGCGTCGTCCGGGTCCATCCCGATGCCGTCATCCTCGACGCGAATCAGCTTCTTGCCGCCGTATTCAGCGGTGACGACCACGCGGGTGGCGCCCGCGTCGATCGCGTTTTCGATCAGCTCCTTGACGACGGAGGCCGGGCGTTCGACGACCTCGCCCGCGGCGATCTGATTGGCGAGATCGTCCGGAAGCCGGTGAATGCGCCCCATCTACAGCCAGCCGGACTTCCTGAACCAGACGAACAGGGCGACGCTCGAGAAGGCCATGACGCCGATGATCTCCCAGAACTGGTACTGCGGGCTGCCCAGCAGGCTCGGCAGCGGCACGTTCATCCCGAACAGTCCGGTGATCACCGTCATCGGACCGAAGAGCGCGGCGATCACCGCCAGCAGCTTCGAGACGCTCGCCAGGCGATTGGATACGCTGGCCAGGTGCGCGTCGAGCACGCCCGTCACGCGGTCCTGGAACACGATCGCATCGTCGGCCATCCGGACGAACTGGTCGTAGACGTCGCGGAAGCGGTAGGCCAATTCCTGGGCGATCAGGTCGAACTCGCGACGCGCGAGCCGGCCGACGACGTCGCGCTGAGGGACGACGATGCGGCGCAGCGTCGTGATGTCGCGCTTCACGGCGAGGATGTCGCCGACGAGGGACTCGGCCGGCTCGTTGATGACGTGTTCCTCGATGGCGTCCAGCCGCTCTTCGAGCGCGTCGACCTCCGGCCGGTAGTGATCGACCATCGTGTCGACAATGCGATGCAGCAGCGCCACCGGCCCTTCCGCGAGCACATGGTGCGCCCGCGTGCACAGCTCGCTCACGTGCAGGATGCTGCGGCGCTGTCCGTCGTGCACGGTCACCAGGAAATTCGCGGCGACGAAGAAATCGGTCTCGTGAGTGTGGAACCGGTGCTCGGCTGGGTCGAAGTTGATGCCGTGGAGCACGATGTAGAGATAGTGGTCGTAGGCTTCGACCTTGGGATTGGTCTCGCGCTGGAACGCCGCTTCGACCGCCAGCTCGTGAAGGCCGAACGCGTCGCGCAGGACCGCGCCGTCGGCGTCGGCCGGCTCCGCCACATCCGCCCACACGATGGCCCCGCTGTCGGGCAACAGCATGGCGGGATCGAGGCGGTCGACCTGCTCGGTGCGACCGCCTCTGTGGACGAAGTATCGAATCAATCCCCGACCTTGACGCTGAGGGCCGCCTGCGCGGCCGCCAGCCGCGCCACGGGCACGCGGTACGGCGAGCAGCTCACGTAGTCGAGGCCGACCTGATGGAAGAAGTGAATCGACGCCGGGTCGCCGCCGTGCTCGCCGCAGATGCCGAGCTTGAGGTCCTTGCGCGTCGCGCGCCCTTTCTGCACGGCCATGGCCACGAGCTGCCCCGTGCCGTGGGCGTCGAAGGTCGCAAACGGATCCCGCTCGAGGATCTTCTTGTCCTGGTAGACCCGCAGGAACTTGCCGGCATCGTCGCGCGAGAAGCCAAAGGCCATCTGCGTGAGGTCGTTGGTGCCGAACGAGAAGAACTCGGCTTCCGTCGCCACCTCGTCGGCCAGCAGCGCCCCGCGCGGGACCTCGATCATTGTGCCGACGAGGTAATCGATCGTGACGCCAATCCGCTTCATCTCCTCGGCAGCCACTCGATCCACGACGGCCTTTTGATCCCGCAGCTCGCGAACGTCGCCGACAAGTGGAATCATGATCTCCGGCACGACCTGACGCTTCTTCCTGCGCCACTCGGCGTTGAGGCGGCAGGCGGCGCGGATGATGGCCCGGGTTTGCATCTCGGTGATTTCAGGGTAGGTGATCCCCAGACGCACTCCACGATGACCCAGCATCGGGTTGAATTCGTGGAGCTGCTGCACGCGACTGAGGAGTGCGCGCTTGGCCTTCAGTTCCGATTCCTCTTTGAACAACACCTTGAGTCGAAGCTCGACGCCCGCTGGCGCGTCGAGGTCGATGACGCCATGGGTGCGCGCCTTGTCCTTGATCTCGAACTCGAGCTTGGCTATGTCGAGCATCAACTCCTCGCGTTTGGGCACGAACTCGTGGAGCGGAGGGTCGATCGTACGAATCGTGACCGGCGTGCCTTGCATCGCTCTGAAGACGCCGTAGAAGTCCTCTTCTTGCATCGGCAGCAACAAATCGAGCTGCGCGCGGCGGTCTCGCTCGTTGTCCGCTAGGATCATCTCTTGCACGATAGGCAGCCGGTCTTCGCCGAAAAACATGTGTTCGGTTCGGCACAGACCAATGCCACGGGCCCCGAAGGCGTAGGCCAGCTCGGCTTGGTCGGGTTGATCGGCGTTGGCACGGATTCCGAGACGACGAAATTCGTCGGCCCACTCCAGCAAGGTGATGAACCGCTGATAAATCGACGAGGCTGCGGCCTTCTTCTTGCCGGTGACCGCCTGAAGAATCTCGCTTGGCTGCGAGGCGATCCTGGCGAGCTTCACTTCCCCAGTCAGACCGTCAAAGGCGACCCATTCGCCCTCTTTAACGACGTTCCCTTTCACCGTGAACGTCTTGGCGTGTTCCTCGATGCGGAGTTCGCCGGCACCGACGATGGACGGTTTACCCATTTGCCGTCCTACCACGGCGGCGTGCGATGTCATGCCGCCCGTTGCGGTCAGGATACCCTGTGACACCCACATGCCGTGGATGTCATCTGGCGCCGTTTCGCGGCGGACCAAGATAACGGGTTCGCCTTTGTTCGACCATTCGACGGCGGTTTCCGAAGAGAACACGGCCTTGCCGCATGCTGCGCCGGGAGAGGCCGGCAGCCCGCGCGTGACGGGTTCGATGGCCTTCCACTCGCTCTGGTCGAAGCCGGGCGCAAGCAGTTGCGACAGGGCCTCGGGGTCGACGAGAAGGATGGCCTCTTTTGGTTTGAGAAGCTTCTCATTGACCATGTCGGTCGCGATCACTACAGCGGCGTAGCCGGTGCGCTTGCCGCTGCGGGTCTGCAGCATGTAGAGCTTCTCGTCCTGGATCGTGAACTCGAAGTCCTGGATGTCCTTGTAGTGCCGCTCGAGCCGCGTCGTGATCTCGCGCAGCTGCTTGTAGGCCTTCGGCATCACGCGCGCGAGCTCCTTGATCGGTTGCGGGGTGCGAATGCCCGCGACCACGTCTTCGCCCTGCGCGTTGATCAGGAACTCGCCGAAGAACTCCTTGGCGCCCGTCGCCGGGTTGCGGGTGAATCCGACGCCGGTGCCCGATCGATCGCCGGTGTTTCCGAATACCATCATCTGCACGTTGACGGCGGTACCGATCGAATCGGGAATGTCGTAGATGCGCCGGTACTCCTTGGCGCGTGCGTTGTTCCACGAGCGAAACACCGCGTTGCGGGCCATGCGGAGCTGGTCCATCGGGTTTTGCGGGAACTCTTTGCCCGAGTGTTTCTGCACCACGCCTTTGTAGGCGGCGACGACCTCGCGCAAGGCCACTTCGTCGAGGTCGGTGTCCAGGAGCGCACCCTTGGCCTTCTTCACGGCCTCGAATTCGTGCTCGAACGCGCTCTTTGAAATCTCGAGGACCACGCTGCCGAACATCTGCATGAAACGGCGGTAGCTGTCGAAGGCGAAACGCCCGTTCCGTGTTCTGGCCTTCAGTCCCTCAGCCGCATCGTCGTTGAGGCCGAGGTTGAGGATGGTGTCCATCATGCCGGGCATCGAGAACTTCGCGCCCGAGCGCACCGACACGAGCAGGGGGTTCTTCGACGAACCCAGCGTCGCGCCGGCGGCCTTCTCGAGCCTCTTCAAGTTGGCGGCAATCTCGGTTTCGATGTTCGCCGGCAGCTTGTGGTGCTGCTGGTAGTAGAGGTTGCAGGCGTCGGTCGAAATCGTGAAGCCGGCCGGCACGGGCAGGCCGGCGTTGGTCATCTCGGCGAGCCCGGAGCCCTTGCCGCCGAGCGTGTCCTTCATGTTGCGGTTGCCGTCGGCCTTGCCGCCACCAAAGAAATACACGAATTTCTTCGTGGTCGTCTTCGTGATCCTCGTGGTTTCCTTGGACTTCGCTCGCTTCTTTGCCATTGCCCGTCTCTACTCCTGCTTGTCCGCTTCCGGAACGATTTCAGACACATCGGCGAGCTGAAGGATCAGGCCCTCGAGCCGCTTCAACAACCGCAGCCGCGCATCCCGCAGCTTCGGATCCTCCGCCATCACCATGACATCGTCGAAGAACTTCGCAACCGCGGGGCCGGCCTTCGCCGCTTCCGCGAACGCCTGCCGGTAGCCCGTGCCCGCTTTGACGGCCGCGGCGATCACCGGCCGCACGCGATCCACTTCCGCCGCCAGCGCCTTCTCGGCCGGTTCGGCCAGCGTCCCCCCGAGGTCCGGCGCCTCAGCGGCAAGGTTCTTTGCGATGTGCTTCACGCGCTTGAACAGGACGGCGAGCTGCTTGAAGTCGGGCGACTCCGTGAACTCGGGCAGCGTTTCGAGCTTACGCTTGGCGACGAGCGGGCTGATCGCCGCCGGACTGCCGTGTATGACCGCGCGGACGTTTCGCGAATCGTAGCCGCGCTGCTCGAGCACGAACCGCACGCGGTCGGTCATGAACGACCAGAAGGCGTCGTCCAGGCCCTGGGCCTTCACCACCTCACCGAGGGTCAGCCGCAGGTCGAGCCCGGTCAGCGCCGGCAGATCGACGAGCAGGCGGACGATGCCCTGCGCCGCCCGGCGCAGGCCGTAGGGGTCGCGCGAGCCGGTCGGGCGCTCGCCCGCCGAGAACATCCCGGCTACCGTGTCGAGCTTGTCGGCAAGCGACACCGCCGCCCAGGTGATTGCCGCCTTGCCGAGCTGTTCCCGCGACGGCGGTGCGGTGGTCTCGACGCCAACCGGCAGGTAGTGGTGGTAAACGGCCTTCCAGACTTCTTCGGGCCGGCCATCCTCACGCGCGTAGATGCCGCCCATGGCGCCCTGCAGCTCGGTGAGCTCGCGCACCATGTCGGTGGCCAGGTCCGCCTTGCACAAGCGCCCGGCCTCGGCCGCGTGATCGGCCAGCTCCGGGCGGCCGAAGACATCGGCGCACAGCCAACGCGCGAGCGTCTCGACCCGCGCGGCCTTCTCCTGGTAGCTGCCGAGCTTCTTATGGAACAGCACCGTGCTCAACCGCTCCACGGACGAGGCGAGCGGGTGCTCGCGATCGGCGTCGAAGAAGAACCGGGCGTCGCGAAGGCGGGCCGTCAGCACGCGCTCCATGTTCCGCGCGATCGCCTCGGGCTGCTCCGGCTCCATGTTGAGAACGGCCAGGAACACCGGCAACAGCTTCCCGTGGTCGTCGCTCACCGGGAAGAAGTGCTGGTGGTGAATCATCGTGGTGGTGAGCACCTCGTCCGGAAGCTGGAGGAACTCCTCGGCAAACACGCCCGACACGACGACGGGGTACTCCACGAGGTCCGGGACCTCGTCGAGCAGCCCATGCCCGACGAGCGTGCGGGCGATGCGGCCGCCGCGACGGCGCGCTTCCGCGTCGAGCTCGCGCGCGATCCGATCATGGCGCTCGCTCCGCTCGAGAACGACGAAGTTCTCCGCCAGGCGCTTGCGGTAATCCTCGAAGTGCTTGACCTTGATCGCGCGGCCCGGCCGGCCGCTCGTGGTCTGGAACCGGTGGCCGTAGGTCGACGGACCCGAGCTGAGATCCTGCACGCGGGGGCCGCGGGCGAGCGGGGATCGCAGGATTGTGAACGGCACGACGCGCCCGCCGTAGAGGAACAGGATCCAGCGGATCGGCCGGCCAAACGGCAACTCGCCGCGCCCGTCGTCGAGCGCCGCGTCCCACCGCAGTTGCTTCGGGAACGACAGGCTGCGCAAGACGCCCGCCAGCACTTCCGGCAGCACGTCAACCGCCGCCCGCCCCCGCTGGTGCTTGCGCACGCCGACGTACTCGCCCTTCGCCGTCTTGATCCGTTCGATCGACGACTCGGGCACGCCTTGCTTTTTGGCGAACCCCGCGCCGGCGGGCGTCAAGGTTCCATCCGCAGTGAAAGCGGCCGACACGGGAGGGCCGGTGACGAGCTCTTCCCTATCCGTCTGCCGCTCGCCGATCTTCCCGACTCGCGCCGTGAGCCGCCGCGGCGTGCTGTAGGTTTCGACGGGCTCGTCGATCGACAGCCGTGCGTCCTTCAGCCGCGCCTCGACAGCCTGGCCGATTTGCGTCGTCAGGCCGGGCAACCAGCTGGCGGGGATCTCTTCCGTGCCGATCTCGATCAGGAGCTCGCGATCCATAGATCAGCCCTCAGCCTTCAGCGCCCGGCCTTCAGCGCCGGGTTCCTGCTGGGCCGCGTATTCCTTGCAGATCGCAATCGCGAGCTGACGGACACGCAGGATGTAGGCGGTCCGTTCCGTCACGCCGACGCTCCCGCTCGAGTCGAGCAGGTTGAACAGGTGCGAGCACTTCAGGCAATACTCGAGCGCCGGCAGCAATAGTCCGCCCTTCAGCAGTTCCTCGCCGAACCGGTATGTCTCGTCGAACTGGCTGCGATGAAACGCCGAGAACCGCTCGCGGCCGATGCCGGTGTCCTGGTTGAACGCGTATTTCGACTGCTCGACTTCCTCGCGCATGCGCACGTCGCGGTAGGTCCGGCCCCCGCCCCACTCGAGGTCGAACACGTTGTCGACCTTTTGCAGGAACATCGCGATGCGTTCGAGGCCGTAGGTGATCTCCGCCGAGATGGGCGACAGGTCGAGGCCGCCCACCTGCTGGAAGTAGGTGAACTGCGTGATCTCCATGCCGTCGAGCATCACCTGCCAGCCGATACCCCAGGCCCCGAGCGTCGGCGATTCCCAGTTGTCTTCCTCGAAACGGATGTCGTGCAAGCGCGGGTTGATGCCCACGGCTTCGAGGCTGTCGAGGTAGATCTGCTGCACTTCATCCGGCGACGGCTTCAGGATCACCTGGAACTGATGGTGTTTGAAGAGCCGATTCGGGTTCTGCCCGAACCGCCCATCGTCGGGCCGGCGCGTCGGCTGGACGTACCCCACGTTCCACGGTGCGGGGCCGAGCACCCGCAGCACCGTTTCCGGGTGGGAGGTGCCCGCGCCCACTTCGAGATCGAGCGGCTGCTGGATCAGGCATCCCTGGGACGCCCAGAAGTGCGACAGCTTGAGGATGAGGTCCTGGAAGGTCACGAGGTTATGAGCGCCGCAGTTCGTTAATCACGCGAACCGATCGGGGTTCCCTGTCGAGATGCATCGAAATCAGCTTCCGGTGAACCAGTTCAATCTCCCTGAGTACCCGCGTCGTGGCGCCGAGCGAATTCACTTCGCACGGCCCGACCCGGCGTACGCCGTCCAGAAACGTCGACGCGCCGCTCGACAGCTGCAGATCCGACGGGTAGACCCCCTGCAGCCGCAGCAGCCAACATTCGAAATACCGCGCCAGCGCTTCCACCGGCGCCCCCGTCACCAGCGCTTCCAGCGCCGAGGTGCCGAGACGGAACAGCCGCTCGTCGACATCGGCGTCGGCGGCCCACTCGTCGATCAGCTCGGCGAAATAGTGACTGTAGCCGAGCGCTTCGGGACTGGGCGCCGATAGCGGCGAGCGCACGGGCTCGGCGTAGTTCAACCCCACCAGTTCGCGCCGCTCCTTCTCGAAATACGCCACCCGCACTTCGGTGAGTGGCTCGAGCGCCGCGCCGAACCGCTTCCGCGATTTCCGCGCGTTCGGCGCCACGCCGCGCTTCTTGCCGCGGTCTCGCGTCAGGAAGACCACGATGCGATCGGCTTCCCCCAGCTTGTAAGTGCGAAGAACGAGGGCCTCGGCCGTGTACAGCGGCATGCCGTAGCTGCCTATTGTACTTCGTAGAGGCGGGTCTTAAGACCCGCCTCTACACCAAATAGCGCAGGAAGACCGTCGCCAGCCCCAGGAACGAGGCAAACCCCACCACGTCGGTAAAGGTCGTGATGAAGACCGACGAGCCCAGCGCCGGGTCCACCTTCAGCGCCTTCATGCCGAGGGGAATCAGCGTGCCGGCCGTCGCCGCCACGAACAGATTGACGACCATCGCCATACCCAGCACGAGGCCGAGCACCGGGTCAGACTTCATGCCCCACGCGATGGCGGCGGCGATCACACCGAGCGCCAGTCCGTTACCAATCCCGATCAGCGCCTCCTTCGCGAGCGCCTTGCGCGCGCTGCTCCACGACACCTCGCCGAGCGCCAGGCCCCGGACCACGACCGTGAGCGTCTGGGTGGCGGCGTTGCCGCCCATGCCGGCCACGACCGGCATGAAGATGGCGAGCGCCGTGACCTGTTGAATGGTGCCCTCGAAGATCGCCACGACCGAGGCGGCCACGAAGGCGGTCACGAGGTTGATCGCCAGCCACGGCAGCCGCTTTCGGAGCGCCTCCCCCGCCGGGGTCGAAATGCGCTCGTCGCCGGACACGCCGGCCAGGCGCAACAGGTCTTCCGTGGCTTCGTCCTTGATGACGTCGATCACGTCGTCGACGGTCACCACCCCGACGAGCTTGTTCTCTTCGTCGACCACCGGAACGGCCAGCAAGTTGTACGACGCGACCTGCCGCGCCACTTCTTCCTGGTCGGTGTCGACGCGGACGCTGGTGACCTCGGGCGTCATGATCCGCTTGAGCGGCGTTTCCGGCGACACCAGGAGCAGCCGCCGCAGGGAGGTCACGCCCACCAGGTGGCGCCGCGCATCCACGACGTAGAGGTAGAAGACCATCTCGACGTCGCGCGAGCTCTGCAGCGCCGTAATCGACTCGGCCACCGTCAGGTCTTCGTTCAGCGCGAAAACCTGGGGGTTCATGATGCGGCCGGCCGTCTGCTCGCCGTATTCGAGCAGGCTCTCGACCTCGCCCGACTCGCGGCGCCGCATCAACTCCAGGACTTCAGCCGACAGCTCTTCCGGCAGGTAATCAATCAGCGCCGCCCCATCGTCCGATGGGATTTCCTGCAATAACTTGGCGATTTCTTCAGCGGAGCGGCCGGTCAGCAGCTTGGCGCCCTCTTCGGGGCCCATTTCGCTCACCGTTTCCATGGCGAGACGGCCGTTGCGCTCCACCAGGAGCGAGAAGACCGCCTGCCGTTCGGTGTCGAGGAGGGAGCCGAACACCGACGCGAGGTCGGCCGGGTGCTGCTTCTGCAGCAGGTTCAGCAGGTTGGCGGTCGCGCCAATGCGGAGCAACCGCTTGACCGAGTCGAGGACGACGTCAATTCTGCGCTGCGCGGCCATGGTGATCGGATAAATTTAACACGTGGAGGCGGGTCTTTAGACCCGCCGATTTCGGCGCGATGGCAAACCGAGCGAATCCAGCATTCGTTCGTCCTCGCGCCAGCCCTCGCGCACCTTCACATGCAGGTCGAGGAAGACCCGCGTGTCGAAGAACCGCTCGAGCTCCTTGCGCGCCCCGGTGCCGATGGCCTTGATGCGCGAGCCGGCCTTGCCGACCAGGATCGGCTTCTGCGACTCGCGGTCCACCAGGATCGTGCAGAACAGCCGCATCAGCCCCTTGGCGTCGGCCTCCTCGAACTTGTCGACCACGACCGCCGTCGAGAACGGCAGCTCGTCGCGCGTCTGCTGGAGCACTTGCTCGCGCACCAGTTCGGCCACGAAGAACCGCTCCGGCTGGTCGGTCAGGTAGTCCTCCGGGTACACCGGATCGCCTTCGGGCAGGTGCGACAGCAGCACCTGTTCCAGGCGATCGACGTTCTCGCCGGTAAGGGCCGACACCGGGACCAGGTCGGCGAACCCGACTTCCTTCTCGTATTCGGCCAACCGCGGCAGCAGCGACGTCTTGTTGCAGATGTCCACTTTGTTCAGGACGAGCACGCGCGGCGCCTTGGCCTTGCGAACAACATCCATCAGGAAGCGGTCGCCCGCGCCGCCAGGCTCGCTGCCGTCCACGACCACGGCGATCACGTCGACGTCCCGGAGCGTATCGAGCGCGGCATCCACCATGCGGACGTTCAGCCGGTGCAGCGGCTTGTGCACGCCGGGGGTGTCGACGTAGACGATCTGCCCCTCTGGATACTGGCGCACGCCGGCGATCCGGTTGCGGGTCGTCTGAGGTTTGTCGGAAACGATCGCGAGTTTCTGGCCGACGAGGCGATTGAGGAGGGTGGACTTGCCGGCGTTGGGCCGGCCGACCAGCGCGACGAACCCGGCCTTCATCGATTCGGCGCTCCCCCGTTGACCGGCGCCGGCTCGCGGCGGCTGATCCTGACGCGGGTGATTCGCCGCCCCTCGGTTTCGAGCACCTTCACGGTGATGCCCTCCAGCTCGATCGCCTCACCGACGGCAGGCACGCGGCCCAACTGCGACAGCAGGAACCCGCCGACGGTCTCGAAGCCCTGGCCTTCGATGTCGAGATTCAGCAAGTTGGCCATCTCCTCGAAGTGCACGCTGCCGCTGAACACGAATTGCCCGTCTCCCTCGGCGATGATGCGTTCGACCTCGACGTCGTACTCGTCACGAATCTCGCCGACGATCTCCTCGACCAGGTCTTCCACGGTCACCAGGCCGGCCGTGCCGCCGTACTCGTCGACGACGATGGCGATTTGGACGCGTTTGCGCTGGAATTCCTTCAGCAGCTCGGGCACGCGCTTGGTTTCGGGCACGAAATGGGCCGGACGGATCAACGGCGTAATCGGGTCGGCCGGCGACGTGTTCGGCTTGAGGAGGATGAGGTCCTTGACGAATACGAACCCCAGGACGTTGTCGAGCGTCTCCTTGTAGGCCGGGACCCGCGAGTACTGCTGCTCGCGAAACAGGTTCTGCAGTTGTTCGAACGTGGCGCTCGACTCGATCCCGATGATATCGGGGCGCGGGGTCATCACTTCCCGCACCATGGTCTCGCGGAAGTCGACGAGCGATCGGAGCAGCTCGCGCGCCTGCCCTTCCTGGGCGGCCTCGGGCTCCCGCGCGGCCGGCGCCGCTTCCGCCGCCGGCGCGGGCTGGTCGTGCCCGTTGCCGTTGGCGGCGCTGCGTTCCTTGCGCCTGGTGCTCAGCCGCAGCAGGGCCGAGGTCAGCGGCCGCAGCACGCCCGCCACCCCATCAAAGGACGGCAGCAGCACGTCGAGCACGCGCTCGGGATCGTGCCGCACGATCAGCAGCGGCAGCAGCTGTTCGCACGCCAGGACGATGCCGATCACGGAGAGCAGGAGCAGCGGAAACCCCTGCGGATCGACGCCCGTGACGCGGGCCATCAGCGCCGTGGCGATGACGACGATCACCGAGTTGAGCATGCGCGCGGGCACGTAGAGCCGGCGCGGATCGTCGAGGTATTTCCCGAGCCTGTCGTCGCGATCCGTCCGCTCGGCGTGAATGCGCAGCGACAGCCGCATCAGCGCGTTGAACGCCGCGGTGACCGTGCCCAGATAGATCGCGGCACCCCCCAGGAGGAACAGCAGGAGCGGCGTCATCCGTGGCGTTCGATCAGGCCTTCGCGAAGCCCTGCTTTCTTGCGGAGCCGGGCCTCCACTCGCGCCATCGTGCCGGCGTCGTCGTCGTGATCGTATCCGAGGAGGTGCAAGAGGCCATGGAGGGCGAGCACGCGGACTTCGGTCTGGACGGAATGGCCGGCCTGCTTCGCCTGTCGGCCGGCCACGCCTGACGCGATCACGATGTCGCCGAGAAAAGACGCCGGGTTCATTTTTCCGGCCGGGCCGGAGTCGAAAAATGAACCCGGCGTCTTCGCCGGGAACGACAGCACATCCGTCACCACGTCCTTGCCCCGGAACTGTCGATTGAGCGCGCGCATGCGGCGATCCGAGACGACGGCCACACTGACGTCGCCGCGCGCCGACGCGGGCGCGACCTTGGCCAGCCAGGCGCTCAGTCCCCGAGTGGCTGAACTGCTCGCGTCAGGGGTGGCGACGCTAACGTGCAGACGGGCCGCTGCCATAGGCTTCGTATGCTTTGACGATTGCCTGGACGAGCTTGTGCCGCACTACGTCGCGCTCGTCGAAGTAGACGAACTCGACGCCGTCGACCTTGCCGACAACCTCCATCGCCTGCACGAGCCCCGAGACGCGGCCGATCGGCAGGTCGATCTGCGTGATGTCGCCGGTCACCACCGCCTTCGAGCCGAAGCCCAGGCGCGTCAGAAACATCTTCATCTGTTCAGTGGTCGTGTTTTGGGCTTCATCCAGGATGACGAACGCGTCGTTCAGCGTGCGGCCGCGCATGAAGGCGATGGGCGCGACCTCAATGGTGCCGCGCTCGAGCAATCGATCCGCCTTCTCCACGTCCAGCATGTCGTACAACGCATCGTACAGCGGGCGCAGGTACGGATTCACCTTCTCCTGCAAATCCCCGGGCAGGAAGCCGAGCTTCTCACCGGCCTCGACCGCCGGCCGCGCCAGGACGACGCGGCTGACCTTCTTGGCCAGCAGATAGCTGATGGCTTGCGCCATGGCGAGGTAGGTCTTGCCGGTTCCGGCCGGCCCGATCCCGAACACGATGTCGTGCTGCTCGATGGCGTCGAGGTAGCGCCGCTGGTTGGCCGACTTGGCCGCGATGCGGCGCTTGCCCGCCTGCCGGAGCTGCCCGTCCTTGAGGAAGTGATCGCGGAGGTCGACCGCGCCGTCTTCCGCCACCAGTTGCGCAGCGGTCTTCACGTCACGGTCGGAGATGGAGTGGCCTTCGCCGATGAGGGCGCCCAGCTGATCGATCAGGCGCGCGACCTTGGCCGTGCTGGCCGCATCCCCCTCCACCAGCAGTTCCTGGCCCTGGGTCCGGATGCGGACATTCAGGAGAGTTTCAAGCTGCCGGAGGTTGTCGTCGTAGGCCCCGAAGAGGGTCGACATGCCCGCCTCGGGCACCGCTACCTTGCGCATCGACGCCGTGCTGATTCGCGTATCTCCTTGTGTAACAAACAGTTAACAGTCTTGATCCAGGGGCATCATACCACGGCCAACCAACCAAGGTGCCTAGGGCGAGGCAGTTCCGCGACGAACCACAGCCTGGGCGGTACCAACCCGCGGATATCAGCAGCGTCAACCGTCGCTAGAACGCGGTGCCGCCGGCCAGACGGACCTGAAGAACGAAGAGTCCGGAAAGAGCGGGCTCAGAGGGGAACTCATGATCGATGAGGCGGGACGACGTGACGTCGGCAGCAAGGTGTCGAGCGAGCACTGAGTTCTCGATGTTGCTTGAATAGTGGTAGCGCACGCGCTCGCGTAGCCCCTTACCGCTTCGCGGGCCGGCGATGCCGACCTTTAGACACACTGACGGATCGTCCCGAAGCCAAAACGCGTAAATGCCCTGATCTTGCGAAACGCAGCTGCCAAGGGACGGAGGATCCAATTCGGGCCCGTTCAGCAGCCTGCGAACAATCTTCGTGACATCTGGCAAAGATGTATCCCCCTTGATGCTGACGCGGTTGCGTCTACAGAGCGGGCAACGTTCCAAATGAGCCGCGCGCCGCAGCCGACATGATGGCAAGGACTGTCGGGCGCGTCGGCTCCATTTGGAGGTTAGCCGGGCAGGCGAATAAGTGCACGTCAAATCCCTGTGGTGAGTGTACTCGAGCTCACGCGTCAGGCGGACACGAAAGCGTGAGCGTTGTAGACCTCCGGCACGGCGTCGATCCCGATCTCTTTCATGATGGGCATCAATTTCTCGCCGAACCGACGAAACGCGTCCTCGGATTCCCACACGTCCACGACACGAAAGCCATTCTCAGTGGCTCCCGCGATATGAACGAGCAGCCCCTCGACGGGCCAGTCCCCCGCCGACTCCATTCGCCCCTTCTTTCCATTGGTCAGCTTTCGAACCGACTCCTCGTAGTTTTCGCGCGTGAGGCTTGGCGAGTGAAAGACTGCAACGATGGGCATCTTGACCTCCTGCAAAAGGAAACGAGCTATACAGATCGAACCGTCTTGACATCAACCACATTCCGCGATCTGGAGTCCCTCCCTTCGGTCTTCTCGATCCGGCGATTTTCGCACGAACGTCGGATTCGTGATTTGCCGAGTCATGCCGCCGAGTTGACCTCCTCGTCCACTATCTGGCTAACGACCACGGCTCACCCGCGGCGGCCACGAGTTG
>MELE01000086.1:0-443 GCA_001768615.1 Acidobacteria bacterium RIFCSPLOWO2_12_FULL_67_14b | reverse complement strand
GCGGCGGCCACGAGTTGCTGATTCTACACGGGCAATCTGCCGCAGCGGCCGCCGTCGGGTGCAGCCGGTGTTAGGCCTCAGTCTCGATCAACTTGCCCGGCGTTTCGCCAATAGTGCTCTGACTGCTGGAACGAGCTTGACTGGGATTTTCATCGCCGTCGTCCTCGTTGATCGGTACGCGGCCTCGTCTTCGGCCACAGCCTCGACATCGGACTGCGCTTCGTAGTGATCAAGTACCCGTTGTACTCGAGCGTCGTTCCAACCCGGTGGGAATCGATTCTGCTTCTTCATGGCTTCTTCCGTCTTGAAGGCTTCTGGCGACGCCGCAACGCCTTCTGCGCCTTCTCGCCGAGTTCGTACGCCGTGATAACAAACACGGACCCCGGAGTTGGGTCTGGCACGTAGATCACTCGCAGATACCGACCGGCCTCCGTTTGACCAAG
>MELE01000085.1 GCA_001768615.1 Acidobacteria bacterium RIFCSPLOWO2_12_FULL_67_14b | reverse complement strand
GATGATGGCCGAGAACAGGAACACCAGCGGCATCAGGTCGGACGACCACCACTCGCGCGACTTGAGCGAGCCGAACACGAAGCCGACATAGCCGTGCAGCCCGTGAGCGCCGGGGATGCCGGCGATCGCGAGCCAGAAGATCCATTTGCGGTCGTGGCGCAGCGTCTCCTCGGACACGTCGTACGAGCCGAGCGTGAGCAGGCGATAGAACCTCCCGGGCAATCCCTTTCTGTGCTGCGCCTGCTGCACGATATGGGGCCGGAAGGCGAACCAGGTCTCGAGCAGGAGCAGCACGATGTAGAAGCTCGCGAAGTAGCCGAACATCGCCATCGCCGAGGTCCAGTGCGGCGTGAGCAGGTTGTTGAGCGCGCGCTCGGGGTGGCCAAGATGCAGCAGCAGCGGCAGGGGCACGAACAGCATGAAGCACAGCGAGGTGAGCAGCGCGAGGTGCGCGACCGGCTTCAGGCGCTCGAAGCCGAACACCTGGTAGAGGCTCGAGACGGTGAACGCGCCCGCCACCAGGCCCGTGATGTAGGGGTAGACGACGATGGCCACCGACCATTCGATCACCGTCTCGTTCGGGTACACCCAGCCGGTGTAGGGCGCGTAATGGATCAGGGGCTCCACTAGTTCACCTCCTTGTCGAGGCCGACGTAGAACACGTTCGGCGCATTGCCGGTCTCGGGCTTGAGCACGTGCACGCGGTTATTGCGGATGAACAGGCTGATCGGGCTCTGCTTGTCGTTACGGTCGCCGAACACCCGCGCGCCGACCGGGCAGGCCTCGACGCAGGCGGGCTGCAATCCCTTGGTGATGCGGTGATAGCACCAGTAGCACTTCTGCGTAACGCCCTTCTCTTCGTTGAACCAGCGCGCGCCGTAGGGACAGGCCTGCACGCAGTATCGGCAGCCGATGCAGTATTTGGCGTCGATGAGCACCACGCCGTCCTTGGCCTTGTAGGTTGCGCCGACCGGACAGACCTGCACGCAGGGCGGATGCTCGCACTGGTTGCAGAGCTTCGGCACGAAGAACGCCTTCTCGACCTTCGCGTCCTGGTAGCGGTTGGCGAACCGGTATTCGCGTTCCGAGCCGGAGGCGGCGATGTTCACCGGGTCGGCGTGGCTGTCGACGCGCGGCTTGTTCTCGCCCTCCAGGTAGACGTAGCGCTCCACCCAGGTATTGAAGTGATGCGCGGTCAGCGGGACACCGTTCTCCCGCTTGCAGGCCTCGACGCAGCGCAGGCAGCCGATGCACTTGGTGGCATCGACGCCGAACGCCCACTGGCGCTTGCTCCAGTCGTAGTCCGGCGTAGGGAACGACTTTTGCGCGGCCGCGGCTTCGCTCTTTGCGGCCACCTTGGGCACGACGCCCGCGGCGACGGCGGCGCCGGCAAGACTGATCTTGCGCAGAAACAGGCGCCTGGCGCGCAATGCACCGATCGCTTCGCGTTTTTTCATGAGGTCTTCCTTGGCCCGCAGCTCTGCGCGGCGTAGTAGGCGGCAAGGTTTGCGATGTCCGCGTCGCTCAGGCCCCTGACGACCCCCGCCATCATCGGGTCCTTGCGCAAGCCGGCCCTGAACGCCTTGAGGGTGTTCGCGAGGTAGACGGCCTTCTGGCCGGCAAGCTGCGGCCACGCGGGATTCGTCCCCACGCCCGTTTCGCCGTGGCAGGCCGCGCAGTTCTGCGCCAGGGCCTTGCCTGCGGCAGCGTCGCCCGCCGCCTTCCCGCTTGCCGGAGCCTTGCAGCTCAGGCCTTCGTAATAAGCGGCGAGATTCTGGATATCGCCGTCGCCGAGCGTCTGCGCCATGGGCGACATCATCACGTCGGTCTGGGCGCCGGACTTGTACGCCGCGAGGATTCTGACGAGGTACGCGGCGTTCTGGCCGGCCAGGTTGGGCCAGGTGTCGTTCGGGCTGATGCCGTTGGTCCCGTGGCAGCTGGCGCAGCTCTCCGCGTGCTTTTTGCGCCCTGCGGCGGCATCGCCGCTCACTTTCGCCACGACGCCCGCGAGCTTGGGCGCATGGGGGTTGTGGCAGGTCGCGCATTGCTGGCCCGCGCCGTGCTGCGCCAGGTCGATCTGGGGCTGCGTGCGGGGCCGCTCCGCCATCTTCTCGTGACACAGCGAGCACAGCTTTCTGGTGTCCGCGGGAATCGGCAGCTTGCCCTTCTGCGGATGGCCCTCGGCCGCGCCATGGCAGGTTTCGCAAGTGACCGTCTTGTGATTGTTCGCCGACCACTGGGCGTGGCGCTCGCTGTGACAGCTCTGGCAGTACGCCGCCGTCTGGAGCACCGGCTCCTTGGCGGCGATTTCAGCGACCGAGTCGGCGCGGTAGTGGCCGAATTCGTAGAAGGATTCGGCGGTGAAGAGCCACTTGGCGATCAACCCGACCGCCAGGCCTGCGCCCAGCAGGATGAGCAATCGAACGACGTGCTTTGGCACGCTCGGCCCCTAGCATGGAACGTCGCAAAGGCGAATGGGAGCATCAGCCTCGCTCCCCCCGGTCCCGCAGGTGGACCGTAGCAAGCAGGTCCGGAAACGACTTGATCTACGTCAATAAGGCAGGAGTCAGCCGGCGCGCCCCAGGAAACCGGCGAGCACCAGCACGAGCAGGATCAGGCCGATCGAGATCAGCACGAACCCCAGGATGGTGGAACCGATGGTCATCGGCCGCGAGGGCGCGTCCACCAGGTGCTTCTCGAGCTCCCCGGACTGCTTCAGCCGCTGGTATTCCAGCGCGTGCTCGCGCCTGAACTCCTCCAGCGGCACCGCGCCGGTGAACATCACCGTGTCGAGCGGGAACTTGTCGGGCCGGAAGTGGTTGTTGAAGAAGTGTACCGTGAACAGGAACACCGCGGCGAGCACCGCTTCCTCGCCGTGCACGATGGTCGCGACGTTGAACACCCACCCGGGCAGGACCGAGGCGGTCGCCTCCGGGACGGCGAGCATGAAGCCGCTGCCGCCGATGATCGCCATGCCCCAGAACACCGCCCAGTAGTCGAACTTCTCCCAGTAGGTCCAGCGGTCGAACTGCGGGCGCGGCCTGCGGCCGATGAACCACTCGAACATGGCGATGATGTCCTTCAGGTCCTGCCAGTTCGGCACCAGCGAGACCGGCCCGAACCACTTGAAGCTGCGCCAGCTGCGGCCGATGCGCCCGAGCAGGTAGACGAGGTGCACGAAGAAGATGCCGAGCATGATCGCCGCGGCCGTGCGGTGCGCCACGGCGGCGACTTTCGGGCTGCCGAACATGGCGACCACGATCTTCGCCCAGTCGGTCTCGGCGAAGAACACCGCCATGCCGGTGAGGACCAGCGTCATCACGCTCACGGCGAACACGAGGTGCGCGAGGCGCCAGACCGGGCCGAAGCGCTGGAACTGCCTGCCCTGCGCGTGCAGCTCGACGCCGGCGACGTGCGGCCTCGCCTTGCCCTCCTTGCGGTCGCGGTACTCGCGGTAGAACCAGAGCGCGGTGTGCGTCCAGAAGAACAGGAACACGCCGAGCAGCAGCGCGATCATGAACTTCGCCGCGAGCCACACGTGCGGATAGCGCTCGAAGTCGTGCGTCGTGGCATGCGGCTCGAAGCTCACGAAGCCCTTGCTCGCGTTCTTGTGGCACTGCTGGCAGGTCGCGAGGCGGTTGTCCGGATGCACCCTCGAGGCGGGGTCGCTCGCCCGCTGCACGGTGTGCCCGCCGTGGCAGTCGTAGCACTTGGCGGTATAGGTGTAGCCGAGCTTGTGCACCTGGCCGTGATAGGTCTCGGTGTAGGTCCGGAAGCTCTCCGTATGGCATCCGCCGCAGTTCTTGACGATCGCGAGCTTGGCCGACTCCACGGCAGGCGATTCGATGTCGTGCGTGGTGTGGCAGTCGGAGCAGATCGCCGCGGCCGGGTTGCCCTTCTGCAGCACTTCCTTGCCGTGCACCGAGCTGCGGTACACCTCGCGCTGCTTCTCGTGGCACTTGCCGCACACCAGCGGGATGCTCATGCGCCAGTCGGCCCGGCCGGTGCTGCCCAGCGGGTAGACGTAATGCGCGTCGTGGCAGTTGTAGCAGGTGGCGTTGGTGCGCGACTGGTCTTCGCGGCTGGGCCGCGCGTGCACCGACTTCATGTAGCGCTCGATCTGCTTCACCACCACGCCGAGCCGCTGGTACTGCTGCTCCCCGGACTTGCCCTCGTCCTGCGCCGTCTTCCACAAGGCCTGGTGGCACTGCACGCAGCTCACCTTGATCGGCCCGGTTTTCTTGTGCGGGATCTCGGTGATGTCCTGGTGGCACTCGACGCAGCGGCGCTTGGCGTGCACGCTGAGCTCGAACTTCTCCTTCACCACGTGCAGCGGGCGCGGCCTGCCGTCGGGGCCGGGCATCGAGAAGCCCTCGTTGCCGTGGCAGCCGAGGCAGGTGGCGTTGTCGAGCGCGGCGGGGGCAGCGGCAGGTTTCTTCGCCGCCGCGGTGGCCGGCGCGGCGAGCACGCGCCTGAGCATCGCCCTCAGCTCCGCGTCGCTGGCCTCCACCTTGACCGGATGGCCCTTGCCTTCCCTGAGCGCCGCGGCCAGCCTCGCTTCGGCGCCCTTGTCCGCCTTGTACTTGGCGGCGATGTCCTTGAACGCCGGCCCGACCTTCGCGGCGTTCACGTCGTGGCAGCCGAGGCAACCCTTGGAGCTCAGCAGCTCCGGCCCGGACTGGGCGCTTGCCGCGCCGGCCATCAGTGCCCCCAAAAGGCTGAGCCACAACGCTATTTTTTTCATTCGTCCGCCACGCTGGTCGACCGACCCGCATAATTGACGCAGATCAATCTGCGGGTCAACCGGTTGATGTTTCCTGCCTCCATGGCAAGGGTCTTGATTCTGTACGCCACCGTGGAAGGGCAGACCGCCCGGGTCGCGGCGCGCATCGCGCAGCGATTGCGCGAGCGCGGCCATGCGGTGGAATCGCGCCGGGCCGAACCGGCGGGCATGGGCCTGAGCCTTGCTGGGTTCGACGCCGTGATCGTCGGGGCATCGGTCCACTACGGACGGCATCCAGCGCATCTGCGGGCGTGGCTGCGCGAGCGGCGCGCCGACCTGGCCGTGCTCGCCGGTGCTTTCTTTTCCGTCAGCCTGAGCGCGCGCACCAAGCCCATCGCCGCGCAACGCTATCTGAGACGTTTCCTGCGGCAGGCAGCCTGGCAGCCCCAGCAGACGGCGACCTTCGCCGGGGCGCTGCCCTACAGCAAGTACGCCGCATGGAAGCGCCTGCTGATGGTCGCATTCGTCGCTCTTGCCGGCGGCGACACCGACACTTCACGCGACTACGAGTACACGGACTGGGACGCCGTGCAGCGCTTTGCCGACGGCTTGGCGCTCCCCCTTTCACAGGCATGAATCATCGCCGCAGGCAACGGGGGCATGGCTTGATCTGGGTCAAATTGCCGGCGGTTCCCGAGCCTAGGATCGCTCAAAGCGCAAGACGCCATCCTCCAGGAGCCCCAATGAAGAGACTTTGGCTAGCAGCAGCGGTGACCCTTGCCATGGCGAGCGCCATGGCCGCCGATCCGGCGAAGATCAACTGGAGCAAAGTTCCCGCCACGACGGTGCCGCTGTTCTATCCCGGCCAGTCCTCGTACGAGTGGCTGCGCTCGGACAAGCACCCGGGAGCGCAAGGGGTCCAGGCGAATCTGCCGTGCGCCGGATGCCACGAAGGCCAGCAGAAAAAGCTTGGCGCGAAGGTGGTCAAGGGCGGCGCCCTCGAGCCGACTCCGGTCAAAGGGAAGGATGCGTACAAGGAACTGAAGGTCCAGGCCGCGTACGACGACCAGAACGCGTACCTGCGCTTCCAGTGGAAGACCAACGCCAGGAGGCCCGGCATCGAGTATCCCTACTACCGCTTCGACGGCAAGGAATGGAAGGTCTACGGCGAGCCCAGGCTCAACAAGGCGGTGCGGGAGGGCAAGCAGCCGCCGATCTACGAGGACCGGCTGACGCTCATGATCGATGACGGCAAGGTGCCGGTGTTCGCCGCCCAGGGCTGCTGGCTCACCTGCCACACCGGCGAGCGCGACATGCCTGGCGAGGCTTCCAAGGCGGACGCGCAGAAGGTGCTGAAGAGGAACGACGTGCGCAAGTACCTGCCGCTCACGCGCACCAACCCGAGCGACTGGACGACGGTCAAGTCCGACGAAGAGCTCGCCAAGCTCAAGGCCGAAGGCGGCTTCGTCGACCTGGTCCAGTGGCGCGCGCACCGCTCGAACCCGGTCGGCGGCGCCGACGACGGCTTCGTGCTCCAGTACCGGCTCTTCGACAAGGGCAAGAACCACTTCGCCTCGAACATGGACAACGAGAAGAAAGTGCCGAAGCTCATGTACGACGCCAGGAAGTTCAAGTCCAAGGCGACCACCGCCAAGGACGTGCGCAAGCGCGACCCGTTCCTGATCAAGGACGTCAATGCGGTGGCGTTCGATCCGAGCGCCGGCTGGAAAGAAGGCGACATGCTGCCGCGCTACTACCTGCAGCCCGCCGAGGACTCGGCCGCCGATAACAAGGCCAAGGGCACGTGGAAGAACGGCACGTGGACGGTGGTGCTCATCCGTCCGCTCGGCCTGGCCAACGCGGACGACAAGGCGCTCAAGGACGGCGGCGTCTACAGCGTCGGCTTCGCGGTGCACGACGACAACATCACCACCCGCGGCCACCAGGTCTCTTTCGTGAAAACCCTGGGCTTCGGCGCCAAGGCCGATATCCGGGCCGTCAAGCTCAAGTAGAGAAGAAGGAGGCTGTGTGAAATCGATGTCGCTCTTGCTGACGGTGGCGGGAATGCTGGTTGCCGGTGCCGCGCTCGCGCAGTCGGCCGACGAGCTTCTGAAGTCGAAGGGCTGCCTCGGCTGCCATGCGATGGACGTGAAGAAGGTCGGTCCGGCCTACAAGGACGTCGCGGCCAAGTACAAGGGCGACAAGAAAGCCGAAGGCAAGCTGGTCGCGGCGCTCAAGGAAGGCAAGGGCCATCCGATCAAGGCCGCCGCGTCGGAGGCGGAGCTGAAGAAGATGGTGAAGCGGGTCCTGTCCGCGAAGTAAGTTCCGGGCTGACGGCTTTCGGTAACTATTGGATCGGGCTCGATTTTCGCTCCGTGCGCCGCCGCGATTTCGCGGCGGCTTTCCTTTGCCTGGCGAAACTCCTGGTTCGCCCGGCTTGTAGGCTTTATTGAGATAGATCAAAGTGGCTTTTCAGGGTACGGGTTTTAATCCATGTAGTTTCGGTGAGTCTGCAGGCACCTCAGGGAGCCGGCTTGCTGCAAGAAGAGAAGAAGATAAGTTGCAACCGGGGATCGTTCCCCTGCGTCTTTCGGCGAGCGTCCGTTCGCCGCGATCGTCTTTCCGCCGTTTCGTCGAAGCGACAATCAGGGAGAACCCAATGCGCGTAGTGCCGCGACTCGACTTGCTGCGCATGCTCGGTATGCTGGGTGCTGCGTTGCTGCTTGTGGCGGCCAGCCCGGCCGCGCTTGCACAGCCCGCGCCCGGCAAGGCCTCGCCGGAGGAGGTATGCAAGGGATGCCACCTCGATTACTTCAACGGCTACGCCGCGTCCAAACACGGCGTCAAGGGCGATGAGCGCACCCCCGCGAGCATGGGCGGCTGCCTGGCGTGCCACGGCGACGCCGCGCTCGAGCATGCCGCGAAAGGCGGCGGCAAGGGCGTGGGCGGCATCTTCTCGTTCAGCAATCCCAAGGTCCCGGCCGAAGAAAAGGCCAAGGTCTGCCTGACCTGCCACCAGTCCGGAGCGAGGGTGAACTGGCAGCTCAGCTCGCACGCCAATAACGACGTGGCGTGCAGCTCCTGCCACAGCGTGCACGCCGGCGACAAGGACAAGGTGCGCATTAAGGCGACGCAGTTCGAGGTCTGCGGGTCGTGCCACAGGACGCAGCGCGCGCAGATTAACTATCCGTCGCACCATCCGATCAAGGAAGGCAAGGTGGTGTGCTCGAGCTGCCACCAGCCGCACGGCTCGGTCGGCCCGAACATGCTCGTGAAAGGCACGGTCAACGAGACCTGCTACACCTGCCATGCGGAGAAGCGCGGGCCGTTCCTTTGGGAGCACCCGCCCGTGCGCGAGGACTGCACCAATTGCCATACGCCGCACGGCTCCATCAATACCCCCCTTCTCAAGGCGCGCGGCCCATGGCTGTGCCAGCAGTGCCACAGCGCGCAGTTCCATCCCAGCACGCTCTATAGCGGAACCGGTCTGCCGCCGCCGACCGGAAACGCCGCACAGCAGCTGCTCGCGAGGAGCTGCCTGAACTGCCACACGCAGGTGCATGGATCGAACCATCCTTCCGGACCGCGCTGGACGCGGTAGTGAGCCCGACCGATATAGGGGAGCGTCATGAGAAGACTGGCGAATAATCCAAGCAACGGCATCCTCAAGCGTAATCGCCTCTGCCTGGCCGTGGCGATCGCGTTGGTGCCCGTTGCGAGTTACGCGCAGCAGGAAGCCCTGGTTTCGAGCGAGGTCGAGCTCGGCGCGGGATACGTCAACAAGGACGCGTGGAAGTTCGGCGGATACAACGGGCTCGGCGACGAGGGCGCGTACCTGATCGGCAACATCGAGCTGCGCTCGCGCGATCGCGAGACGGCGAGATGGTGGGGCCTGACCGGTACCAATCTCGGCCTGAGCTCGCGAAACCTGCGCTTCGACCTCGGCACTCAGGGCAGCTACCGCCTCTGGGCCGAGTACGACCAGCTCGAAAAGCGGGGCAACGACACCGGCAGGACGCTGTTCAACGGCGCGGGGAGCAGCAGCTTGACGCTGCCGGCGGGCTTCGCCGGCATCGCGACGACCGATACGACGCAGGCGCTGCGGGCCGCCAAGGTCGATCCCTTCCTGCAGAAGCTGGACCTCAGGCAGGAAAGACAGAACTACGTCGCCGGCCTGTCCGCCCGATTGGGACGCGGCTGGGAGGCGAGCGCCAATTTCCGGCACGAGAAGAAGGACGGCATCAAGCTGACCGGCGGCGTGTTCGGCAACAGCGGCGGCAACCCGCGCTCGTCGTTGATCCCCGAGCCGGTGGATTACGAGACCAACCAGCTCGAAGCTGCGCTCGCCTATGCGACCCAGAAGATGCAGTTCAAGGCGAGCTACTACCTCTCGCTGTTCAATAACGACAACACCTCGCTCACCTGGCAGAACCCTTACCGGCAGATCGCCGGCTGGACGGCGGCGAGCGCCGGCTTCCCGACCGGAATCGGCCAGCTTGCGCTGCCTCCGGAGAACCAGTTCCACCAGTTGGCGATCAACGGCGGCTATAACCCGACGCAGACCACGCGCCTCGGCTATACCCTCTCGATCGGCAGGATGACCCAGGACGAGCCGTTCCTGCCCTATGCCGCGACGCCCGGGATCGTGATCAACACGCCGCTGCCGAGGTCTTCGCTCGACGGCCAGGTGAACACCACGCTGGCGAACCTCAATTTCACCAGCCGGGTGCTTCCCAGGCTCACGCTGCGCGGCAGCTACCGCTTCGATGACCGCGACGACCGCACGCCGCGGGCCCAGTACCTCTACATCGGGGCCGATTCGCAGAGCCCGCAGTCCGGCGTGGCGACCAACCGCGCGAGGACCAATCTGCCGCTCAGCCATCAGCAGAATCTCGTCAAGCTCGACGCCGACTACCGGCTCTTTGCCGGCACCAAGCTCAACGCGGGCTACGACTACGACCAGATACGCCGTGAGCTCGAGGAGGTCGCCAAGACGAAAGAGCACACCCTCCGGTTCGGCGTGAGGCGCAGCATCGCGGAGAACGTGACCGGCGCAGTGAGCTATGCGCGCTCGCAGCGGCGCTACGACGGATACCACGACATCCCGTTTGAAGAGAGCTTTTCTCCGGAGTACAGGGCGACGCTGACTGCCGCCACCGCTTGGGACAACAACCCGCTGATGCGCAAGTACAACTTCTCCGACCGCGACCGCGACAGGCTGAAGTTCAATGTCTCCGCCTCGCCGCAGCAAAGCGTGACGCTGGGCTTGTCGGCCGACTACTACAAGGACCAGCACGAAAGCGAGAAGAACCCGCTGCTCGGCCGCCAGGAGGCCAAGGGCACGACCTACACGCTGGACGCCGCGTTCACCCCGGCCGAGAAAGTGACGACGCACGCGTATTACACGCACGACAACTACAAGAGCCGGCAGCAGAACCGCTCGTTCGCCAGCGCGACGAAGGCTGCGGCGGGCCTCGAGGGGCCTTTCGCGGGTGACTGGTTCGTGGGGGTGGACAACGAGGCCGACACCTTCGGCGTCGGGTTCAAGCTGACCGGGTTCCGCGGCAGGATCGACTTCGGTGCAGATCTTACCTACACGACGTCGACCGGCCACGTCGATCCGCAGTCGGTCGGGACCTCGACGGCGCTGCCGCTGCCGGAGAACATCACACGACTCACCGCCCTGCAGCTTTTCGCCAAGTACCAGCTGCAGAAGAACGCCTGGGCGAAGCTGAGCCTTCTGCACCAGAAGTACAAGGAGAGCGACTGGGCGTGGGACAACGTCAGGCCAACCGAGATGGCGAACGTGATCTCGACCGGCCAGTTGCCGCCCGACTACACGGTGACCGCGCTCGGCCTGTCCTACATCTACAGGTTCCAGTAAGAGCCCTCGGCGGCGCCGCCGCAGGCTCGACGGATAGAGCGGTCTTTGACCTAGGTCAAAGACCGCTCTAGGCCTTCCCGTACGTTACGCACTGGGATTTCCTGTAAAAATAGTGCGTAATCAATATCCTGCGGAGTGCAATGCTGGAAGCGGCGGGTCTGGAGTGCGTGCGCCAGCAGCGGGTGCTCTTCACCGGCCTGGGCTTTGCCCTGCGCAACGGCGAGTCGCTGCGCGTAGCTGGCCCGAACGGCAGCGGCAAGACGAGCCTGCTGCGCATCCTGTGCGGGCTGCTGCTGCCGAG
>MELE01000084.1 GCA_001768615.1 Acidobacteria bacterium RIFCSPLOWO2_12_FULL_67_14b | reverse complement strand
CCGGGCCGCAGCTGCGCGACGTGAAGACCCCAGGCAGCGCGGAGGCGAGCTACTACGTCTGGGTGGACCACTACGGCATCCTCGGCCTGGGCAGGAACGTGCCGATCGCGATGGGCAACACCAGCGACTCGATCATGCCCTTCGTCGGCGGCAAGTTCGTGGTGCTGCGCCTGCCGTACCCTTTGGGCATCTTCCCGAAGAACGTCGACGGCCGAATCGACGACGACAGCGCCGGCTGGAAGGGCCGCGCCATCTGGACCACCACCGGCACGCGCACGCCCTTCCACCTCGAAGGCGGCAAGCAGAGGCCGAAGGCCGTTAAGCTGCAATTGAGGCCCGACCCGCTGGCGCGGTGAGGAAAACAAAAAACCCCGGCACTCTCTCGAGCCCGGGGTTTTTCACGTGTATGGCCTGGCGGTAACCTACTTTCGCGTGCGCAAACGGCACACTATCATCGGCGCAAACCCGTTTCACGGTCCTGTTCGGGATGGGAAGGCGTGGGTCCAGGCTGCTGTGGCCGCCAGAGACGCTTTCGGCGCGCGCGGCACCCGCCACTGGCTGAGCGCGAGGCTGCTGCGGCGCTTCTATACGACGTCGAGCGGGGTGAACGCAAGCGTCAGGGCCGCGTGCCGAATCGAGCGGTTGAGCATCGTCAGCCAAAAATGCGCCAGCCGAGGATGCAGTATGTTGCGAGCAGATTGACCAGCCGCTTTGCGGTGCGCAGGCGTGTCGCCAAGACTTACCCCACACGCACCGGCGGTCGATCGGAGTAAGCCGTGACATGTTGTCAGCGCAATCGCGACACTTCACCGCCTCCGCAGCAACAAACAAAGGCTGGCCGGGGCGCCACCGTTAGGTGCATTCGCGGCCGGTCGCGCGCACCGTCACCCGAGGTAAGCCTCCATTACCAACGGATCGGCGATCACCTCGGAGAAGGTTCCTGACGCGATCACGCAACCGGCGTCCATCACGTAGACGCGGCTCGCCAGCTTCCTTATGACGGCCATGTCGTGCTCGACGACGATGACGGTCAGGCCTCTTTCGGCGATATGGCCGTGCATCCGATCGACGGTCCTGAAACGATCCTCCATGGCCAAGCCGGCCGTCGGCTCATCGAGGAGAAGCAGACTCGCACCGCCCACCATCGCGCGGGCGAACTCGAGCAGCTTCCTTTCCGGATAGGACAGCTCGTCGACCAGCCGGTGCGCAAGATGCAGCAAGCTTACGGATTCGAGGGCCAGCTCCGCCGTACGGCGGTCCTCCCGGCTCCGGCTCAGTTCCCCGGGCCACCAATAGCGCAGGGAGCGACTCTTGTTCTCGACATCCACGTGGACCAGAACGTTGTCGAGCAATGTCATCGCCGGAAAGAGCTCGATATTCTGGAACGTCCGGGCGACGCCGCGCCGGGCACGGGTGTGGACCGGTTCGCGCGTGATGTCCCGGCCGTCGAACCGCAAGGCGCCGGCCTGCGGACGGTTGATGCCTGTGATCGTGTTGATTAACGTCGACTTGCCGGCCCCGTTCGGGCCGATCAATCCGATGATTTCGCCCCGGTCCACGTGCAGGGTCACGTTGTCGACGGCCCGGATCGAACCGAAATGAACGCTGACCTCCTGGACCTCGAGCAGCGGGGTTGCCGTCATGGCCTTGCGTCTCCGGCGCCCAGCATGTACGCCTCGTAGTAGGATGCACCGTCGCGAAGCCGGTCAACCGTTCCCTCGAGCGCAACGCGACCGGCGTTCAGGACGTAGCCACGGTACGCGAGATCGAGCGCCCGCCGGACATTTTGCTCGGCAAGCAGAATGGCAACACCTCGGCTGCGGATCGCCTGTAGGGTTCTGAAGACCTCCTCGACGATCCTCGGCGACAGGCCGAGCGACGGCTCGTCGAGGAGCAGCAGGCGCGGCTGCGCCACCAGCGCCCTCGCGATGGCGAGCATCTGCTGCTCGCCGCCCGACAAGGTTCCGGCGACCTGCCGCGCGCGGTTCTTCATCCACGGGAAGAGCTCGAACGCGCTCTCTTTCCATCCGCCCGCCTCGCCATCGCGCGCGGCGAAGGTTCCGAGGCGCAGATTTTCCTCGACCGTCAGGCCGGGGAACACGCCTCGACCTTCCGGCACCTGCGCCACGCCGGATCTCGCAATCTGGTGGGACGACAGCCGGGCGGCGTCTACGCCGCCCACTCGGATCGAGCCGGCGGTGGCCCGCAACATTCCGCTGGCAGTCCGCAGCAGCGTCGTCTTGCCGGCGCCGTTGGCTCCCAGCAGCGCGACCACCTCTCCTTCGTTCACCTCAAGCGTCACGCCTTCCAGCACCACGGCGCGGCCGTAGCCTGCAGTCACCGAGTCGAAATTCAGCAGCGGCTGCATTGCTCACTGTCGCGCGGCGAGGCGCGCCGGCCGATCTGCGGAGGGCGAGGGACCGAGCGCTTCACGCTCCATGTCGCCGTCGCCGCCGAAAAGGCCTGCGATCCCCGTCGGCGCCGCCACGATGGACGCAATGATCCCCGCGCCCAGGATGATCTGGAGCATGCTCGGCAGGCCGGAGGACAAGACTGGGACGAGCGTGATGAATGCCGCCCCAATGATGGCCCCCACGACGGTCGACGATCCACCGACCATCATTCCCGCCAGCAGGTAAACGGAGGTCCAAAGCGTGTAGTCGTCCGTCGTCAGATACCCGATCAGCGTCGTCTGCATCGTCCCCGCGACGCCGGCCAGGAGGCCCCCCAGCATCACGGCCCGGAGTTTCACCCTTCCTGTTGCCAACCCCACGGAGGCGGCACCCGTTTCGCTGTCACGCACGGCCTTCCACGAGCGGCCCGGCCCGGAACCCGCAGCCACAGCGACGATGACGCCGATCGCGAAGCTGACGATGAGCGTGGTCCAGTATGGGACGTTGCCCGCCCATTGCAGCCCGAACAGCTCGGGCACGGGTACTTCCTTCCCGAGCGATCCACCCGTGATCTTCGCGGGAAAGGCCGCCAATTCGGGCATCGCGAGCCCTAGCGAGAGCGTTGCCAGCGCCAAATAAATTCCGGACAGCCGCAGCACTACGACACCCGCGACGGCGGCGACGAGCGTCGCCGCTAGCGCGCCGGCGGCGAGCGTCACGACGAACGGCAGGTGGTAGTACGTGGCGAGCAGGACCGAAGTGTACGCACCCACGAGCATGAAGGCATTCTGGCCGACGGACAGCTGGCCCGTGTAGCCCGTCACGATGTTCTGGCTCAGCACGGCCATGAATGTGGCGACGGTAAGCGCGAGCGCGAAGACGGTCGAGGTCGGCGCTACGCTCGGGGCGGCGATCAATCCCAGCACGACCAGCGCGACCAGCACCGAGCCCAGATGGCGCCGTATCCCGGTAGGGAGGCGCCGGACCACGTTCACGCGCCGCCCCGTCGTGAAGGCCTGGCTCAGGACCGGTTCCTGCACCTTGCGCAGGCGCCGTCCGAAGATCCCGTGCGGACGAAAGGCGAGCACCACGACGATCGTGACGAACGCCGCCGTCGCTTGCAGCTTGCCGGTAATCGCGTAGGAGAGCCACATCGTCAGGGTGCCGAAGAACAGCGCGCCGAGGAACGTCCCACCGACGCTTTCGAGTCCGCCGACGACGACCGCGGCAAAAGCCGAGATCATGAACGTGGTCATGAAGTCAGGGTCGAGGTAGTTGGCCGGCGTCACGAACAACGCGGCAATGGCGGCCAGCACCCCGCCAACCGCCCACGTCACGAGCCGGAGGCGCTGCACGTTGATCCCCAGGAGCCCCGCCGTCACCGGGCCCTCGCTGATCGCGCGCATCGCGAGCCCGAACCGGGTCCGTTCGATCACAATGAACAACGCGACCAGGACCGCGATTGCCGCGCCGATCGCCACGACGTCTCGCGCCTGGATGATGAGCGAGCCGAACTGCAACTGCACGTCACCGAACAGCGGAAATGGAAGAGGTCTCTGCGTTCCCCCCCAGGTCAGGGCGACGGCGCCGATGATCACCAATCCAACACCGAGTGTCGCAATCCCGAGCGTGGTATGGCCGGCGCCCGAGAGGTACCTCAGCAGCAGCGCTTGGACCGCGCCACCGACAACGGCGCCCACCAGAATCGCCACGCTTGCTGCCATCCAGTACGGAAAGCCGTGGTCGAGGACGGTATAGGCAGCATAAACCGATAGCGTGGCGATCGCGCCGTGGGCAAAGTTGAGCACGCCGGACTGGCGGTAGATCCACGCGATGCCGGCGCCCATGAGCGCGTACAACGCTCCCTGGACCAGCCCGGCCCAAAGTAGGTAGCTCACTTGCGATTTATCGCCGGCATGCGAGACGGGCGCCGGACCGTCCGGCCCGACACCCTGTGGATGCCTCGCTACCCGGGGGCATTAGGGGTTCGGAATCGGCACCGCTTCCGCTACCGCGTGGAAGCGACCGCCCTTGACCTGGTAAATGGCCACCTTCCGCACCACCGAGCTCTGGTCATCCTTGTAGGTGAGGGCGGGACTCAGTCCAGCACGAAGGCCGTCCATCTGCCGGAGCGCCGCCATCCATGAATCGGCAGTCAGCGGCTTTCCGCCCTTGGTCGCCTGCTCCAGAGCGGCCACGATGACCGCGCCCATCGTCCATCCGTAGGACCCCAGCGACGTTTCGGAAATGGGTGAATACTTGCGAATCGCCCGGGTGAATGCCTTCACCTCCGCGGTGTCCGATGACAGCGGCTCGACCCAGCTGTCGATGAACGTTCCTTCGGCCGCCGCACCGGCGAGGTCGAGATAGTTCTTGTCGAAGAGGCTTGAGAAGCCGTACCAGCTCGGACGATAGTTCATCGCGACCGCTGCCACCTGCACGCCCTTCGTCTGCGGCGAATAGGCGATGATGACCCCCCCCTGCGCTCCCGAGTCCTTCATCTTCTGGGCGATGGACGCAAAGCTGGTGGTGGTCAGGGGAATGGCGATCGCGGTGACCTTTGTCGCCCCGATCTTCTTCATGTAGGCCGGGCAGGTCTCCGATGCCCCTTGACCCACCGCGTTGTCGATATACAGCAGCGCGAGGTTGGTCTGCTTGCGCGTTTGCACGGCGTACCGGGCGAGTAGCATGCATTCACGCGTGTAGGACGGCCAGGTGCCGAACAGCGAGGGCATCTTCGCCTCCTTGACCTTGTCGGCGTCGGCGAACACGATCGTGGGGATGTCCGCCGCCATGGAACGCAGCACGTTCAACGACCCAACGAAGGGACTCGTCGCCTCGACGATGAGCAGGTCGGGTTTCGGGCTCAGCAGTTGCCGGACGCTCGTCGCGCCCCCTTGGGTAGTGTTGGCGTTGTCGACGATGTTGATGTTGAACTTGTATCCGTTGACGCCGCCGGTCGTGTCGTTTCGGTTCTGGAGATACGCCTGTATGCCATAGCCGAGGGCGGCGTAGGCTGGAGCAGCAGTCGCGGTCAGCGACATGCCGATGTTGAGTGTCCGGCCACCGCCTCCGGCGGGCGACTGGGAAGCCGCGGGCATCGTTGCCATAGCAACACAAGCCGCTACAACAGCCAAGAACGATCGTTTGCTCGGTTTCATAGATTCCCCTCCTGGTTATTGACGTCCGCTTCGGGCGATGACGGTTCCCAATGACGTTCGACAGGGCGAGCGACTTAGCGCATCATGCGCCGGCAAAGGCCGCATGGAACGTCGCCTGCCGAATGGCATCGAGCGCCGTCCCGACACGGTTGGCGTCGCCCACCGCCAGAGCGTTGCGCAGATACGACGGCCTCGACCGCGGCATTCGCCCGACTGCGGCGACGACGGCGTCGACCTCAACGTCAGATTCTATGCCGCCAGGGTCCTGGCGAAGCTGGACGCGCCCCCCGACCCCGCCGCTCGCAAGCGCCGAGCATTGCAGCGCTATCGACGCTTTCGCGAACGCGGTTTCGTAGTCGTGGCGTCGCGAAGACATCCCCGCAAGCGGATCTTCCTGCTGGTCGCACACTATCACCCGATGCCCCTGCTTGGCGAGCCAAAGCGCCGCATCGAGGCCGACTTGTCCCGCGCCGATCACCAGTACGCGCTGCGGGCCGCGTTGTAGCTCGGGAGCGTCGAAGCATTGCCACCCGCTCAACACGGGTACCGTCAATCGGCCTTGGTCCCACGGTCGCGGGACGGCACCGCCCGCCCAGAACACCGCCTCGCAGCCGTCGACGTCCGCCGCCGTCGCCGCGGCACCCAGGCGCACGTCAATATCGGCCTCCGACAGCCGCTCGAGGAGGTGCGCGAGGTAGAGGCCGTACTGCTCCTTGCCGGGAACGCGTTCGCAACACCCGTACTGGCCACCAAGTCTTTCCGCCGCTTCGTGGAGTGTGACCGAGGCCTGACGCTCGGCTAGGCCGAGGGCGGCGACGATCCCCGCGACGCCACCGCCGATGACGGCGAAGCGCGGCTTGTGCGAAAACGGCCGGACTGTCGTGAAATCGCCTTCGAACCCGACTCTGGGATTGACGGTGCAGGTAATTTCCTTGCGCGTTAGCAGGGCGTCGACGCAGCCTTGGTTGCAGCCGATGCAGGGCACGTAGCGGGTTCGCCGCGTCGCATGCCGCGGCCAGTCGGGGTCGGCCAATGCGGCGCGCCCTATGCTGATGAAATCGGCGGCGTTCTCGGAGAGCAGCCGTTCCGCAGTCTCCGGGAGTGAGACCTTGCCGGCGAAAATCGTGGTCAGATCCGTCTTCTGCCTGAACTCGCTCGCCAGCGATGCGAACGGCGCTTCTGCCGCGAAGCTCGTCGGAAATATGCTGGCGAGCCCCAGACGGGTCGTCCCGGTCCCGACGGTCGTGTGGACACCGTCGATTCCGGCAGCCTTGAGCCGCTTGCCGATCTCGATGGCCTCCGGCACCTCGATGCCGCCGTCGAGTCGCTCCGACATGGACAGCCGCGCGGTGATCGGCGCCCGACCGCCAACCGCTTCCCGCACGGCGGCAACGACCATCAGCGGAAACCGCATTCGGCGATCGGTCGAGCCGCCGAACGCATCATCCCGGCGATTCCAGAAGGGTGAAACGAAGCGGCCGAGCAGGTGGCCGTGCCCCATGTGCAGCTCGATCAGGTCGGCGCCGGCATCGACGGCCCGCCGCGACGCGGACGCGAAATCGGCTACCATGCGCTCGATGTCGGCATCGGTCATCGGCCGCATCGACGGACCGTTGAACGGCGCGAGATCGCTCGGGCCGATGGACACCGTCTCGTCAGACGCGAACACGCGCCCCGCGCCATCGAAGAACACCTGCACGGCAAGCCGCGCGCCCTCGGCGTGCACGGCCGCGGCAAGCCGCGCGACCCCTGGCACGAAGCGGTCGTCGTAGAGCGCGAGGCCGCGCGTGGCAATCCCTCCCTTGTACTGCGGGAATGTGCACTCCGAGACGATCAACGCGAAGCCGCCCCCGGCCAAGCGCCGATAGAACTCGACCAGGCGCTGCGTCACTTCGCCGCGATCCGTAGCGAATTGCATCAGAATCGGCGCGAAGACGCACCGTCCCGGCAGCGTCAGGCTGCCGATTTTCCCGGGTGTCGCCAGCGTGGCCATCGCTTAGTCCTTGCGGATCTTTTGGCGCCCGGGAACGCTGAGCATCTGGCGCGTCTCCTCTAATGTCGCAAGGCGACGTCCGAACACCTCGGCGAGCTGGACCACCTTGCGCGTGCAGGTTCCGCAGCTGTCGATCAGTTCGTCCGAGTGGTTGTAGTAATGGACTGTGTCTTCCATCCCGATGCGGACGTGGCCGCCGAGCGTCATCGCCGCGGCGAGCATCGGCAGCCAGTTGCGACCGCCGACCGTAAGCATCCAGCGGGCGCCTGGGGGGAGCAGCTCGAGCATCGCGTGGAGGTTTTTGACCGTCGCCGGCGTCGCGCTGTGGATACCGAGGCAGATGTTGATGAAATACGGCAGCGTGATGGCGCCCTGCGCGATCAGGATCTCGGTCACGTCCGCCATCATCCGCAGGTTGTAAACAGCGAGCTCGGGCACGAGGCCGTGCCCCTCGAGGAATCGGCAGGCGTCGATGATGAACTTCTCGGAGTTCAAGAACAACTTGGGGCCGATGTTCATCGATCCGACGTTGACGACCACGGTATCGCCGAACGGAAGCTTTTCCAGTGGGAACCTCAGCTCGACGTTGTCCTGGTCGAGCGGCCGGGTGAGGTTGAGCGAGATCCTCATTCCCGGGCACTCCTTTGTGACGAGGTCGTAGAGCCGCTGGTAGTCCTCGATTCTCTCGCTGCCGAAGCCCTGCGCGTCCCGGACGTGGAAATGGTGGACCTGCGCACCGGCCTCGTAGGAAACCTTCACTTCTTTCAGGATTTCCTCGGCGGTGTAGGGCTGATGCGGATTCTGCCCCTTGGTGATCGAGCCCCCGGTGGGTGCGACCACGATGATGAGCGGCTCGGGCTCGGGTGTCTTCGGCTCGAGGTGCACCGGCCAGAAGACATTCCTCTCCTTAACGTTGAAACGCTCGCGATCTCCACGCTCCGACATGACTCCCCTCCTATCGTCACGGTGACCCTAGTCTCACCATATTGGACCACAGTGCCACCAACGCGCTCTAGCTTGTCTTTGTGCAAAGGATCGGAGCTACGTACATTGATGTGGATCAAGGCGTCGCCATTGCCATGGGGGCCGCGAGTAATTTCGCGGCTCTCCATTTGGAGAGCAGCGGTAGCGCTGCGCCACGTTTCAACCCACTGTCAATTCAGGTTATTTCACTCCCTCACGTACCGCGCGACGACCGAGCTCGGGCGGCGACGCGGGTAGACGCTAGATGTCGGAAAGCTCCTTCGCCGCCGACTGGACGATCGCGCCCAGCACCTCGATCCGTTCCTCGACGCGGGCGCGCGGGCAGGAGATTCCGACGGCGCCGACGACTTCGCCGGAATGACCGAAGACGGGTGCCGGGGCGCCCGCGATTTCTTCGTGCCACTCACCAACCGAATAAGCGAGCCGCCGTTCGCGCACGCGCTCCAACTCCGCGAGAAGGACACGTCGTCCGGTCAGCGTGCGCGGCATGCAGGCGCAGGCCTGACCAATGACACGTTCAATCTCCGCCGCCGGCTGATAGGCGAGCAGCGCCTTGCCGGTCGCCGTCGCGTATGCGGGCGACCTACTGCCGATGCTCACGCTCGTCGCCACGGGCTGCGGACTGTCCGCCTTGTCGACATACACCGCGTGGCCATTCTCGTAGATCGCGAACAGGCCCGACTCGCCGGTGTCGATGGCCATCCGCTTCAGCGCCGCCCTGATCAACGAGTGAAAGTCCTCGCGCTTAAGTGCCTCACAGCCGAGCCGCTACATCTTAAGCGTAACGCCATATTCGCCCGGCCCGAGCCGGCGCGCGAACCCCGCGCCCCGTATCGTACCTGGTCGATTTGGCCATATCCGTCCGACCGAGTCTTGCCTCGTGTGGCTTGCCTGCGCACCCCGGCGTATCGCGAATTAGCATCGCACTTATAGCCGGCGTTGGGAAGGAGAGGCCCGGCAACTGCGGCGAACCGAGGTCACCCGCGGTCGGGGACACGGTGGGCAGCGGCCGTCCGGTCGATTAGATTAGGGCAGCGGCGCCAAGCTCAGTCGCACGCCCGTTTAGAGGGTGCGCGGCCATCACCGAACTGCGCCGAAAACATGGAGTCGACGATCATGAATGAGTGCGGAAAGGGGGACTCCCACACGGTCGTGGTGACATTCCTCGACATGACGGTACCTCCAGACCGGTACCCCCCGGCTCCCGTCGAACAGGCGCTGAGCATCGTCGCGCTGCGTTCACCGCCGCTCCACTACTACCGCTACCTGATGGATCGCGTCGGGCGTCAATGGAACTGGGTCGACGCGCTACGCCGACCGGATTCCGAGCTCGCCGCTTATCTCGCTCACCCCGACCGTGACCTGCGGGTGCTTCATGCCGAGGGGATACCTGCAGGCTTCTTCGAGCTTTTCAGCAAGCCCGACTTCGTCGAGATTGCCTATTTCGGCCTGATGCCGCACATGGTCGGATGCGGTGTCGGCCGCTGGTTTCTAGGCGAGGCGAGCAGGCTCGCCTGGGCGAAAGGCGCATCGCGAATCGGCGTGAAGACGTGCACCGGCGACGACCCCGCGGCACTCGCGCTGTATCGGGAATTTGGCTTCAGGCCATTCGATTGGCAGGTCGACCGCGTGATCCCGTTGTCGCCGTGCGAACGCGCGAAGATACTGTATCGCACCGTCGACTGAATGTCGCCGCGCCCCGTCCGCGGCATGCGCTCGCGCGTCAGCCCGGGGCCGCAGGCACCGGCGGTCCACGTCGCGAGCGGCGCGAACGTTACAGGCAGACTCAGGACGACGGCCGCCAACAAAAAACCCCGGCGCTCTCTCGAGCCCGGGGTTTTGGTGTATGGCCTGGCGGTAACCTACTTTCGCGTGCGCAAACGGCACACTATCATCGGCGCAAACCCGTTTCACGATCCTGTTCGGGATGGGAAGGCGTGGTTCCAGGCTGCTGTGGCCGCCAGACAGAAGACTGAATAAGTGAAGTCTTGCGAAGCTGTCTGGTCAGAGACTGCGCCAACCGGCGGGCACCTGTGGGTCGGGCATCACCGGGCGGTGACGTCAGACATCGTCGCGTCCCTGAAGTAAAACGGCCCGCAGTTTGATGCACATCAAGGCCCCGCCCCGCGGTCCGGCCAGACTGGAACGCGGGTCCATCCATTCCCGGGGAGTTTCGTGGCCATCAAGAAACGGTCAGGCAAGGGCGAGCTCGAGCGCAATCCCAGCGAAGACACCAAGAAGCGCCGCTCGGCCATTAAG
>MELE01000083.1:10009-14826 GCA_001768615.1 Acidobacteria bacterium RIFCSPLOWO2_12_FULL_67_14b | reverse complement strand
CCTTGAGGTGAATCTCGGCGTCGAGCGCCAGCATCACCGCCGGGTAGTCGGCCGACGGATCCGAATGCGCCAGGCTGCCGCCCAGCGTGCCGCGGTTGCGCACTTGCGGATCACCGATCTCGCCCGCCGCGCCGGCAATCATCGGGCACTTCTCGTGGAGCAGGGCAGACCCGGCCACGTCGGTGTGCACGGTGCCGGCGCCGATCTCGATCTTGCCGCCGGTGTCCCGAATGCCGGCGAGGCCGGGGATCCGGGCAATGTCGATCAGGACGCCGGGCTCGCTCAGCCGCAGCTTCATCAGCGGCACGAGGCTGTGACCGCCGGCGACCAGCTTGGCGCGGCCGCCCGACGCCTGCAGCTTCCGGATCGCGTCGTCGATCGAGGCGGCGCGCTGGTAGTCGAATGCCGTGGTAATCACGACCGGCCTCCCTGGATGATGCGCCACAGCTTCTCGGGCCGCAGCATCATGTCGATGTGCGTCACGCCGAACTCGCTGAGCGCGTCGACCGCCGCCGCGACGATGCACGGCGTCGAGCCGAGCGTGCCGGCTTCGCCGACGCCCTTGGCGCCGAGCGGGTTCACCGGCGTCGGCGTGACCGTGCTGTCGAGCTCGAAGCGCGGGAAGTCGGTGGCGCGCGGAATCGCGTAGTCCATGAACGATCCGGTGATCATCTGGCCGTCGGAGTTGTAGACGACCTCTTCGATCATCGCCTGGCCGATCCCCTGGGCCAGCCCGCCATGGATCTGGCCCTCGACGATCAGCGGGTTGATCAGGTTCCCCGCATCGTCCACGGCCACCAGCTTGAGCAGCGTCGGCTCGCCCGTCTCGCGATCGATCTCGATCATCGAGATGTGGCAGCCAAACGGGTAGGTGTTGTTCGCCGGTTCGAAGAACGCTTCGTCACTCAGTCCGGGTTCGAGGCCCGGCGGCAACGGCACCGGCACGTAGGCGTAGGCGGCGACCTCCGCGAAGGATTTGCCTGACGCCGGCGCGCCCTTGACGAAGACGCGGCCGTTCTCGAACACGATGTCGTCCTCGCTGGCTTCGAGCAGCGCCGCGGCGAACTTCGCCATCTTCGCCTTCACCTTGCCGCCGGCCAGGTGCAGCGCCGTGCCGCCGACCGCCTGCGATCGGCTGCCGAAGGTGCCGATGCCCTGCTTCACGACGCCGGTATCGCCATGGAGAATCGTGACGTGCTCGAGCGGCACGCCGAACTGGTCCGCGAGCATTTGCCCGAACGTGGTTTCGTTGCCCTGCCCGTGCGGCGAGGCGCCGGTCGTGGCGCTGATGCGGCCGTCGCGCTCGATCGTGACGCCCGAGTGTTCCCATCCGCCGGTCGGCAGCGACGACGAGGGCCCGAGCCCGCAGACCTCCACGTAGGTTGCCAGGCCGAGACCGACGAGCCGGCCCTTGGCTTTGGCCGCGTCCCGCTCGGCCTTGAGCTCGGTCCACTTCGCGTTCTTCAACGCGAGGTCCATCGCCTTCTCGTAATCGCCGGAGTCGTAAACGGCGCCCATTGGCGTCGCAAACGGGAACTGGTCGGGCTGGATGAAGTTCTTGCGGCGCACGTCGGCGGGATCCATCTTCAGCTCGCGCGCCAGCATGTCCATGGCCCGCTCGATGAAGTACGTGGCCTCGGGCCGCCCGGCGCCGCGGTACGCATCCGTCGGCGTCTTGTTGGTGAAGACCTCGGTCACCGTCACGCGGATCGCGGGGATCCGGTAACAGGCGTTGGCCATCAGCATCGTCAGCGTCGGGATGGCCGCCGTCAGCAGCATGTTGTAGGCGCCGACGTCGGCGATGAGCCGCAGCTTGAGGCCGAGCACCGTGCCATCGCGCTTTGCGGCGAGGTCGACGTACGCCAGGATGTCGCGGCCGTGGGTGGTCGCCACGAACGCTTCCGAGCGATCCTCGATCCACTTGATCGGGATCCCGAGCTGCTTCGAGAGCGCGGCCGCCACATACTCTTCGCCGTAGATGTTGATCTTCGCGCCGAAGCCGCCGCCCACCTCCGGCGCGATGGCGCGGACCTGGTCCTGCCCGAGGCCGTTCATCGCCGCAATCATCGTCCGCAGGATGTGCGGGTTCTGCGTCGACGACCAGATCGTCATCGCGCCCTTGCCCGGCTCGAAATGCGCGACCACGCCGCGCGGCTCGATGGCCGACGGTGCGAGCCGCTGGTTCATCATCCGTTGCGAGATCACGACCTCGGCGCCGGCGAACGCCTTGGTGATCGCGGTGTCGTCCACGGAAGAGTCGGCGCCCACGCCCGTGCCGCCCGGCACGAGCGGCACGGCGAGGTTGTTCGGGAAGTCCTGGTGAATCACCGTGGGCTTGCCGGTCATGGCCTGCTCGAGATCGACCACGGCGGGCAGCCGCTCGTACGACACCACGATCGCGTCCGCCGCGTCGCGCGCCACGTAGCGATCCCGCGCGACGACGACGGCGACGGCCTCGCCCGCGTAGCGCACGGTGTCGGTGGCGACGGCGTGATGCGGCGGCGACGGGAAGGGTGTGCCGATGGGCATGGGCGGCACGAAGGCGGCGATTTGCGCGCCGGTATAGACCGCCTCGACGCCCTCCATGGCCTGCGCCACGCCGACGTCGATCTTCGTGATGCGGCCGTGCGCCACGTCGCTGCGCTTGAACGCCAGGTGCTGCATGCCGGCGATCTTGATATCGTCGACGTAGGTCGCCTTGCCCTGGATCAATCGCGGGTCTTCGCGCCGCTTGATGCGCTGGCCCACGAGCTTCGGCAGAACCGGGGTCGTGGCCATGTTTACCTCTTCCCCGCGGCGTTCTGCACGGCGTTGACGATGTGCTGGTAGCCGGTACAGCGGCAGAAGTTGCCGGAGATGCCCTCGCGGATCTGCTGCTCGGTCGGCGCCGGGTTGTCGTTGAGCAGATTGACCGCCGACATGATCATGCCGGGCGTGCAGTAGCCGCACTGCAGGCCGTGCTCTTCCCAGAAGCCCTGCTGCAGCGCGTGCAACTGGCCGTCCCTGGCCAGCCCTTCGATGGTCGTGATCGTGGAACCGTCCGCCTGCACCGCGAAGATCGTGCACGACTTGGCGCTGCGACCGTCGACCAGCACCGTGCAGGCGCCGCACTGGCTGGTGTCGCAGCCGATGTGGGTGCCGGTGAGCAGGAGTTCTTCTCGCAGGAAGTGGGCGAGCAGCAGGCGCGGCTCGACGTCGGCCTTGCGCACCTTGCCGTTGACCGTGATCGAGACCTGGGCCATCGTGTCCCCCGTTTCAAGTGAGGCCCTAGTCTATTGATCCGGGCATGACGCGACAAGGACCGGAGCACACGCCCGCGCACTCGAAGAACACCGTGATCGTCGCCAACCTCGACAGGCAATCGGGCATTCGACCAATTGTTACAAGTGTTGACAATTGGGGTAATCGCCGTCATCCACCTGGTCACGCGTATCAACTTGTACGGGTTCTTATAGCTTCGGCGGCGTCAGCGTTCGATCGAGTTGATCCAGCTGGTTGTTGAAGTCGCTCCATCGTCCTTGATCGGCCGAGATCTGTTGGGAGAGTAGCGCGTCCTCGTTCACGAGCTCCTGCCGGCGCTTCTCCGATGCGGCGAGTTGCGTGCGAAAGAACTCGATCTGGGTCTCGAACTCGGCCCGCTCCTCAGGGGGGACGTTCGTGCCCGGGGCGCCCTCGAAGCGCTTGACCATCGACGAGGCTTGCGCGATGGCGGCGTCGATCTTGGAGATCTCCTCACGCACCGCGACCGCCCGCCGCGACAGCTCCGCGATGCGCTGCTCCTGCAGCTGCACGCGGGCCACCAGCAGCTGAATCCGCGCCCCAACGGTCGACGCGCGCTCCATGGCGATGCGCAGCGCGCGCACTTCCTTCAGCAGCTCGCCGAGCACATCCGGCGCCTGCGCCTGAGCGCCGGCTGGCAACAGCAGTCCGCCGCACATCACGAGAACGAATACCCGCATCATGATCGAGCTCCTTCCCAAAGAAACCACGAAGCTCACGAAGAAAACCACGAAGGTCGCGGCTCTTCGTGCTCTTCGTGGTCTCTTTTGGATTGCCGTCACCGCTTGAACAAGCCGACCATCGCGCCCTTGCCGCGGACCTTGCCGGCCATCGCGGCCACGACGGCGGCGCGGGTGAGCGGGGGAGACTGGCCCACCGCCGGCACGTCGATCGTCGAATCGAGCGCGTAGATCTCGAACACGTAGTGATGCGGCGGGCCGGCCGCAGCGGCGCCGGGGCCGCGGTAGTAAGGACCGCTCGCGCTGATCTGGCGCGTGCCGTCCGGGAGCTGGCTGTCCGGCGCGATCCCCTCGGGCAGCGATCTGGTGCCCTTCGGGATGTTCCACAGCATCCAGTGCAGGATGTCGTCGGTGCCGTTGCCGATGGCGGTGTCCGCATCGCGCGCGATCAGCACGAAGCTGACGGCATTATCCGGCGCGTTGCTCCACGCCAGCGGCGGCGACACCTGCGCGCCTGCCTGCGTGTACTTCGCCGGAATCATGCCGCCATCGGTCCACGCCGTCGACCCGAGCGCCATCAACTGGATTGGGCCCCGGCGGTTTTGTCCACCACCGCCGCCGCCCGGCTGCGGCGCGGCCACGGGTGGAAGCGGATTCGGCAGGCCCGCCACCGCCGGCGGCTGCGCTTTCTTCCACGCGTCGTACCGTATCCGCAGCGTCTTCACCGGGTTGAGGTTCTCGCCGGCGCGGATCTGATTCGGTCCCTTGTTGTCGCCGGGCTGCGAGGCCGTGAGGTAGACGGAGTACTTGCCGTTGTTGTGCGAGTCGCCGTTGGTGTCGTTCGGATCGGCCGCGAGA
>MELE01000083.1:0-9996 GCA_001768615.1 Acidobacteria bacterium RIFCSPLOWO2_12_FULL_67_14b | reverse complement strand
CGGGCACGCGCAGCGGCTGTCGCCGCCGGATCCGTCGGCCGCTTCCATGGCCGCCATCACGCGATCGGTGATGGTCCCGGCCGTCTTCACGAACGCCTGCACCGCGTTGGGCACCACCAGCCCGGGCCGCAGGATGTTGCCCTGGATCGAGTAGAAGATCTGCGTGCCCGGCACCATGCCCTGCACGTCCTGTGACACATAGCCGTTGGTGAGGCCCGAGTGGCCGGCGCTGCGGCCCTGCAAATCGAGGATGCCGAACTGCCGGCTCTGGAACGCCGGGTCCTGGCTGAGCATCTCGATGATGGCTTTCGGGTCCGTGCCCTTCTCGAGTTCCTCGAACACCAGCATCTGGTTCTTATGCGTGCCGTCGACGCCGGCCTGGCATGCTGCCACGCCCCTGCCCGGCACGACCACGGCCTGCACGCCCATCAGGAACTGGTCGTCGCGGTCCACACAGGTGGCCGAGGCAATGACGACGCGGCCGGTGGCGCGGTCGACGGCGATCACCGACCAGGTGGCAAATGCTGAGGAGGGCAGGGCGAGTATTGCAACAAGAGCGACGGCGGTTCGGACCATGAGAGGTGTCCCCTTTATGGGGGAAATCTTAATGCAGATCCGTGGGCGGATGCGCCGCCGGCAGCCGCGAGGCTTGGGCTCGGTGGTAAACTGTCGCGGTCTCTTTTGGGGAGGTTGCCTGTGAGCATGGCGCGAATCGGTCTCGGTCTCGGCGTCGTCGTGGCGGCGGTCTTGGCAGGGTCACCCTCGGGGCAGGCGGCCGGTAGCGCCCAAGCGGCGCCCACCTTCACCAAGGACGTCGCGCCGATCTTCTATTCCCGCTGCGTCGAGTGCCATCGCCCGACGATGTTCGCGCCGATGTCGCTGGTGAAGTTCGAGGAGGCGCGCCCGTGGGCGCGATCGATCCGCCAGCGGGTGGCGACCCGCACGATGCCGCCGTGGGGCGCCGATCCCGCGCACGGGGTCTTCAAGAACGACCCGCGCCTCTCCGACAAGGAAATCGCCACCATCCTCGCCTGGGTGGATGCCGGCGCTCCGAAGGGCGACGACAAGGACCTGCCGGTGGCGCCCACGTTCGCCGAGGGCTGGAGCATCGGCAAGCCGGATGCCGTGTTCACGATGACCGAGGACTTCAAGATTCCGGCGACCGGCGTCGTCGAGTATCAGTACCTGCGGCTGCCGACTGACATCACCGAAGACAAGTGGATCCAGGCGATCGAGATCAAGCCGCAGGCGCGCGCGCACGTGCATCACGTGCTCGCCTACACCCAGCCCACCGGCTCGCCCCTCAACCAGGGCGGCGCGCTCGGGCCGGGCAACATCGGCGGCGTCACCCCGAACAAGCCGGGCGTGGTGTTCGAGCCGGGCGTCGGCCGGCTGCTGACGGCCAACTCCGACATCGTGCTGCAGATGCACTACACCACCAACGGCGAGGCGACGACGGATCGGACGCAGGTCGGCATCGTGTTCGCGAAAGCGGCGCCGAAGTTCCAGCAGCGCGGCGGCAGCGTCATCCAGCCGCGGTTCGTGATTCCCGCCGGCGCGCCCGCGCACGAAGTGCGGGGGACGCGCGTGCTCGCCGCCGACACGCTGATCACGTCGTTCACGCCGCACATGCACGTGCGCGGCAAGGACATGATCTACATCGCCAAGTTCCCCGACGGCACCACCGAGACGCTGCTGTCGGTGCCCCAGTACGACTTCAACTGGCAGCTCACCTACGAGCTGGCCAAGCCGCGGCTGTTTCCGAAGGGCACCGAGATCGAGGTGATCGCGCACTACGACAACTCGCCGGGCAACAAGTTCAACCCGGATCCCGCCAAGGACGTCCGCTGGGGCGACCAGACGTGGGAAGAGATGATGATTGGCTTCTGGGGCACGAGGGTCGAGCGCCAGCCCGCCCCTTCGTCGCCACAGGAACGCCGGTAGGCAGGTGGCGACAAACCTCTAGGTTTGTCGATCCGAAACGATGATTTCCAGACGCGCGTTCCTGTCGATGGCCGGCGCCTCGGCGCTGGCCAGCCCGATGCGCGTGTGGGGCCGCGCGCAATCGCCGCCGGCGATCGACGCCGCGCGATTGCGGCGGCGCCTCGAATCCCTCAGCACCTACGGCCGCCCGCCCGGGGGCACCTTCGCCTCCGGTGTGAGCCGCGTCGCCTATTCGGTGGCGGACGTGACCGCGCGGGCGTGGATGCTGGAGGAGATCAAGTCAGCGGGCGTCGCCCCGCGCCTCGACGCCGCCGGCAACATCTACGCGCGGCTGGCCGGCGGCGAGCCCAATCGCCCGCCGATCCTGTTCGGCTCACACATTGACTCGGTGCCGGGCGGCGGTAACTTCGACGGCGACCTCGGCGTGATGGCCGCGCTCGAAGTGATCCACGCCGTTCAGGCCGCGGGGCTCAAGACCCGGCATCCCCTCGAGTTCGTGTTGTGGGCGCACGAAGAAAGCACCGCCTTCGGCAAGGGCACGGCCTGCAGCCGGATCGTGGCGGGCGATCTCAAGCCCGGCGACCTCGATCAGGTGTGGAACGGCATGCGCCGGGCCGATGCGATCCGCCGGATCGGCGGCGACCCGGATCGCATCGAAACCGTGGTGAGGCCGAAGGGATCCTGGCATGCCTACCTCGAACTGCACATCGAGCAGGGGGGCACGCTGGATCGGGCCAAGGTACCGATCGGCATCGTCGAAGGCATCGTCGCCATCCACCGCTACGACGTCGTCGTCGAGGGCTTCGCGAATCACGCCGGCACCACACCGATGGGCGAGCGGCAGGATGCGCTCGTGGCGGCGTCGACGCTCGTGCTCGCGGTGCGCGAGATTGCGGCCAGCCGCCAGGGCCGCCAGGTCGGCACGGTGGGACGGCTCGAGGTCGAGCCCAACTCGCCGAATGTGATTCCGGGCCGGGTGGCGCTGAGCGTCGAGTTCCGCGACCTGTCCGAAGCGACCTTGCGCGAGCTGGGCGAGGCGGTCAAGGCGCGCGCGGCCGCGATCGCGCGCGACACCAAGACGACGATCGCGTTGACGCTGGCGACTACCAACCCGTCGGCCCCCGCGCATGCGGGCGTGCAGGATGCGATCGGCAGGGCGGCGGATCAGCTGGGCCTGCAGACGCGGCGGCTGCCGAGCGGCGCCGGCCACGACGCGCAGATGATTGCGTCGCTGTGCCCGATGGGGATGATCTTCGTGCCGAGCGTCGGCGGCATCAGCCACTCGCCGCGCGAGCTGACGTCCTGGGACGACTGCGCCCGCGGCGCCAACACCCTGCTCGGCGCCGTGCTCGAACTCGATCGGCGCGACAGCGTCTAGGACTCGCGCCTTCGGCGCTCGTGGGCTCCTCGCTTCGCTCGTCGTGGGAGTCGCTCGCTCACGCTCGCTCCTGGGACTTGTGGCCTTCGGCCACTCGTGGGAGTGGGCGGCTTCACGAGCGGCGTCAGCCGCGAGTCGCACGAGGCGCGAAGCGCCGAGTCCGCGTACAATGTCCACGGTGCCGCTGGTCCGCCTGATTCGTCCCCTTCCGCGATCCCTCACACGTTCGCTGTCGTTCATCGCTCTCGCCGCCTGGATCGTGGTGATGGGCGTGATGATCAACCGTTCGTACCTGCAGGCGTCCCAGAACCTCGCCACCGACCTCGCACGCTACGGCACCTCCGCGCAGTGGCGCGGCGTCTACTACCGCGGCGAGAAGATCGGCTTCACCGTCAGCCAGGTCGTCCCCGTGGACGATGGGTTCGAGCTGCAGGAGGATGGGCGCCTGCAGTTCTCGCTGCTGGGCGCGACGAATGCGGCGGTGCTGCGGACGTCCGCGAAGGTCGATCGCGCGTTTGCGCTGCAGTCGTTCGAGTTCTCGCTCGATCCCGGTACCGGGCCGCTGAAGATCACGGGACGGGTCGACGGCCTTCGGCTCTCTCTCGACATTCAGACCGCGGCCGGCACGCGCAGCGAGCAGCGCCAACTGAGCGAGCCGCCGGCGCTGATGCTGAGCCTGGGGCGGCGCCTGGCCAACGAAGGCCTCGTGGCCGGCACGCGCAAGCAGTGGATGGTCTTCGATCCCGCCACGTTGAAGAACGCGCCCGTGGCCGTCGACATCGGCCAGCGTGAAGTCGTGACGGCCCGCGGACGCCCGCTGCCCGCATTCAAGGTGCAGATGGGGTTCGCGGGACTGTCGACGACGGCGTGGATCACCGACACCGGCGAGATCGTCCGCGAAGAAAGCCCGATGGGCCTGATCACCGTGCGCGAGTCGCAGGAGCAGGCGATGGCCCTTGCCGTGGGGGCGCAGATGCGGGTCGACATGCTCGAAGCCTCCGCCGTCGTGCCGACGATGAGCCGCAACATGCGCATCGACGATCCGCGCGGCGTGCAGCGGATGCGCCTGCGGCTCGAGGGCGCCGACCTCTCGGGGATCGATCTGCAGGGCGTCGGCCAGTCCGTCGACGGCGGCTTCGTCGAGCTCGTCGATCCGCGCACGCTCCAACCCGAACCCGCCGACCCCGACCTGGCGCGCTACCTGGCGCCCGAGCCGTTCATCGAGAGCGATGCGCCCGAGATCCGCGCCGAGGCGGAGACGATGGTGCAGGGCATCACCGGCACCCGCGCGCGGGCCGAGCGCCTGACCCGCGAGGTCAACCAGCTGCTCGAGAAGAAGCCGACCGTGAGCCTGCCCTCGGCGCTCGAAGTGCTGCGGACGAAGGTGGGCGACTGCAACGAGCACACGGCGCTGTTTGTCGCCCTGGCGCGATCGATCGGCATTCCGGCGCGGATCAACGCCGGCCTCGTCTACGTCCGCGGCGCGTTCTATTACCACGCGTGGCCCGAGGTCTACCTCGACGAAGGCAACGGCCGCGGCTTGTGGCTGCCCGTGGATCCCACACTCAACCAGTTCCCGGCCGATGCCACCCATCTGCGGCTCGCGCGCGGCGGCCTCGACCAGCAGACCGCGATCCTGCCGCTCGTGGGCCGCCTCCGCATGCGCATCGTCGAGCTGGACGTCGACCCGACCTCGATTCCGGTGCTGGTGGGCCGGCAAGACGCGGATGTCCGCCCGCTCTCGCTGGCGCTGCCGCAGCGGCAGGCATGCGGATGCTGGGCCTCGCCGTGCGCTTCCGACAAACCTGAAGGTTTGTCGCCACCAGCGGGTCGGCCACCAGCGGGTCGGCGATGATCACCGTCGAACATCTGGTCAAGCGTTTCGGCAACTTCACGGCCGTCGACGACGTGTCGATCGACGTCGCGTCGGGACAAATCCACGGGTTTCTCGGGCCCAATGGCGCCGGCAAGACCACCACCATCCGCATCATCGCGGGGCTGCTCCGGCCCGATGCCGGCCGCATCCTGGTGAACGGCCACGACCTGGCGATCGAGCCGGAAGCGGCGAAGGCGGCGCTCGGGTTCATTCCCGACCGCCCGTTCATCTACGAGAAGCTCACCGCCGGCGAGTTCCTGCGCTTTCACGCGGGCCTCTACGGCATGGACGAAGCGGCCATCGACGATCGGATCCGGGAGATGCTCGACATCTTCGAGCTCGGCAAGTGGCAGCACGAGCTGGTCGAGAGCTTCTCGCACGGCATGAAGCAGCGGCTGGTGATGAGCGCCGCGTTCCTGCATCGGCCCAAGGCCGTGCTCGTCGACGAGCCGATGGTGGGCCTCGACCCGCGGGGCGCCCGTCTGATCAAGGACGTCTTCCGCCGGATGAGCGCGCACGGCGTGGCCATCCTGATGAGCACGCACACGCTGGAGGTCGCCGAGGAGATGTGCGACCGGATCAGCATCATTCTGAAGGGGCAGATTATCGCGCACGGCACGGTCGAGGAACTGCGCGCTATGGCCGGCACGCCGAACGACGAGCTGACGCCGGTGTTCCTGAAGCTCACCGGCGGCAGCGGCCTCCAGGAGATCGACGAGATCGTGTGATGGCCAGCGCCAACGCCGCCCCGCGCCCGTTCCCGTACCTGCTGCTGCCGTCGCTGTGGGCCTCGCGCAACCGCGCGCGCCGGCGCGAGAAGGGCGATCTGCTCCGCGGCGTGATCTTCGGCGGCATCGGCCTGGGCGTGATGGCGGCGCTGTTCTCGGGCGCTTTCTGGGTGACGTGGCAGGCGGCGCAGTACGAGGAGCTCGGCGATTACCTGATCCGCATCGGCCTGGCGTGGCTGTTCCTGACGTTCCTCTCGTTTCTCGCCTTCAGCGGCGTCGTCGCCTCGCTGTCGACGTTCTTCCTCTCTGACGACTTGCGGCTGATCCTGGCGGCGCCGATCGCCTCCCGCCGGCTGTTCCTCGCGCGGTTCGCGCGGACCACGGCCCAGGCCGGGTGGATGGTGGTCGTGTTCCTGGTGCCGGTGCTGGCCGGGGTCGCCACCGCGAAGTGCGTGTCGCCGATGTTCATCGTGACGGCGATCGTCACGGTGGTGCCGTTCGTGATCATTCCGGTCGGCATCGGCTCGGCGGTCACGCTGCTGCTGGTCAACGTGTTTCCGGCCCGCCGCGCGCGCGACATCCTCATGTTCATGGGCCTGGTCTTCGCCGTCAGCATCGTGATGCTGCTGCGGTTCATCCAACCGGAGCGGCTGCTGCGCGTCGAGTCGATGCCCGAGGTCACGGATTTCTTCGCCACGCTGCAGTCGCCGATCACGCCGATGTTCCCGTCGTTCTGGGCCGCCGAGGCGTTGTTCGCCGGTCTGCAGGGCGGCCGCGATCTGCTGCACCTGGCCGCCTTGTGGACCACGGCGCTGGCGGTGGTGATCGGCGTCGGCGCCGCCTTCGAGCGGTGGCACTTCGCCGGATTCAGCAAGTCGCAGGAGGCGCGCAAGGCCCGCTTCGCGCAGTGGAAGGTGCTCGATCGCTTCGCCGCCGTGTTGCCGCTGTCAACCGTGCGGCGGCACCTGCTCGTGAAGGACCTGAAGGTGTTCCTGCGGGACGTCAGCCAGTGGTCGCAGCTGCTCCTGCTGCTGGCGCTGATTCTGGTCTACCTCTACAACTTCCGCGTGCTGGATCTGGATCGCATTCCGTACATGAGCGGCGTGCTCAAGAACACCTACGCGTTCCTCAACCTGGCGATGGCCGGGTTCGTGATGGCCACCGTGGCCGTGCGGTTCGTGTTTCCGGCCGTGTCCGCGGAGGGCGCCGCGTTCTGGGTCATCCGCACCGCGCCGATCTCGCTGCGCGATTTCCTGTGGTCGAAGTTCTGGACCGGGCTCGTGCCGGTGCTGTTCCTCACCGAGTGCCTGATCATCGCCGGCAACGAGCTGCTCGGCGTGGATCCGTTCCTCAAGCGCGTGTCGGCCGTGGCGATCGTGTTCATGGCCTTCGCGCTGGTTGGGCTGGCCACCGGCCTCGGCGCGCGCTACCCGCGGTTCACCGCTGACAATCCCAGCCAGGTGGCCGGCTCCTACGGCGGCGTCGCCTTCATGATCGTGGCCGTGCTCTTCATCCTCGTGACGATCGTGCTGCTCGGATGGCCGTCGAGCGTCTACCTGTTCAGCCAGGTCCGCGGCCGCCCGCTCACGGACTTTCAGCAGTGGATGATGGCGGCCTGCTTCGCCACGGCTGCAGCCATCAGCATCGCGACATGGCTGTTGGGGATGCGCACGGGCGTCCGCGCGTTGCAGGAGCTGGACCGCACGCCGTCGTAACCCGTCCAAGCCACGGAAGCCCGGAAGCACGGAATGGACTGCAAAAGTGTTTTCCGTGTCAACCCCACCTTGACCTCATTGTTCGCTAAACTGTGGCGCCATGACACGACTCTTCGTTGCCGCGCTGCTGGCCACCGCCACCTTACACACACAAGACGCGCCGTCGCGCGTGTCGGCCGGGCCCGATCCGTGGTTCGGCACCTTCTCGATCATCGCCTTCGATCCCGCCACCAACGAGTTGGGCGTCGGGGTCCAGTCGCGGGCGTTCGGCGCCGGCGCCGCGGTGCCGTACGCCAAACCCGGCGTGGGCGCCGTGGCCACGCAGGCGTCGGCGAACCGGCAGTACGGGCCGAAGGCCATCATGCTGCTCGAACAGGGGCTGTCGCCCGACGAGGTGATCAAGCGGATCACCGACGACGATCCCGGCCGCGACACGCGGCAGGTCGCGGTGATCGACACCAAGGGCCGATCCGCCGTCTACACCGGCAAGCGCGTGATCGATCGCAACTTTGATCCGAAAGACCTCGTGCACCTCGGCGGGTATGCGGGCCATGTGAGCGGCCTCAACTTCTCGGCGCAGGGCAACACGCTCGCCAGCAAGGCGGTGGTGGACGCCATGGCCGCCGCCTACCAGAACGGCAAGGGCTCGATGGCCGAGCGCCTCATGGACGCCCTCGACGCCGGCCAGTCGAAGGGCGGCGACACGCGCGGCATGCAATCGGCCGGCATTCTCGTGGTGCGCCCGCTTCCGCCCAATTCCGACTCCACCGTCGAACGCGTGGTCGACATCCGCGTGGACGATTCGGAAGAGCCGTTCAAGGAGTTGCGCCGCCTGCTGAACATGACCCTCGGCGTGCCGAACCGGCTGACCACGCAGTCCGCGGCGCTGGCCAAGGCCGGGAAGTTCGCGGAGGCGATTGCGGAACAGAAGAAAGCCCTGGCCATCAACCCGCGCGCCGAGACGCTGATCTACGCGCTGGCGCAGCGTTACGCACAGGCGGGCGACGCCAGGCAGGCACTCGAGCAGCTCGGGCACGCGATTCGCCGCCAGCCGAAGCAATGGAAGGCGCAGGCCGCCGGCGATCCGATCTTTGCGAAGATGACGGACCTGCCGGAGTTCAAGCGCCTGATGACGCCGTGATGCGGCGTCCGCTATTGACGCCGAAGTAGAGCGAGGGGCGATTCGCTCGCCGCCCGCCGCGCCGGCACGTACGAGGCCAGCGCGACCACGGTCACCACCAGCGTGACAACGGATGCGTAGGTCAACCCATCCGCCAGCAGTACGCCAAACAACAGGCTCTGCAAGCTCCGCGTCGCGAGGACCGCAACAGCCAGCCCGAGGCCGATGCCGATCGCCGCCCGCGTGCCGGCCGACCGGAACACGCCGCCGACGATGTGGCGGTGAGTGGCGCCGACGGCCATGCGAATGGCGAATTCCTGGCGGCGATTCGCGACGTCGAGGCTGACGAGGCTGAACAGCCCGAGCATCGACAGCGCGAAGGCCAGGCCCGCGAACAGCGCGAACACCCAGGCGCTGAAGCGCCACGGCGCCATCGCCGTGTTCACGATGTCTTCAAGCGTCGTGATGCCGCTGACGAGCACACGCGGGTCGAGTGCCTTGGCCTGCGTCTGGATGGCCGCCGCCACCGCCAGCCGGTTGCGTTCTTCGCCGCGCTTCATCCGCACCACCAGGCTGGTGACGGGTACGCGCGTCTGCGCCGGCGGGTCGTACAGGTCGAGTTGAATCTCGTTCAGACCCCGATACCGCACGTTGCCGACCACGCCGACGATGGTTCGCCAGACGCCGTCTGGATTCGGCTTCGCTGTGAAGGCAGCGGCCTTGATGCGCTTGCCGATGGGATCCTGCCCAGGAAACAATGCCGCCGCCGTGCTTTCGCTGATGATCGCCACTCGCGGCGCAGTGGCGGCATCGTCATCCGTAAAGGTCCGGCCGCGCTTGAGCGGGATGCGCATCGTCTTGAAGTAGTCGGGCGTCGCGCTCAGGTAGTTGACCACCGGATTCGCGCTCGCGGTTGCCGGGGTTTCTGGCTGGCCTTCGGCGAGCGCCCATGTCCCCTGGCCGATCGATCCGAGCTCCATCGGCGTCAGGAAGACGCCACCAGCGGATTCCACATCCGGCATCGCCGCGATCTGCGGCAGCAAATCGTGGATCCACGTGTTGACCGGTTGCGACTGCCCGCGCGGCTCGACCTTGAGCCTCAGCAGGGCTTCGCCCTGGAATCCGATGTCGAGGTTCTGCAGCGCCTGGAAACTGCGCACGACCAGCCCGGCGGCCACCAGCAACACCACCGCCAAGCCAATCTGCACCACCAGCAAGGCGGATCGGGTCCGGTA
>MELE01000082.1 GCA_001768615.1 Acidobacteria bacterium RIFCSPLOWO2_12_FULL_67_14b | reverse complement strand
TGGCCGTAGCCGCGGTCGTATTTGCGCGCGAGGAAAGCGAACTTGCGCACCTGGCGCGACGCAAGCAGGCCGTAGGGGATGGCGATGCGCAGCATCGGTGCGTAGCGCTGCACGTAGAGCCCGTTGCGCAGCCGCAGCGCCCGGAAGTCGTCCTCGGAAAGCTTGCCGTCGAGGAAGCGGCGCGTCTGGTCGCGGAACTGCGCCACGCGCTCCTCCACCAGCCGCTGGTCGATGTCGTCGTAGCGATACATGACGGCGGATCGTACGGCGCTGCTTTATTCTCATAAAATACCGTTTTGTTAGATATATATAATAGACAGGTATTTACTAACGATATGAAACTTCAGCAATTACGCTATCTCTGCGCGGTCGCGCGCCAGGGTTTGAACATCTCGGTGGCCGCCGAGGTGCTGCACACTTCCCAGCCCGGAGTGAGCAAGCAGATCAAGGGGCTCGAGGAAGAACTCGGCATCGAGATCTTCGTGCGCAACGGCAAGCGCCTGGTCGGGGTGACCGAACCCGGGCGCGCGGTGATCGCCATCGCCGAGCGCATGCTCGCCGATGCGGCGAACCTGAAGCGCGCCGGCGAGGACTTCGCCGGGGAGAACCTCGGCACGCTGACGATCGCGACCACGCATACGCAGGCGCGCTACGCGCTGCCCAAGGCGGTGGCCGCGTTCAAGCGGCGCTACCCGAAGGTGCAGCTCCTCATCCACCAGGGCAACCCGACCCAGATCTGCGAGCAGGTGGCACGGGGGGAAGCCGACCTCTGCGTCGCCACCGAGCGCATTTCTGAGCACCCGGGCCTGGTGGCGCTGCCCTGTTACCAGTGGAACCGCTGCATCGTGGTGCCGCCCAGGCACCCGCTGCTGAAGGTCGTGCCGCTCACGCTGGAGGCAGTTGCGAAGTATCCGATCGTCACCTATGACTTCGCCTATGCCAATCGCTCCATGGTCAACCGCGCCTTCGAGCAGCGCGGCCTCGCGCCGCAGGTGGTTCTGACCGCGTTCGATGCGGACGTGATCAAGACCTACGTCGAGCTCGGGCTGGGCGCCGGCATCATGGCTGCGATGGCTTTCAACCCGAAACGCGACCGGCATTTGCGCGCGATCGACGCCGCGCACCTTTTCCCTTCTTCGACCACGCGCCTGGGGATCAAGCGCGGCGCCTACCTGCGGCGCTACGCCTACGACTTCATCGAACTGTTCGCGCCGACCCTCTCGCGCAAGCTGGTCGAGGAAACGGTGATGAGCAAAGAGGGCTCGACCTATGAATTGTAAAAATCGGGCGCAGCGCCCGAACTTCCTCACCCGTGCGCGCGGATGAAGTCCCCGACCTTGGGGCAGATGGTTTCGCGCCAGCGCCGGCCGGCGAAAATGCCGTAGTGGCCGGCGCCCGGGGCGACGTAGTGCTCGCGCCGCTCTGCCGGGATGTTGAAGCATAGCAGGTGCGCGGCTTCCGTCTGGCCGTTGCCGGAGATGTCGTCCAGCTCGCCCTCGATCGTGAGCAGCGCGGTGTCGCGGATCGCCTGCGGCCGCACCAGCTGCTCGCGAATGAACAGGCGCCCCTTGGGCAGGGCGAAGTCCTGGAACACCGCCTTCACCGTGTCGAGGTAATACTCGGCGGGCAGGTCGAGAACCGCGTTGTATTCGTCGTAGAAATCGCGGTGCTTGTCGGCCGAATCGCCGTCGCCGTTGAGCAGGTGGTTGAAGTAGTCCCAGTGCGCGTTCAGGTGGCGGTCGGGATTCATGGCCACGAAGCCGAGGTGCTGAAGGAATCCGGGATAGACGCGCCGAGCGTAGCCCGGATATCGCTCCGGCACGCGCTGGATCAGGTTCTGCTCGAACCACGAGTAGGGCTTGCGCGTGGCGAGGTTGTTGACCGCAGTCGGGCTCTTGCGCGCATCGATCGGCCCGCCCATCATGACCATCGTCTTGGGCGCCAGGTGACGGGATGCGGGCTCGCTCGCCTGCGCCATCAGAGCCACCGCGCAGAGCACAGGCACGGTGGGCTGGCATACGGAGATCACATTGAGGTTCGGCCGCCGCGGGTCCGTCAGCAGCGTGATGAACTCGCGCACGTAGTCGACGTAGTCTGCAAGGTGGAACGGCCCCGCGCTGAGCGGCACCATCCTCGCGTCCAACCATTCGGTGATCCAGACCTCGTGATCGGGCAACAGCGCGCGCACCGTATCGCGCAGCAGCGTCGAATGGTGGCCCGAGAGCGGCGCCACCAGCAGCACGCGCGGGTCGCCGCGGCGGCCGCGCCGCGGCCCTTCGATGGCGCGGCGGAAATGAACCAGCCTGCAGAACGGCTTGTCGAGCTCGGCGACCGTCTCGACCCCGACCTCGCGTCCGTCGATGGTCGTGCGGTCGATGTTCCAGGCGGGTTTTTCGTAGCGCTGCGTGACGCGCAGGAACAGTTCGCTCGAGGCGGCGACCTGGCGCGCGATCGGTGAGTAGGCGAAGGGGCTGAACGGATGCCCGAACCAGCCGCGCGCGGCCTCTGCGGCATGGCGCCAAGGCCCGAGCAGCATGTGCTGCGTTTCGTACAGTTTGTACAGCATCTGCCCTCAACATAGCAGATTTGTGGCAGTGCGGCATTTCAGCGGGCAAACCGGGCGAGGGCCGGATGGGGGTATTCTTTCCGCAATGCGACGATTGTTGCGGTTTGCCGCCCGGTTGACAGCCCTCGCGGCGGCACTGGCGGCCGTGCTCCCGGCGGCGGGGGACTTCTTCCTGCGCCAGTCCCTGCCGCAGACCACGGGCGAGATTCATCTGGCCGGCCTCGCCGCGCCGGTGCAGGTCATGCGCGATCGTTACGGCATACCGCACATCTTCGCCGCGAGTCTGGAAGACGCGAGCTTGGCGCTCGGCTACGTCCACGCGCAGGACCGGCTCTGGCAGATGGAAATGAGCCGGCGCATCGCCGCGGGGCGCGTGGCCGAACTGCTCGGCGCGGGCGCGCTCGAAGCCGATCGCTTTCTGCGCACGCTCGGCGTGCGCCGCGCGGCCGAAGCAAACCTGCGCGGGTTCGACGCCGAGACGCGCAAGCTACTGGAGTCCTATGCCGCGGGCGTGAACGCTTTTCTGGCTTCCGGCCCGGTGCTGCCCCTGGAATTCTGGCTCACCGGCGCGCGCCCCGAGCCCTGGACGCCCGCCGACTCGGTGGCCTGGACCAAGATGATGGCCTGGGACCTCGGCGGCAACTTCAGGAACGAACTGCTCAGGATGAGCCTGGCGAGGACGCTGCCGCTCGCGCGCATCCACCAGATCCTGCCGCCCTACCCGGGCGAACAGCCGCCCGTGATCGCGGACCTGAAGGAACTCTATGGCGCGCTCGAGCGCGACGCGGTGCAGCTCGCGCGGTTCGCCCCCGATAACGAAGGACTGGGCTCGAACAACTGGGTGGTGTCGGGGGCGCGCAGCGCGAGCGGCAAGCCGCTGCTCGCCAACGACCCGCACCTCGGCCTCACCGCACCGCCGGTGTGGTACTTCGCGCACCTCTCGGTTCCCGGCGCGAACGTGATCGGCTCGACGCTGCCCGGCGTCCCCGGGGTCATTCTCGGACGCAACGATCGCATTGCCTGGGGTTTCACCAACACCGGACCCGACGTGCAGGACCTCTACATCGAAAAGCTGGACGCCGCCGGCGGCTACCTCGCGCCCGAGGGCCCGCGCCCGTTCCAGGTCATCGACGAGACGATCCGGGTGAAGGGCGCCGAGCCCGAACAGCTGCGCGTGCGCGTCTCGCGCCACGGCCCGGTGATCTCGGACGTGCTGCGCACCGCGCAGGACGCGGCGCCGCGCGGGTACGTGATTGCGTTCGCCTGGACCGCGCTCGCCGAGGACGACCGCAGCATGCAGGCCGCGCTCAAGTTCGCGCGCGCGCGCGATTGGGACGGATTTCTCGCGGCGGCGCGCGACCTCCAGTCTCCCCAGCAGAACATCGTGTATGCCGACGTCGAGGGCAACATCGGCTTCGTCGCCGCGGGGCGCGTGCCGGTAAGAAAGCCCGCCAACGACCTGAAAGGCATGGCGCCGGCGCCGGGCTGGCTGGCGAAATACGACTGGGACGGCTACATTCCCTTCGAGCAGCTGCCGCAGAGCTTCAATCCGGCGAGCGGCGCGGTGGTCACCGCGAACCATCGCATCACCCCGCCGGGTTACGCCCACTTCATCAGCTCGGATTGGCAGCCGCCCTACCGCGCCGGCCGCATCCAGGAACTGCTCGACGCGGCGCCCAGGCACACGGCGCAGAGCTTCGCGCGCATCCAGGCCGACGTCGTGTCGCCCGCGATGCGCGAAGTGCTGCCGCGCCTGCTTGCCACGCGCCCGCGCAGCGAAGACGCGCGCAAGGCGCTCGCCCTGCTCGCGAAATGGGACGGCGCGATGGCGCCCGATCGTAGCGAACCGCTCATCGCCTGGGCATGGTGGCGCGAGCTGACACGCGCGATCTACGCCGACGAACTGGGCGGGGCATTCCGGCAGAACTGGCTGGCGCGCGCCCCGTTCCTTTCTGCAGTCCTCTCGGGCAACGAGGACCACGCGCACTGGTGCGACGACCTGCGCACGCCCGCGGTGGAAACCTGCGAAGAAGTGCTCGCGCTGTCGCTCGAAGCCGCACTTGCCGATCTCGCCAGACGCTACGGCGGCGACCAGGCCCACTGGCGCTGGGGCGAAGCGCACGCCGCGCGCCACGAGCACCGGCCGTTCGGCCGCCAGCCGCTGCTCGCGGGATTTTTCGACATCCGCGTGCCCTCCCCCGGCGACGCCTATACGGTGAACGTCGGGCGCAACAACCTGAACGACGAAGCCCAGCCTTTCGCCAACCGCCATGCGGCGAGCCTGCGCGCGATCTACGACCTGTCCGACCTCGAAAAATCGCTTTACATCCACTCCGGCGGCCAGTCGGGCAACATCCTCTCGGACCACTACGAGGCGTTCACCGAGGCCTGGGCGAGGAACGAGTACATCCCGATGCGCACCGAGAGGAAGACTCTCGATGCCGAGCCGCATCAACTGCTGCGGTTGGTTCCGGCGCGCTGAGCTTTTTAAGCGATCGGGCCAAGTCTGGTAGCTAACCGAACTGTTGCACCAGCCCCTTGAGCGTCATATTGTCTGCAATCGCAGTGTGCGGAATCAGCGCGTAGCGCCACGGCTTGCCGCCGTGCTTCGCTGCGTTGTCTGATGCGTTCTGACACCACTTGATGGCGGATTCCTTCTTCAGTAACACCGCGGAATCCTCCATCTCGTTGCTGGCCTTGGGCTCCAGCATGTAGATCACGCTGTCGGCCTCGGCCACGAAATCTGGCTGGTATTCCAGGTGATCCGCGCCTTGCCGGTAAAAGATCTGGAACTGGCCCTTGGCTGGCTTGAACCAGCGGATCGCGTCGCGCTCAAGAATTACCGCGAGCTTGCGCTCGGCATCGGAGCCGAATTTCTGCACCTGGTACAGGCAGCGCTTGAAGCCGCCGAAAAGGTACTTCGCCATGTTGCTCTTGTCGTCTGGCGATACGCGGTAGTCGGCCGGCGGCTCCTTGGCCACGTGAGAGTAGGCGCTGGGCTTAAGTTCGGTAAAGCCTTTGCTCACTTTCACTTCGTAGCCGGCCACATCTTCCCAGTAGTGCGCCTGCATCTGCGCGTGGACGAAGCGGGCGATGTCCCGCTGGTAGCACCGCAGGACCTTTGCCGCTTCCTCGTCCGACAGGTAGGTGCGGAAATGCTTGACCGTCTGGGTGGCCAGGTCATAGAGCAGATCGGCGTGCTCGTCATACGAAATGTCGTTGAAGTCCACGAGGCCGCTCACCACGTAGTCCTCAAGACGCCTCTCGCCGCTGCCGCCCCGCGCCAGGGCCACGGTCTCCGTGCCTCCGGTCCGCAGGTACTGCACCCATAGCTCCTCGGACACGGCCGGGTACTTCAGCGTGTCGAGCTTCAACGTGAACGGTTTGAAGCCCGACTTCACCTCGCCTTTGGGTACGACGAGGATGCGCGGGATGTCTATCGTCTGCTGGGTGACGAGCTCGACCGTCTTGGCGACAACAGCCGCGATGTCCGGCTTCTCGGTGACCCCTTCCAGCTCCAATTGCGCCGGCTGGCGCTGTTCTTCCACGGCCTTGACGATTGCCGCCTGGACTGCGGGTTTCTTGAGGTGTTCCACGGTCGGCACGGTCTGAGGCTGGCTTTCCAGCTTGCGGATCACTTCCCAAGCGATCTGCGCGACCTTCTGCTCCTCCGGTTTGGCGAAGGCCGGGGATTGATCCTTGCCCGCGATCGTCGTGCTGCTGGTCGCATGCTCCGGCTGCAACCCAAGCTTGGTGGCGAGGGTCGTCTGCGATACCACCGTCGCGGTCCTTTGCATCAGCTTGTCAAAATCCAGTTCCGTCGCCTTGATGCGCAGCGGCGAATCCGGCTTGTTGGCTTCCTCGACAATCTCCTGGAACTTGTCGTGGGCGACGATATTCAGCCGGTCCACGGCCATCACGCCAGTGCGCTTGCCGTACGGCAGCCGCAGGCCGCGGCCGATCGACTGTTCGATCAGGGTGCGCGCGTTCGCGGCGCGCAGCGGCACGATGGTGTACAGGTTGGTCACGTCCCAGCCTTCCTTCAGCATGTTGACGTGGATCACGATCTCGGTCGGCTCATTGGTGTGCTCCACCTTGAGCAGGCGCTCGATCATCTCCTCTTCCTCGGCGCCGCTCTTGCTCGAATCCACCTGGATGACCTTGTCCTTGTAGCGGCCCTCGAAGAAGGCGCCGGACTGGATCAGCTTCAGCAACTGGCCCGCATGCGTCGTGTCGCGCGCGATCACGAGCAGGAACGGCTTCACGATCGGCTGGTCGCTTTCGCGCGCATAGGTTTCCAGGTCAACCTTCACGCTCTCGTGCAGGCGCACGCCGTCTTCCAGCTTCAGGCGCTCGATTTCCTCCGGCGACATGCCTTGCGGGTTGAAATTCTTGCGCGTCACCACCGCCGGCTCCTTGACGAAGCCGTCCTCCATCGCGCGCCCCAGCGGGTAGTCGAGAATCACGTTCTTGAACGGCACCGGGCCCCTGGTCGATTCCACAAACGGGGTCGCCGTCAGTTCCAATCCCAGGATCGGCTTCAGTTCATTGATCGCCCGCACGCCCGCGCTCGCGCGGTAGCGGTGCGACTCATCCATGATCAGCACCAGGTCCGGCCGCCCCGCGAGGTAATCAAAGTAGCTCTCGCCGATGTACTCCGACAGACGCTTGATGCGGGGCGATCTTCCGCCACGCACCTCGGAAGAGATTTTGGCGATGTTGAAGACGTTGACCTTGCAGCGAATCAGCTCATCGAACAGCGTCCCCGCCTTCGCTTCATAGTTGTCGCCGGTGATGACCTCGGGGGCGTCGGTTGCGAATTCCGCAATGCCCTTGAACACGTACTTGGGCGTGTTCGGCGTGAAATCCGTGATGAGCTTGTTGTAGATCGTGAGGTTCGGCGCCAGCACGAAGAAATTGTTGAAGCCGTGCGCGAGGTGCAGGTAGATGATGAACGCCCCCATCAGCCGCGTCTTGCCCACGCCGGTGGCGAGCGCGAAGCACAGCGACGGAAACTCCCGCTCGAAATCCGTCACCGACGGAAACTCGCTGCGGATCGCCTCCAGCGCCGCCGCCACGTCCGCCCCCTTCTTCGGCGGCGCGATCTCCGTCACCCGGTCGAGGATTTCCAGCGACCGGCGCTGCGGCGGCCGCAGCGACAGCCGTCCGGCGATCGCGTTCACGTGCCGGTTCACTCCTCCCCCTCGCCGAACAACCCCTGCTGCCCTGCTTTGGGCGGCGCCTTGGGAAGGTTCTCCACCTGCAGGCTGTAATCGTCATGCCCCCACTCGCAGCGCGACAGCACCTGCTTCGGAATCTTTTTCACCGTGAGATTCGGGTAGTCGCCCTTCCCGCGGAACGCCGTGCACAGCACCAGGAGCGAGCGCTCCGTCCCAACCTCATCGCTCAACTGCTGCAACTGCTCGTGACTCAGATTGGCAGTCGTGACGTAAATAAAGTCCCGCTCCGTCGAATGGCCGTGCTGCCAGTACACCGAATCGCTCGGCGTGTACGTGAACCCCTCCAGCTTGCACAACGCCTCCGTGAGCATCGCGGCGTTGTACTCCTTGTTGATCACCCAGTTGCCCCACTTGTCCTTCTCCAGCAGCGACGGCGCCAGCCGGTAGTACCGGAACCCCCCGCCGCCCTTCCACCCCACCGCCTCCGTGATCCCGCCCTTGTCCTCGCCATCGACCACCTTCTTCATGCGGGGAACGATGAGCGTGTGGCAGTGATCGCCCAACTCAACCATTACCCAGCGGCGACCCATTTTGTGGGCGACGGCGCCGGTCGTACCGGAGCCGGCGAAGGAGTCGAGGACGATATCGCCAGGATTTGTCGCAATGGCAATAACACGTTTGAGTAGCCGCTCAGGTTTCGGTGTATCGAACGCGTCTGTCTTGCCAAAAAGAGCGTGGATCTCTTTCTTCGATTCATCTGTATGACCAACCTCTTCATGCGGCCACCACGTCCAAGGCACGAGCCCTTCAATCTCGGAAAAGAAGCGTATTAATCCTGGCTGGGAGTCGCCGCTCTTTCCGAAGAAAACCTTCCCTTCCGCAACCAGTCCAAGAAACTTCTCTTCAAGCACTGACCAATGTCGCCCTTCAGGTGGGTAGATGACCTTCCCACTCGGGGTCGTAACCGGGTATTGCTGATTTGGGCGTAGCTCTGCTCCCGTCATAGGGATTAGCCGCCATGGCCCTCTCGGATCATTGTTTGGGTTTCTATATGCCGATCGCGTCTTTGCGTCTGGCTCGATGCGGTTGCGTATCGCTTTAAAGCGTTCCGCGTCCATCGCGTAACAAATAACGTAGTCGTGAACATCACCGATGGCCGAGTTGTTATCCCGCGAATATCGCTTTTGCCATACGTTTTGTGCGACAAACGCCTTCCTGCCAAATACCTCATCGCAAAGAACACGCAGGTAAGGCATCTCGCGATCATCGATTGTTATCCACAAAGAACCGTCTTCTGCCCCGGCGGCCACCCAAATTCCCCCAGTGATGGCCACTTCAAATTCCCCCAGTTGAGCGCGTAGCGACGGCGTAGC
>MELE01000081.1 GCA_001768615.1 Acidobacteria bacterium RIFCSPLOWO2_12_FULL_67_14b | reverse complement strand
CACCGCGGCGCTGGCGGCGCCGGCGGAATTGCCGGATGCGTTCGAGGCGCCGCGCACCAGGCACTCGGCGAAGCCGCCGCAGATGCGCGACTACATCCGCCTGGTGAGTGGTGGCCACGGCCCGATGCTCGAGGGCTTCGCGCGCGAGCGCGTCGAGGACTTCGATGTGTGGGGCAACGAGGTCGCCGCATGACGCTCTTCCAGCACATGCTGCTCCAGGCGCGCAGCGGGCTGTCGGACATCGATTGCGATCGTGACCGCGCCCTGAGCTTCATGGCCCGCTACGGCGGGAGTCCCGCGCTCGACGCCTGGCTCGGCACGCTCGAGGTCGAGCGGGCGCAGCACCTGCTCATCCTCGACGGCCTCGACGAGCTGCGCCGGCAGCAGCACCCGGCGCTGCTGCACGAGGTGCGGGCCACGCGGATGGCGAAGGCGGCGCTGCGCGCGGCGCCGGCGGCGATCCGCACGGGGACCGACCAGTGAGCGCCGTGGCCGAGCGCACCCTCCCGCACAACCTCGAAGCGGAGCGGTCCGTCCTCGGCGCGATCATCGCCTACAACCCGGCGTTCAACCTGGCCGCCGAGCGGCTGCAGCCGGCCGACTTCTATCGCGACGCGCATCGCCGCATCTTCGGCCGGATGATCGACCTCAGCGAGCGGCAGAGCGCGATCGACTTCGTCACGCTGAAGGAGGAGCTGGCGCGGGAGGGGGAGCTCGACCAGGTCGGCGGCCCCGCCTACATCACCTCGCTCGTCGACGGCGTCCCGCACTCGACCAATGTCGAGCACTACGCGCGCATCGTCAAAGAAAAGGCCATCCTCCGGAACCTGATTCACGCGGCCAACGGCATCCTGCACGACGCGTACGACGCCGAGGACGCGCCCGACGAGATTCTCGACCGCGCCGAGCAGGCCGTGTTCGCCGTCGCCGATCGTCGCGTCCAGGCCGGGTTCACGGCGATGGAGCACGTGGTCAAGGCGAACTACGCCAACATCGAGGCGCTCTTCGAGCAGAAGCGCCTGGTTACCGGCGTGCCGTCGGGATTTGCCGACCTCGACGCGATGACGCGCGGGTTTCAGAAGGGCGACCTGGTCATCATCGCCGGGCGGCCGTCGATGGGGAAGACGAGCCTGGCGCTGAACATCGCCCAGTACGTGGCGCTGCAGCCGGACCAGGCGGTCGGGGTGTTCAGCCTCGAGATGTCGACGGCGTCGCTCTTCCTGCGGCTCCTCACCGGCCAGGCGCAGATTGACGGCCACCGGTTGATGAGCGGCATTATCGGCAAGTCGGACTACGCGCGGATCGCGCAGGCGCTCGAGGCGCTGAGCGCCATGCGGCTCCACATCGACGACACCGCGAATGTCGGCGTGCTCGAGATGCGCGCGAAGGCGCGGCGGCTGAAGGCCGAGCACGGGCTGTCGCTCCTGGTCGTCGACTACATCCAGTTGATGCAGGGGCGGGGGAAATACGAGAACCGGACGCTCGAGCTCGGCGCGCTCTCGCGCGCGCTGAAGGGCCTGGCGAAGGAGCTCGACGTCCCGATCCTCGTGTTGTCGCAGTTGTCCCGGGCGCCCGAGCTCCGGAGTGACCATCGGCCGCAGCTCTCGGACCTGCGCGAGTCCGGCGCGTTGGAACAGGATAGCGACGTCGTCCTGCTGATCTACCGGGACGAGGTCTATAGCCGCGACCCGAACAGTCCCGACGCCGGCATCGCGGAGCTGATCGTCGCCAAGCAGCGGAACGGCCCGACTGGCGTGGTGAAGCTGGCGTTCCTGCGCGAGCAGACCCGGTTTTCCAATCTCGCCATGCAGGTGTAACGAGGAGGGCGAATTGCAGTTCCAGATGCTCCCGCGCGCGGCGATTGTGGCGTCGCCGCTGAACCCCCGGAAACACTTCGACCCGGCGACGCTCGACGAGCTCGCGGCGACGATGGCCAACGGTGTCGGCATCATCGAGCCGCTGGTCGTGCGGCCGGGCAAGAAGACGGGCACGTTCGAGCTCGTCGCCGGCGAGCGCCGCTGGCGCGCGGCCGCGAAGGCCGGCCTGGTAGAGGTACCGGTCATCGTGAAGGCGCTCACCGATCAGCAGGTGGTCGAGCAGATGCTGATCGAGAACGGGCAACGCGACGACCTGAATGCGCTCGAAGAGGGTGACGGCTACAAACAGGCGCTGAAGATCGGCGCGTTCACGGACGTCGAGGCGATCGCGGCGCACGTCGGCAAGTCGCGGCGGCATGTCTACGACACGCTGAAGCTCGTGGACGATCTGGTGCCGGAGGCGAAGGCGCTGCTGCACGACGGCGTCATCACCGCCAGCCACGGCGTCATCCTGTCGCGGCTCACGCCGGCGCAGCAGCGGGAGGCCGTCAACCCCGATTACTTCGAGACCGGGGGGGTGTTCCGGAACACCGACGGCGACATGGACGATCCGACGGTCGGGAATATGTCGGCGGAGGCGATCAACGAGAAGCGGAAGAAGGAGCCTGGCTTCGCGCTGAAGGTCGTCTCGGTGCGTGACTTCGAGGCGTGGGTGAATCGGCATTGCCGGCTCGAGCTCGGCGATCGTCGCGTCCGCGAGGCGTTTCCCGCGCTGCAGGCGGTCGTCGAGCAGGCCGCCGCGGTCGTCCACGTGACGCACCTGGACTACATCGACCAGGAGCTCAAGCGGCCGCAGGGTGAGGCGCGCATCTATACCTCGGCCGAGTGGAAGCGGGCGACGGGCGGTAAAGGGCGGGCGATCTGTGCGGCGCGCGTGATCGGCGTGGTGGTCCTGGGGCCCGGCCGCGGCGACACGTTCGAGGTATGCGTCGACAGGGCGTGCGGTGTCCACTGGAAGCAGGCGCGGCAGGAGGCGGCGCGGACGAACCACGCTCGTGGTCCGGCGAAGGTGTGGGCGAAGAGTGGACGGTTCGTGCTCAAGGGCCGGCTGGAGGCGGAGAACAAGCGGTACGACGAAGAGCAGCGCCGGGAAGCCGAGGCGCGACAGGTCTGGAAAGCGGCCGTGCCGGCGATCGTCAAGGCGTGCGCGGCGAGGATGCCCTCGCTCACGCCTGTGCAGCTCGCCGACCTGGTTCTCTATTGGCGTGGGGGTGGGCTGTCTCGCGTGTCGGTGAACGAGGCCGCGCGGTTGCTGCCGAAGAAGCAGGACGCGGCCACGGTGCTGCAGGCCTTGGCGCTCTCCGCGCTGATCGATGGATGTGGTAACGAGTTCTCTGCCCCGAGCACGTTCCCGGCTATTGCGAAGCGGATCGGGGTTTCAGTGGCGCCGCTGCTCAAGGCGGTGCAGACGTCTGCAGCGGCTGCGGCGAAGAAGAAGCCTGCTGCCCCGCGGGCCGCGCGGAAGCAGGTGAAGAAGCCGGCGGCCACGGCGCCTGTTCGCGCCGTTGCGCGCGCGAAGAAGCCGAAGGCGAAGGCGGCGTAGGTTATGGCCTTTCGCATCCAGCTCAGAGGCGCGGTGATCGAGGCTGACACCGCGCGCGACGTCCAGGAGCTCCTCGTCATCATGGCGGCGCCTCTCCCGCGGCAGCTCACCGCCGGCGTGGTTCCTGAGCCTGCCGCCCGCGCGCGGCGGCGGCGGAAGGCGCGGCGGGGGGGGGGCGTGCGTAAGGCCGCCCGTCCTGCCGCTGTGCCGCGCGTGCGGCCGTCGGCGCCGGTAGCGCCACTTCCCGCGCGGTCCTCGCGTGCGCGTGGGGTGCCTGACGATATCGCTGACCGCATCCTCGAGGCGCTCCGCGCCGGTGTCTCGAAGCCCGCTGACCTCGCCGCCCGCGTGAATGCGTCGGACGTGACGTTCCAGGCGGCGCTGCGGGCGCTGCGTGAGAGCGGCCGCGTGCGCGTCGAGGGCGCCACCGTCAGCCGGCGCTACTTCCTGGCTGACGGCCGCGCGCGGCCGAAGGAGGGGCTTTGAGAACAGCGCTGCAGGTCGTCGGGATAGCGGTGGGACTCGTGGGCTTCGCGTGGTTGGTGGTGACGCAGCCGCGTCCGCCACGCCACATCGCTCCTCTGAACCCGAATTCGACGTCGTCTGGAGCGGCACGGTGAGCCGACGGACGGGCGCGCTGCTGAGTGACTTGGTCGGACCGCCCGCCACCGGGGTCGAGGGCTGAGGACTGTGGCGAGAAAAACCGCGATCGAGCGGGATAGCCGTGGGGCGAGACCTCATCGCATCGCCGAGCACGGGGAGCCTACCCCCCCCCTCAGCGATTCACCTTCGTCGGTTGCGGCGCCGCACGCGCATCGGATCGACGCCTGCGACGCACCGGTCTGTCGCGAGACGATGCGCATCATCCAGGCGCGCGGGCGCCGGCAGGTGACGCCGCGATGACGACGCTCATTGTCACCCTCACCGAGTCTGAGGCGCGGGCCCTCGCGCAGGCCTGTGACGCCATGAAGATGCCGACGCACGAGGCGGTGGCGCACGAGGCGATCCGGATCCTGCTGCGCACGCTCGGCCTGCAGAGTAAGGGCCGGCCGATCGGATACCGGAAGCCCGCCCAGGGGCGCGACGCCAGGGGAGCGCGGTGACCATGGGCAGCACGTCGATCGAGTGGACCGACCGCACGTGGAATCCCGTGACGGGCTGCACGAAGGTGTCGCCCGGATGTGCGCACTGCTACGCGGAGACGATCGCGAAGCGGCTCTGGTCGACCTCTTATTCGCCGGTCGCATGCGAAGTTGGGGATCCCCGGGAAGCGGTTCGCGATGCCGCGCGTGTCCATCTGTTAGGAAACAGCGGCCAGCCAGGCCTTCGATTCCGTGAGTTCACCGACGTGAGAACGCACGAGGACCGGCTGCTCGCGCCGCTGTCGTGGCGGAAGCCGGCGCGCATCTTCGTCAACAGCATGTCCGACCTGTTTCACGAGGACGTGCCGGACCCGTTCATCTTGGGCGTGATGGACGTGATCAGGCAATGCCCGCGCCATACGTTCCAAGTTCTCACGAAGCGACCGGCGCGAATGCGCGATCTGATGTCGAGACTCAGATTCGACTACACCGGCGATGGCCGGATGTGGCTCGCTGATGCCGTGGCGCTCGATCGTGACCGTCAACCGATTTCGTTCGCGCGGCTACTGAAGAACTTGTGGCTCGGCGTCTCCGTGGAGAACCAGCACTTCGCGGACGAGCGCATTCCACTGCTGCTTCGGACCCCTGCGGCGGTGCGGTTCATCAGTGCGGAGCCGTTGCTCGGAGGCATCGACGTCGCGCGGTTTCTCGATTGCGGCTGGGGTTGTCGGGACAACGCTGCCGAGAAGCACACGCTCGATTGGGTGATTGTCGGCGGCGAGAGCGGACCGCAGGCGAGGGCGTGCGATGTCGCCTGGGTGCGGTCTATCGTCCAGCAGTGTCGGGCAGCCGGCGTGGCGGTGTTCGCGAAGCAGCTCGGGGCGCGGCCGTACGTTGACGAGGATCTCGGTGGCGGCCGATACCGTGAGGCTCGTGATCGATCCGGGTACGAACTGGCGCTGAAGGATCGCAAGGGCGGCGACCCTGTGGAGTGGCCGGAGGATCTGCGCGTGCGCGAGTTTCCCCCGCCGGCGCCAGTGGAGGCGCTGGCGTGATTCGGCCGCTCTACTGCGTGTGCTGTGGGGCCACCCGCACGCTGGATACGGCCCGCCCGTACGCGGGCGCTGCGCAGCTCACGTGCTTCCGCTGCGGGGGGACGCTGTTTGCGACCGTGCCCGAGCGCGCGCAGGCACGGCTCCCGCGTGAGAGCTGGGTCCTGACGGTGGCGGACCGCCGCTTCCTGCGCTCGCTGCAAATTGCGGGTGGTGTGGCGGTCAGCGTCGTGAAGGGGGACGCCGGCGGCGCCGGGCGCGTACGGGAGGGGTCTCGGTGAGCGCGAACATCCGCTACCGCTCGCTCGGGAACCTGCGCTATCTGGCCGCACTGAAACGGGCGGGGCGCCCGGTTCCGCCGCTCCGGCCGCGGCCCTCTTCTCACGCGACGGGAGCCGGTCGATAATGGCCTCGTCCACGCGGAACCGGCGACGATCCCGTCTTCGGCTGGTGGTCTCTCGGCGCGCGGCCGCCGAGTCTCGGCGCGAATTCGAGGACTCGTCGAGTCAGCGTGTGCTGGACCGGCTCGAGCCCCGCCTGCGCGACCAGATCATTGCAGCCGGGCGCGCGGCCGCCGACGAGTACTTCGACCGAATAGTGGGGGAGGGTTGAATGGCAGGCGCTGATCTCGCCAGCGACGACAAGCGGCCGGTGTTCTGCGGGGACGTCGATGTTACTCGCGAAATGCTGCCCGATGGTCGAAACGAAGGCGAGACGGTGGAGTCGCCATCGTTCGCCTTCGTCATGGTTCCGAATTGGCTGCTTTTCTCTGGTGTCAGCGACCGCGCCGTGCGGTTGTTCTGCGTTCTTGCGCTCTATGCCAGATCTGATTACCAGCGGCGAGCATTTGCTTCCAGGTCAACCCTTTCGCGCGATCTCTCGTGTTCTGTGGATACAGTTGACCGTTCGGTTATGGAGCTTCTGGAAGTTGGCGCGATAGTTCGTGAGCATCGCACGAGCATTGCCGGCGACAACGCGTCGAATTGCTACTGGCTATGCTGGCCAAGGACCGCGCCGAGCACTAAAGCGTCGGATTTGGTTGATTACTCAGAATTTGCGCGGCAGGAATATATAGGTTTGGGCGTGGCATGGGAGGACCGCCGAAGGTGAGGGCCGCCCTCTACGCTCGATACTCATCCGACCAGCAGCGCGCTGCGTCGATCGAAGACCAGATGCGCGGCTGCCGCGAGTTCATCATCCGGCAAGGATGGGTCGCGGCCGGTGAGTTCAGCGATGCGGCCGTGTCGGGTTCGTCGCTGATGCGCCCTGGCCTGCAGGCGCTCCTGGCCGCGGCGCTCGCCGGCGCCGTTGACGTCGTGGTCGCCGAATCGCTGGATCGTTTCAGTCGCGACCAGGAAGACACCGCCGGCCTGTTCAAGCGGCTGACGTTCGCCGGCGTCCGGATCGTCACCGTCTCCGAAGGCGACATCGGTCACCTGCACGTCGGGCTCAAGGGCACGATGAACGCCCTGTACCTGCAGGACCTGGCGCAGAAGACACGGCGAGGCCTCCGCGGCCGCGTGGAAGCGGGGAAGTCGGCCGGCGGCGTCTGCTACGGCTATCAGGTCGTTCCGGTCTATGAGGGGCAGCCACGCGGCGAGCGCGTCATCGTCGCGGCCGAGGCGGACATCGTCCGGCGCATCTTTGCCGAGTTCGTCGACGGCCGGTCGCCGCGGGCGATCGCCAAGCAGCTCAATCGCGAGGGTGTGACTGGCCCGATGGCCGGCGTCTGGAGTCCGAGCACCATCTACGGCAATAGCGGGCGAGGCACCGGCATCCTGAACAACGAGCTGTACGTCGGGCGCCTGGTCTGGAACCGACTGCGTTACATCAAGGACCCCGACACCGGGAAGCGCGTCTCCAGGTTGAACCCTGCGAGCGCGTGGATTGTGTCCGACGTCCCTCAGCTGCGCGTCGTCGATGACGACCTGTGGGGCGGCGTGAAGGCGCGCCAGGTGGCCACCCGTAAGGCGCAGGCGGCAAGCGGCCTGGTTGGTGCGCGGCGGCCGCAATACCTGTTCTCGGGCCTGGTGAAGTGCGAGGCGTGCGGCGGCGGCTACGGCAGCTCCTCGGCGGCCGGCGGCGGTTGGCTGGTGTGCTTTAACGCCCGGGACCGTGGCACGTGCACGAACCGCCGGCGGATTAACCGGAAGGAGCTCGAGACGCGCGTCCTGCGCGCGATGCGGGAGCGGCTGCTCGACCCGGGCAAGTTCGAAGTCTTCTGCGAGGCCTTCACGGCGCGGCTCGAGGAACGCCGGCGCGAGCACGTGGCCCAGCTCGCCGGCAGCCGGCGCGAGCTCGGGACCGTTAAGCGGAAGATCCGCCAGATCATCGACGCGGTCACGAAGGGCTATCGATCCGACGAGATGCGCGAGGAGCTCCACGCGCTCGAGGCGCGGAAGCTCGAGCTCGCGCGGACGCTCGACGTTCAGCAGCTGCCGGCGATGCACCCGAATATGGCGGCGTTGTTCCGTGAGAAGGTGACCGCGCTCGCCGCGGCGCTCGAAACGGAAGAGGGTCACACGTCCGCCAGGGGCATCCTGCGCGGCATCGTCGAGCGGATTGTGGTTCCTGTCGATCCGAATGAGCTGTATCGCCTAGAGGGGAATCTGGGCGCGATGTTGGAGGTGGCGGCGGGCCGGCCGCTGCCACCCCTTGGGACTAACTCCGATGTCAGTCAAAGTGGTTGCGGGGGCTCGCAGCCGTCGTTGCTGACATCGCTGTGCGTGGTGGCCGCCTAGATGGCCGCCGCGCGCATGACGAGGCAACAGCAGGAGGATGCGGGGCGCGCGGCGCCGCGTGTCACGCGGTTCACGAAGATCGCGTTCAATGGACAGAAGGTCCGCCTCGAGTACCACGTCACTCGGCCCGGCGGCGGCGACCCGGACGAGTTCGTCGTCAACTGCAGCGACAAGCCGTTGCCCTCGTTCATGGAGGCGCTGGCGGCGCTCGTCGCCGACGTCCTGGCGATCTGCGAGTTCCCTCGGAGCGAGGCGTCGAAGTTCACGGTCCGCGGCGTGGCGCTGAGCTACACCGACGGTGTGATGGGCGCGGTCTTGACGGCGCTGCGTGCGCTGTCGACGGCCGACGCCCCGCTCATCATTAATTCGCCGTATCTGTCCGAGCAGCCGCGCGAGTCGGATCCGGGTGGCTACCGGCTACCGGCTACCACCGTGCGCGGGCTGCTGACGCTCATCGACGAGGCCGAGCGCTATCTCCGCGGCGATCGCGCGCAGGGGTCGTTGTTCGAGGCGCCGCCCATCACGCTCGTCGTATCCGAGCTGCCGCCTGACGACCAGGCGCAGCCTGGGGCTCCGGTATGAGCTGGGCGGCCATGAACTACGTCCGCCGGCTGAAGCGTGAGTCGGGCGTCGTCGGGAACCTGCGGCTGCTGGCCATCATGATCGCCTGGCGCATTCCCACTGGCCATATCGAGTCTCGCCCGGTCTCGCGCGGCGCGTTGGCGCGCGACACGGGCCTCGATCGGAAGACCGTGCGCGGGCTGCTGAAGAAAGTGATCGCCACCGGCCTGGTCCGCATCGGCGCGGCGGGGCGCGGCCGCGGCCGCTACAACACCTACCTGATCCCGAACCTGGCCGGGCCGCTCTTCATGGTGTCAGACGAGTCAGAAAAGGGGGGCGAATCACCCCCCTTTTTCGCGCTGGAAAAGGGGGGCGAATCACCCCCCTTTCCCGATGACGAAAAGGGGGGCGATTCGCCCCATCTCGCGTCGAAAAGGGGGGCGATTCGCCCCAACTCTGTACGTACTTGTACTTCGAAAGATGTACGTACTAAAACTACTACTACTGCTAGAAAGCCAGTAGCAGCAGTCACTTACGAAACCGCGCTCGACTTTCTGGATTGGTTCGCCGGTGCCTATCCGGCGCACCACCAGGGCGCGCAGGTCACCGTCTCCGTCGAGGCTGATGGTCCGGTGGTGGTGGAGCTGCTGACGACGCCATGCCGCACGGTCGAGCGACTGCAGGCGATGGCGCTGGCGATGTGGACCGTCACCGCTGGCGAGGATCCGTGGCTGGTGCGGGCCGACGATCGCGGGCTGCTGCTGTTGCGGCATGCGGCGGATCGGCTGGATCGCATCGTCTCGGCGCGTGAGGCGGGGCAGTCTGTGCGTTCGGCGGCGTGTCACTATCGGCACGAGCCGCCGTGTTCGAGCATGGCCGCGTGCCTCGAGCGGGAGAAGTCGCTCGTGGCGGCCCGCGAGGCGACGGGATGACTTGGCGTCTGGTGCGTCGGCGCCGGCGGTGCGCGTTCGGGTGCGTGATCCCGGCCAGGTCCTCGGCCTGGTTCGGCCGCTGGTGGTCGGGGTCGCAGATGGTGGTCTGTCCCGCCTGTGGCGAGCGGCGATATGGATTGACGCCGCCGGCGCCCGTGCGGGCCGAGCGTGACGGCAAGAGCGCCGCGCTCGGAGGAGACGCGTGATGCGCGGACGCGGTGTGTCGATTCGCACGTTCACGGGGCGAGACGTCTACCCGCTCGCGCCGGATCCTGACGCCATCGCCATTGAAGATATCGCGCATCATCTGGCGCTCCAGAATCGCTTTGCCGGGGCGACGGTGGAACCCTATTCGGTGGCGCAGCATTCCGTGCTCGTGTCGTACTGCTGTGACCCGGCTGACGCCCTGCACGGTCTGCTCCATGACGCGGCTGAGGCTTACCTCGGCGACCTCGTGCGGCCACTGAAGCGGCTCGGTCTCCTTGGTGGTTACCGTGCGATCGAGGCGCAGCTGCAGGTCGTCATCTACGGCCGCTTCGGCCTGGCGCCGGAGACGCCCGCGAGCGTGAAGGTGATGGACGCGCGGCTGGGAGTCACCGAGGCGCAGCTGCTCTTCCGATCTGACGCCGTGCCGGTATGGGCCCGGCAGGCGGAACGGTTGCCCATGGCAGGCTTACCGATTGAGCCATGGTCCGCGTGCTGCGCTGAGCAGCAGTTTCTCGACCGGTTTCGGGGGCTGATGCAGGTGGCGGCCTGAATGCCGGTTGCGGCTCGTCATCCGTGCGCGTGGCCTGGCGGCTGCCGCGCGCTGACCGCCGGGCGGTTCTGCTCGACGCACCAGCCGGCGGGTGCCGGCGGCGCGGCGGCGCACCGGTGGGATACAGATCGGCGGCCAGTGAAACGGTTGCGTGGTCGGCGGTTGCAGGAGGAGCGCGCGGCGCTCTTTGCGCGTGAGCCGCTGTGTCGTCGGTGTAGGGAGCTTGGTCGAGTGAGCGCGGCGACGATCCGAGACCACATCGTGCCGCTCGCCGAGGGTGGCCGC
>MELE01000080.1:14078-23473 GCA_001768615.1 Acidobacteria bacterium RIFCSPLOWO2_12_FULL_67_14b | reverse complement strand
TCGGGCTCTCGTGGGACTCGCTTCCGCTCGTGGGGGTCGGGCCTGCGGCCCTCCTGGGACTCGAGACCTTCGGGCTCTCCTGGGACTCGCTTCCGCTCGTGGGAGTCGCCGCCTTCGGCGGCTCCTGGGACTCGGTCGCTTCGTTCCCTCGTCGGACTCGCTTCGCTCGTGGGACTCGCTCCGCTCGTGGGCCCTACCGCCGGCTCGCGCGCGCGGTCCGATCTTGTATTCAAGGTCGGCTGGGCCGCGGCGCGTTCTGACATCCTTGTCCCGCCGAAGCCCGTAGGGTGTATGCGGAAGGCGCGAAGATGGAAGCCCCGAGTCCTACGCCGAGCGACTTGTCCGCCGTAGCGCGTAGCGCGAAGGCGGAAGCGAGGCGTCCCAGGAGCGAGCGTAGCGAGCGACTCCTACCGAGCGAACGCAGTGAGCGAGGCCCACGAGGGGCGAAAGCCCCGAGCCCTACGACGAGCGAAGCGAGGAGTCCTGCGTATAATCAACCCATGGACGTCGTCCGTACCCCCTCCACCGGCTGGATCGAGGTCATCGTCGGCAGCATGTTCAGCGGCAAGAGCGAAGAGCTCATCCGCCGGCTGCGCCGCGCCCAGATCGCCCGGCAGCGCGTCCAGATCTTCAAGCCCGCGGTCGACACCCGCTATTCCGACGACCATATCGTCTCGCACAGCGAGCTGCGCATTCCGTCAGAGACCGCCGCGACCGCGGCCGAGCTGCTCGCCAAGGTGCGACCGGACACCGAGGTCGTCGGCATCGACGAAGGCCAGTTTTTCGATGCCGAGCTGCCCGCGGTGGCGGCGGAGCTCGCCGACCGGGGCGTGCGTGTGGTGGTCGCGGGGCTCGATCAGGACTACCTCGGCAAGCCCTTCGAGCCCATGCCGCAGCTGCTCGCGGTGGCCGAGTACATCACCAAGACCCGCGCCATCTGCATGGTCTGCGGCAATCCCGCCAACCACACGCAGCGCCTTGTCCATAGCCAGGACCGCGTGCTGCTCGGCGCGTCGGGCACCTACGAAGCGCGATGCCGGCACTGTTTCGATCCCACGCTGTCGCGCGAGGAGGAAACGAACGCCGAGGCCAAGGCCGACGTGCGATGAGCGCCCAGGAGCTTGCCGGAATGTTGCGGCAGGCCCTCGTCGCGCTGGGCCTCCTCTTCGTCATCGTCAACCTGCGGGTCGGGTGGCAGATCCTCAGCTGGTGGCGCCGGCGCGGTGACGTCGTGCTGGCCTGGCCGCCTCCCAAGCCGCCGTTCTACGCCATCAACCTCGCCATCGGCGTCATGCTGGGCGTGCTGCTGTTCGTCACGGCTTACCTGGTGCCCAGGCCCGCCACGTCGCTGTTCGGCGTTTCGATGATGTTCCTCTACTACGGCTACCTGCTGCCGCTGTCGACGCGCATCCGCCGCGGCCTGTATCAGGACGGCATCTGGACCGACAGCGGCTTCATGCGCTACGTGGACATCGGCGGCCTCACGTGGAAGGGGAGCCAGACGCTGATCCTAGCGTCGCGCCAGAAGACCGTCGGCCGGCGGCTGACGGTGCCGGGGCCCCACCTCGGCGAGGTGCGCCGCGTGCTGCGGGAGAAGATCGGCAGCCATGCGATCGCGTTTGACGAGGGGCCGGGGCTGCACCTGGGCACCCGCGACACGCGCGAATCCGCGTAAATCCGTGAAAGCCGAAAGCTGAAGGCAGAAGGCAGAAGGCAGAAGGCTGAAGGCCGAAGCCTGAAGGCCGATAAGAAGGAGACTGCAATGGCGGCGCGTCCAACCTGGAAGGGCTACATCAAGGTCAGTCTCGTCAACATCCCGGTACGGGTCTATCCCGCCACCGAGTCGAGCGCGACCATCTCGTTCAACCAGCTCCACGCCGAGTGCCAGACCAAGATCCAGCAGAAGAAGTGGTGCCCGAAGTGCGAGCGGGAGATCACGTCGGCCGAGGTGGTGAAGGGCTACGAGTTCGAGAAAGGCCGCTGGGTGGTGGTCGAAGAGGAAGACATCGCCAAGGTCAAGACCGAGTCGACCAAGGTCATCAACCTGCTTCAATTTACTGACGAGACCGCCATCGATCCGATGTACGTGGACAAGGCCTACTACCTCGCGCCGGAAGGCGCGATGGCCGCCGACGCCTATTCGGTGATGCGCGAGGGCATGAAAGGCAAGGCCGGCATCGGCAAGGTCGCCATCCACGGCCGCGAGTACCTCGTGGCGGTGAAGCCCCACAAGCAAGGCATGGTGATGTACACGCTGCATCACGCCGCCGAGATCCGCACGATCGATCAGATCGAGGAGCTGCGCGAAGTGCGCGGCAAGGTCAACCCGGCGGAGATGAAGCTGGCCAGGGCCGTGATCGAGAGCATCGAGGGCGACCTCAACCTCTCCGACTACAAGGACGAATACCAGGAAGGGCTGCGCCAGATCATCGACGCGAAGATCGCCGGCGAAGAGATCGTCGCGCCGGAAGAGGTCGCGCCGCCCAAGGTGGTGGACCTGATGGAGGCGCTGCGCAAGAGCCTCGACCAGGTGAGCTCGAACAAGAAGAAGACGGCGAAGGCCGTGACGGGGACCGCGTCGAAGAAGGTCACCAATATCAGGTCCGCGGCGAAGAGTGTGGCGAAGAAACTCAAGGCGTCATAGGAGGCAGGATGGCCCGCAAAGCGGTCTGGGGAAACTACAGACCACCGAAGAAGACCAAGAAGAGGGCCGCCTGAGGGCGGCCTTTTTTTGTCGAGGCGGGTCTTGAGACCCGCCTCTACATCAGGTATCCGAGTAACCCCATCCCCGCTGCCGTGGGATCGCCGACCCATTCGGGCGGCGTCAGCCACACGAACGCCAGGATCACGATCACCCAGATGTCGTACGCGATCGTCGCCCGCTCGTCGCGCCAGAAGAAGAAGCGCCAGAACAGCCCCGAGGGCAGCTTCTTTTTGTTGAGCGCCAGGTAGGTGTAATAGATCCGGTTGCTCACCGTCACGATCGACAACACCAGGATTACCCACAGCACCCCCGCCATGCGATCGGTGAAGGCGCCGATCATGAACAGCACGATGCGCTCGGGCCGCTCCAGGAACCCCACCTTGCACTTGTCGATCAATGACTCGGCGCGCGCCCGCGCGTAGCTGGTCATGATCGAGAAGATCAAGGCGAGCGTCGCCACCAGCACGTAGCCGTTGCTGCCGCGGTCGGCATACAGCCAGATCAGGCCCGTGAACAGGGCGAGGTCCGAGAAGCGGTCGAGCGTCGAGTCCCAGAACGCGCCGAACTGCGACTGCGTGCCGGTAATGTGCGCGACCTTGCCATCGATGAAGTCGAAGATGTTGGCGACGATCATGATCACGCCCGCGAGGACGAAGTGATCGAGGGCCAAGGTCCAGGCGGCGGCCACGTTCACCAGCACGCCGATCAGCGTCAGGACGTTCGGGTGGATGCCGAGGGCCACCGAGGCATTGATGATGGCCCTGAGCGGGAACATGCAAACGGCGCCGATCGCGCCAGTGAAGGTCATAATGGGGGTTGGGGCCCCTAAGCGTAGCCGATGCCCATCCACGATCTCAAGGAACAGATCCAGCGCCTGCCGGAGCAGCCGGGGGTCTATCTCTACGCCAACGCCGCCGGCGAAACCATCTACGTCGGCAAGGCGCGGGCCCTGCGCGATCGGGTGCGCAGCTACCTCGGCGCCTACGGCGCCAGCCCCAAGACCGACGCCCTGCTGGACGAGATTGCCGGCCTCGACGTGATCGTCACCGACTCGGTCGTCGAAGCCCTGGCGCTCGAGAACAACCTCATCAAGCAGCGGGCGCCGAAGTTCAACATCCTGCTGCGCGACGACAAGAACTACCCCTACCTGCAGCTGACCACCACCGAGGCGTTCCCGCGCGTCGTCGTCGCGCGATCCGTCGAGCGCGACGGCAACGTCTACGCCGGGCCGTTCCTGCCGGCGAAGTTCGCGCGCCGCACGATGGCGCTGACGCACAAGGTGTTCGGCATTCGATCCTGCAACGAGGTGATCACGGGCCTGCGGGCGCGGCCGTGCCTCGAATACGACATCAAGCGCTGCCTGGCGCCCTGCGTGGCCACGATCTGCACGAGCGAGCAATACGCCGTGGCCGTGGCCGACACCCGGTTGTTCCTCGAGGGGCGCAACGAGGAGCTGGCGGACCAGTTGCAGGAGCGCATGGCCGAGGCCGCACACCACGAGCGATACGAGGAAGCGGCCCACCTTCGCGATGCGATGCGGACCGTGCAGGCGCTCCGCGAGCGGCAGCAGAAGATGGCCAACACCGAGCTCGGCGATCGCGACGTCTTCGGCGTCAAGCTCGGCGCCAAGGGCGCGGTCGTGCAGGTGTTCCTCTTCCGCGGCGGGCGGGTGATCGAGCGTGTCGAGTTCGTGTGGCACGCCGAAGAGGGCGGCGAGACCGAAGCCGCCGTGATCGAGGCGGCCGTCCAGCAGTTCTACGCCGATCAGCTGCCGCCGCCGGAAGTGCACGTCCCGGTGCCGCTGGTCGAGCAGGAGTTATTGGAGGCCTGGCTGGGCCAGAAGGCCGCGCGCAAGGTGCGAATCGCCGTGCCCCAGCGGGGCGACAAGAAGGGGATGATCGAGCTGGCGGCGCGCAACGCCGCGCTGGCGTATCGCACGCGCTTCGACGCCAACGCCACGGCGAACTACGAGGCGCTCGAGGCGCTGCAGGCGGCGCTCCGGCTGCCGCGATTGCCCAGGCGGATCGACTGCTTCGACATCTCGACCATTCAGGGCATTGACACGGTTGCGTCGATGGTGGTGTGCGAGGAAGGGCGGATGAAACCCGCGGAGTACCGTAAGTTCCGGATCGGGCTCCGGGAACCGGGCTCCGGGATCCGGAAAGGCCTGTCCGCAAGATCGGAGTCCGGAGCCCGGAGCCCGGAGCCCGGCAAGTTCCTTGACGACTTCGCAGCAATGGAGCAGGTCGTTCGTCGCCGGTATTCGCGCGTGTTGGAGAATGGCGGGCCGTTTCCGGACCTGATCGTCATTGATGGCGGCAAGGGCCAGTTGAATGCCGCCTATGGCGCCCTCGAGGCCGTGGGCCTGTCCAACCTCGTCGCGATCGGATTGGCGAAGAAAGAGGAGCTGGTGTTCACGCGCGACAGCGACGATCCGATCGGGCTCGATTCGCACGGCCCCGCGCTGCGGCTGCTGCAGCGGATTCGTGACGAGGCCCACCGCTTTGCCATCACCTTCCACCGGCAATCGCGCAAGAAGCGCAGCCTGCGATCCGAGCTCGATGACGTCGCGGGCATCGGCCCCCGGCGCCGGAAGACGCTGCTGACGGCGTTTGGCAGCCTGTCGGGCGTGCGGCGAGCCACGCGGGAGGAACTGGCGGCGGTCGTCGGCGCGAAAGCCGCCGAGGCCGTGATCGCGCACTTTTCGGCAAACCCGTAGAGGCGGGTCTGTAGCAAACCCGTAGAGGCGGGTCTTCAGACCCGCCTGGAGAAGCGATGACGATGGACTTCACCCCCGGCGAACGCGAAGCCCTCGGGCGCGCCGCGCTCGAGTGGGCGTTGCGCTACTTCGACGCGGCCGTCGAGCCGCCCGTGTATCCCACGGTCAGCGCCGGCCCGCTCGCCAGCCTCGTCAGCGAGGCGCTGCCGCAGGATCCCCAGCCGGCGGCGGAGGTCATGGCGCAGTTCGCGACGCTGGCCGCGCTGGGCCGCAAGAACGGCCATCCCCGGATGTTCGGCTACGTCCAGTCGTCGGGCAGCTTCGCCGGCGTGGCCGCCGACCTGCTCGCGTCGGCGCTCAACCAGAACGTGACCTCGTGGCGATCGGCGCCCTCGGCCACGGCAGTCGAGCATCAGGTCATCGACTGGATGAAGGCGATGTCGGGCTTCAATCCTGCCGGCGGTGGAATTCTCCTGAGCGGTGGATCGCTGGCGAACTTCGCCGCGCTGGCGGTGGCCTTGCGCGCCAGCACGGATGCCGACCTCAACCAGCACGGGGTCGGAGCGCTGCCCGGCAAGCCGAGGATTTACGCCTCCGCCGTCACGCACATGTCGACGCCGAAAGCGGCGGCCATGCTCGGCATCGGGCGCGATGCCGTCGTCTCCATTCCGGTGGGCGCCGACTTTCGTATGGATGCCGCGGCGCTGCGCACGCAGATCGCCGCCGATCGCGCGGCCGGCCTGCACCCGGTATGCGTGGTGGCCAATGCCGGCGACGTCAACACCGGCGCCGTCGATCCGCTCGACGCCATCTCCGGCGTGTGCGCTGAATCCGGCGTGTGGTTGCACGTCGACGGGTCGTACGGCGGCTTTGCGGCCGGCGCGCCGCTGGCGCCCAGGGCCCTGTCGGCGATCGGCCGCGCCGACTCGCTGTCGCTCGATCCGCACAAGTGGCTCTACGCGCCGCTCGACGCCGGCTGCCTGCTCGTGCGCGACCCGGCGCAACTGCAGCGGACCTTCATGCAGGGCGCCGCCTACGTCGACGTGATCGCCGATCGCGACATGTCGGAGTTCGCGTTCTGGGACCACGGCCCCGAGCTGTCGCGCCGGTTCCGCGCGCTGAAGATCTGGTTCATCGTGAAGTGCCACGGCGCGCGGGCGATCACCGCCGCCATCAACGACAACATCGCCGTGGCCGCGCAACTGGCCGCCGCCATCGACGCCAGCGGCGACTTCGCGCGGCTGGCGCCGGCGCCGTTGAGCATCGTCTGCTTCCGTTACGCGCCCGCCCACCTGCGCGGCAACCGCGACGCCCTCAACGCCCTCAACCGGACGCTGATGGTCGACGTCCAGCGCGATGGCCAGGCCTACGTCTCCAACGCCATGATCGGCGACGACTTCGCCCTCCGCGCCTGCATCGTCAATTTCCGGACGACCACGGCCGACACCGCCATTCTGCTCGACACGATTCGCCGCGTGGCCTCACGAACCATGCGATAATCGTCGGACTCGCCCTTTGGATTTCACACAAGTCTTAATCGCCCTGGTCGTGCTCATCGCGTCGCTGTCGGTGCACGAGGCCGCGCACGCCTGGACCGCCGATCAACTGGGCGATCCGACCGCCCGCAACCTGGGGCGGCTGTCGCTCAATCCCGTGGTGCACGTCGATCCGATCGGGACGTTGCTGTTCCCGTTGATCGCGCTCATGACCAACGTGCCCCTGATCGGCTGGGCGAAGCCGGTGCCGGTGGACTTCCGCCACCTGAAGCACCCCAAGCGCGACTTCGCCATCATCGCGGCGGCGGGCCCGACCAGTAACCTGGTGATGGCCGTGGTGGGCGCCGGCGTCCTGGCCGTGATGCCCGGCCTCGAACCCGGCGCCATCGCCGGCCGGGAAGTGATGACGACGGCGGTGCAGATGCTGGATTTCTTCGTGCTGATCAACGTGTTGCTGGCCGTGTTCAACATGATTCCCGTGCCGCCGCTCGACGGCGGCAACGTGCTGCTGGGGGTGCTGCCGCCGCCCGGCGCCCGCGTGATCGAAGCGCTGCGGCCGTACGGCTTCCTGATTCTGTATGCTTTGATGCTGACCGGCGTCCTCGGCACCCTCATGGGCCCGGTGGCGTATTACGTCCTGAACCTGTTGGGAGTGCGGTGACCAAGCAACGGGTGTTGTCGGGCATGCGTCCGACCGGAAAACTCCATCTCGGGCACCTGGTCGGCGCCCTGCAGAACTGGGTGACCCTCCAGTCCAAGTACGACTCGTTCCACTGCGTCGTCGACTGGCACGCCCTGACGACCCACTACGCGGACACGAGCGAGATTGTCGAGAACGCCTTCGACAACGTCGCGGACTGGATTGGCGCCGGCCTCGATCCGGAGAGGAGCACGTTTTTCATCCAGTCGCTCGTGCCCGAGCACGCCGAGCTCTACCTGTTGTTCCAGATGGTGACGCCGATCCCCTGGCTCGAGCGCGTGCCGACCTACAAGGAGCAGATGGACCAGCTGACGGATCGCGATCTGTCGACCATCGGCTTTCTCGGTTACCCGCTCCTGCAAGCGGCCGACATCGTCGTCTACGACGCCCACTGGGTGCCGGTTGGAGAAGACCAGGTCCCACACATCGAGTTGACGCGGGAGGTGGTGCGCCGGTTCAACAACTTTTATGCGGCGAATCTCGTGGAGCCACAGGCATTGCTCACGCCGACATCGCGCCTGCCGGGGCTCGACAACCGGAAGATGAGCAAGAGCTACAACAACACCATCGACCTGTCGGACGACGCCAAGACGGTGCAGCACAAGGTGCGGCAGATGTACACGGATCCGAAGCGGATTCGCGCGGACATCCCGGGCACCGTCGAGGGCAATCCCGTGTTCATGTATCACGACGCGTTCAACCCCAACACCGCCGAGGTCGAAGAGTTGAAGGCCCGGTATCGCGCCGGCAAGGTGGGCGACGTCGAAGTGAAGACGAAGCTGGCCGCCGCCCTCAACACCCTGCTCGATCCGATTCGCGAGCGCCGGCAGCAGGCGCTGGCGCGCCCGGGCTACATCCGCGAGGTATTGATCGAAGGGTCCGCGAAGGCCCGCAGCGTGGCGAAGGTCACGATGGAACGCGTGCGCGAAGCCGTGAAGCTCAAATACTGATGGCCGACACACCTGAAATCCCGCAGGGCGGGCCGGCGCCGGCCGAAGAGCCGTTCGAGTCGCAGCTCGACGCCATCAACATCAAGCTGCAGTCGTTCGAGGGGCCGCTCGATCTGCTCGTCCACCTGATCAAGAAGCACCAGATCAACGTCTACGACATTCCGATCTCGCTGGTCACCAAGCAGTACCTCGAGTACCTGAACCTCCTCCAGGAGCTCAACCTCGACATCGCCAGCGAGTTCCTGGTGATGGCGGCCACGCTGATCCACATCAAGAGCAAGATGCTGCTGCCGCGCCCCGAGACGGCCGCCGGCGATCCGACCGAGGAAGAGGATCCGCGCGACGCGCTCGTGCGGCGCCTGCTCGAGCACCAGAAGTTCAAGGCTGCGGCCGAGCTGCTGCACGACAAGGAAACGCTGCGCAGCGCGCAATGGGGCCGGCCCGACTCGCGCATCGAAGCGATTACCGGCGACGACTACGAGCCGGAAATCGAGGTCGATCTTTTCACGCTGCTGTCGGCGTTCAAGCAGGTGCTCGAGCGCGCGCGCGACCGGCCGGCGATGGCGCTGCCGCCGGAGCAGATCTCGATCGAGACGCGCATCGAACAGCTGCTCGGCCGCCTGTCGGAAACCGACGCCTGCGGCTTCGAGGACCTGTTCGACGATGTGGCGACGCGACCGGACATGATCGTGACGTTCCTGGCGATCCTGGAGATGATCCGCCTGAAGCTCGTGCGCGTGTTCCAGGCGGGCGGCGCCGGCGCCATCCGCATTTACAAGCGGGCGCGTCCGCAGGATGCGCCGCACCCGATTCACGATCCCGAAGA
>MELE01000080.1:0-14031 GCA_001768615.1 Acidobacteria bacterium RIFCSPLOWO2_12_FULL_67_14b | reverse complement strand
AGGAATGAGCGACGAAGCGACGCCGAAAATGGAGCTCTCGCAGCTGAAGGCGGTGATCGAGGCGCTGGTGTTCGCGTCGCCGGAGCCGATCACGCCGCGTCTGCTCAACAAGCTGCTCAACGACGAGCCGAAGGAAGACGTACAGGCGGCGCTGCAGGCGCTGCAGGCCGACTACGTCGATCGCGGCGGCCTGCACATGGCCGAGGTCGCCGGCGGGTTCCAGATCACGACGCGCCCGGAGTACCACGAGTGGGTGCGGCGCCTGTTCCACGAGCGCTCGGCGACCAAGCTGTCGGTGGCGGCGCTCGAAACGCTGTCGGTGATTGCCTACAAGCAACCGGTCACCGCCGCCGAGATCGGCGAGATCCGCAGCGTCAACACCTCCGGCGTGCTGTCGACGCTGCTCGAGCGGCACCTGATCAAGATCGTGGGCCGCAAGAACGTGATCGGCCGGCCGTTCCTCTACGGCACAACGAAGGAATTCTTGATCCGGTTCGGGCTGAACGACGTCGGCGACCTGCCGAAGATCGAGGACATGGCGCAGCAGCTCGGCTTTGAGCCTCCGCCGGTCCTGATGGAGCGCGCGGTGCCAGAAGAGATGCTGCCGCTCGAAGAGGGCGATGTCCCTGAACAATAGTGCGTACGGTGCGTACGGTGCCTAGGGCACTCTGAACTGGGGGCATAATGAGCGCGCCCCCGATGTCTTCAGCCCCCGGCGGCTTCTGGTCGCCCCCCGACCCCGCGCTGGCTGCCGCCGGCGCGGACGGTGAGTGGGCCGTCGCGAGGGTTCGCCTCATCGCGATGGCGTTGCTGCTGATCTCGCCGACGATCAAGATCGGTCGCGAGCCTGACATCCCGATTCACGTCTGGGGGTTCGGCATCACGGTGCTGGCCGCCGCGGCTGCCGTGGCGATCGCCTGGATCCTGCGCACGCGGACCTGGCATCCGGCGATCGGCTTCGCCTCGAGTGCCCTCGACGTCTCCCTGGTCACCACCGCACTCGTCACGTTCGCGTTTGCCAGCTCACCGCTCGAAGCGCTGAACTCGAAGGTGACGTTCGAGATGTACTTCCTCGCGATTGCCGCCACCAGCCTGCGCTACGACCCGCGCATCTGCCTGGCGGTCGGCGCGCTCGCGGTGCTCGAGTACGCGGGGCTGTGGCTGATGCTGGCTTGGTGGTTCGACCTGCGCGCCGCCGCCCTCGTCACCGAGGGCGGCACCTACACCGCGCTCGATCAGGTGACGCGGCTGATCCTGCTCGGCGTGGCGGTGATGCTGTCGTTCACGCTGGTCCGCCGCGCCGAGCGGCTCCAGCACGCCAGCGCCCGCGATCGCCTGACCGGCCTCTACAACCGGCTGCATTTCGAGCGCGCACTCGAGGTCGAGATTGCCCGCGCGCTGCGCCACGACCGGCCGATGGCGCTGGCGATCCTGGACGTCGATCACTTCAAGCCGATCAACGACCAGCACGGGCACTCGGTCGGCGATCGGGTCTTGCGGGAGCTCGGCGCGCGCCTCACCGCCGGTCTTCGCCTCAGCGACGTGGTGGCGCGTCACGGCGGCGAGGAGTTCGTCATCCTGATGGCCGAATCGACGTCGGCGCGCGCCGCCGAGCGCATCGAGCAGCTCCGCCGCGCCATCGCCGCCGAACCGATTGATGTCGGCAACGGGCTCACGCTGGCGATCAATTTCAGCGCCGGTGTGGCCGGGATGAGCGGCAAGGACGACCGGCTGCGCGCTGCCACGATGCTCGATCGCGCCGACGCAAAGCTGCTGGCCGCCAAGCGTGCGGGGCGTGGCTGCGTGGTCGGCGATGAGGGGACAACGCGGTCTGGCCCCTAAAGCAGGAGCGCGTCGACGCGGTGCGCATGCACGAATTGCTCTCGCGGCGACCACTTGAAGATCGTGAACCGTCCGTCCTGTGAGGCGACGAGGGCGGTGGCGTCCCGCTGATCGTGCACGAACTGCGCCGCCGACAGATGCCGCGTGCCGCCCAGTTGTGACGGCGTCGCGCGCATGGCCACGCTGGCTTCCACCGGCTCGGTGACGTTGACCTGCTCGACCTGCGGGCTGCCGCGCCGCCGCATGATCTTCGCGCCAAACGCCAGCACGTCGTAGCGATCGTTGATGATCGTGGCGCCGTCCACCGCCGTCAGCCCCGCGATGGCGTCGACCGCGCGCTTGAGGTCGTCCGGGTCCGGGTCCGGCCCGTGCATCAGATCGGCCAGCTCGGAGAACGGCGGGCTGATGGCGTAGGTCAGGGGCGTGACCACGGACTCGCGCCAGCGGTCGGACCGATGCGGCACGACGAGCAGGGCCCCGCCGCGTCCGTGCTGCCGCATCGACGCGGCCATCAGCACCAGCACGGCGTTCACGCCGGCGGCGATCGGCCGATCGACCGAGCCCAGCAGCGACGACACCAGCGCCGGGCAATCGGGCACCGCGGTGCCGCCCTTCTCGTCGACAATCTTGATCTGGTCGCCTTCGAGCACGGCCACGTTGACGAACTTGCCGAACGGCTCGTTGCGGTGCTTCACCACGAGCAGGCCCGACGCCACGACTTCGACGACCAGGCAGAACGCCGGCACGTCCCGGGTCGTGCCCCAGACGTAGTAGTCGTGGCCGTCCCGCCACACGCCGAGGTGAATGCCGGGGCGCTCGACCGCGGGCGCCACCTTGGCCAGCATCGCCGGCCCTAGCGGCATCCGATCTGCGAAGACCAGCGCATGCCGCGCGCGTCCGGGCGGCAGCAACGCCAGCGACACGCGCGGGGCCCGGCCCTCTTCCCGCCGCAGGCTGGCCCAGAACGCCGCGTCGATGATCGATTCCACGGCCGCCGCGTCCGGCGCGCATGCCGCTTCCGCGCTGTCGCGGTCCTCGGTCGTCTCGAGATGTCGCGCGAAGTGGGCGGCGACGGTCGCCGCCACCGCGCGAGCGGCCGGATAGGTGGGCTGGGGCATGGCGGATTGTGACACTAGTTACAACGGGTAAGCGAGCGTCAAGCCGAGGAGCGTGACGAGGATCAACACCACCGGCGTCAACGCGAGGAACACCACGAAGGTGTAGCCCATCACGTCGCGGGCCCGCAGGCCGAGCATCCCCAGAACCGGCAGCATCCAGAACGGCTGGATCAGGTTGGCGAGCGCCTCGCCCAGGTCATACGAGACCACCATCCATCCGAGATGGACCTTCAGCGAATGCGCGGCCGCCATCACGTACGGCGCCTCGATGACCCACTTCGATCCGCCCGAAGGCACGAACACGCCGAGCACCGCCGAGTAGAGGGCCACCAACGCGGGGAAGGTGGTGGGCGTCGACAGGCTGACGAAGAGTTCCGCGAGCCGCTCGCTCAAGTGCGTGGACGTGATGATCGCGGCGATGCCCGCATAGAACGGGAACTGGAGCAGCACGCCCCACACGGCCGGTGTCGCGTCCTGCACCGCGCGCATCAGGCGGGCCGGGGTCCGGTGCAGCAGGAATCCAAGTAGCAGGAAGCTCAGGTTGACGATATCGAGGTTGATCGCGTTGAGCGCCTCCGGCGCCCGGGAGAAGTACCGCACGAGGTACGCGCCTCCCAGGACGACCACCACGATTGGCAGGATCGTGGAGTGTTCGAGCCAGGCCCCCGGCGGCACGTTCGTGCCCGCCGGCGCGGCAGGCTCGCGCTCGGTGAGGTCGATGCCGAGATCGCTCGCGGTTCGCGCGCGCCCCGCGGGCGGCGTCGCCAGCCACATCACCAGCGTGACGACGACGATCTCGACGAGCACCGACACCAGGCTCTGCCAGAGAAAGATCGTGTCCGCGAAGGGGATGATGCCGCCCGGCACCAGGCCATCCGCCGCCACGATGGTGCGAATGGCCGGCTGCAGCGCGCCCGGCGTGGCCATCTGCAGCGCGGCCGATCCGCTGAGCCCTTGCGCCCAGATGCTGCCGAGTCCCGCGAAGCTGGCCGCCGCGAGCGCCCGATAGTCGACCCGCGGCACGCGCCTGGCCACCTCGCGCGCCAGCACCGCGCTGAAGATCAGGCTGAAGCCCCAGTTGAACCACGAGCTCGCCATCGCGAAGAAGGCCACGAGCGCGACGGCGCCCCGGGGTGTTTGCGGCCATCGGGCAATCGTGACGATCACCTTCCGCATCGGCGTGGACGTGGCCAGCACGTGGCCGGTGATGATGATGAGCGACATCTGCAGGGTGAAGGGGATCAGGCCCCAGAACCCCGCGCCCCAGGCGTCGACCACCTGCCCGGCGGTAGCCGGCGTCCACACCAGCGCCGCGACGACGACGATGGCGGTGCCGAGGAGGGCGAAAATGAAGGCGTCCGGGACCCAGCGTTCGGTCCAGGCCGTGAGGGCGAGGGCGGCGCGGCCGACCAGGCCCAGCCGTTCTTCGGGGGGCAGGCCGGTGGCCTGTTCGCGCGACATGGCCCGACACGTTAACACTGATGTCGCGCGGAAGATTCTGAGCGGGCGCTGACGATTCTGTCGGCGGACGGCCAAGCCCCAGACCCTCAAGCCCTCAAGCCCTCTGGATCCCTGTGCATTCTCCCTTGGCAGTGAACCTGCAATGAGTCCGGCAGTCATGGCTCCGAACATTGCCGGATTTGCACGCCTCGTCGTGACGCTGGGCTGGCTGACGGCAGGCGGCTGGCTCGCCGTGCTGACCGTGTCGGAACTGCGGTATCTGTGGATGACGCCGCCGACGCCGCCCGAAGTCACCCACGACCTCGTGGTGAAGGACGCGACCGATCAGCAGGGACGCCACGCGTCGTTCCGGATCCTCCTGTTCACCGACGAATTCCGCTGGCGCCTGAACTCGTTCGACGAGATCGAGCACCGCGGCACGCCCAACTTCACCGAGGAAATGAAGGAAGTGCTCAACTCGGCGGAAGAGATCATCTGCGTGGGCGCGAGCTCTGAAGAGATCCCGTCCGGCGTGAGCTACAACCTCGGGCGGGTGCAGGAAGAGCGCCGCGCGGCCCGTCGGGCGGAGAAGATCGCGGTGTGGGTGCGCGAGGTGATCAGGCGCCCGATTCCCGTGCGGAAGCTGAACGTCGGACATCACACGCCCACGCGAGACAAGGCCGACACCTCCGATCAGCGGCGTGTCGTCATCATCCTGGTGCTCAAGCACGACGAGGGCGCCAACATCGATCAATCACTGAGATCGGCTATGGCCGGGGAGAGCCTGCGCGCGCCCATCTTCGAATCGCTGCTGACCAAGTACTCGCTGGCAACCGGGGAGGCGTTCACATGGGTGCCCTGATGAACCTCCCGCTGTCGATGCCCGTGGTCGCAGGATGGGGCGCGTGGCTCGCCGCCGGTCTCGTATTGGTGGTGTGGGCGCGGCACTCGCGCGAGGCCCGGCTCCGGGCCTTCGCGCAGCGATCGGCCGCGCGCAGCATCCCGGCCCGGCCCAAGTCGGGCGTGCGGCCGCCCAAGCCGGCCGCCCCCGCCGCCGACGCGTTCGGCGAGCTGCAGGCGCTCCTGGATCCGCAGGAACAGTCGGTCGCGCACCGTCCGGGCGATTAGCTCACCTCGAAACGAAAAGGGCGGGGACCTTTCGGCCCCCGCCCTGATGATTCAACGATCGCGGACCTGAAGGTCCGCGCTACCTGCTACTCCGGACTTCAGCGAACTTCTGACTGCGGCAACCGGAACGAGATGTACTCGCCCGTGTAGTTGCCACCGCTCACACCGATCACGATGTACTGGCGGCCATCGAGCGAATAGGTCATCGGGTGACCCACGACCGGCGCCGGCACCCACACTTCGCCGACCTGCGCGCCCGTGTTCTTGTCGTAGGCGCGGAGCATGGCGCCGCGCTGGCGGCCCGGAGGCGCCGTGAACTGCGGATCGCCGACGACGACCACCGTCTTGGTGATCAGCACGCCGACGCTGCCGGCCTGGCCCGTCTTCGGGATGTTCATGCCCTTCAGCAGCGGGTGGTTGCGGACCGCGTCAGGCGTATCGCCGTGCGGCACCTGGAACTTCAGGCTGCCGTCCTTGAGGTCGATCGCCGACAGCACGCCGTAGGGCGGCTTGATGATCGGCAGGCCCTCGAGCCCATCGGCCAGCGCGCGACGACCCTCGCCGCCGGGGAAGTTGATGCCACCGGCCGGCGTCGCCGCGGGCGCGCCAGGCGCGGGCGCCGGACGCTCGACGCGCAGGCCGTAGTTCGGTTCGGCTTCCCAGCGCGGGGTGCGGTTGCCCTTGTTCTCGGGCGTGACCTTGGCGAACTCTTCCTCGGAGTAGTGGCCCACCGTCACGTTGCTCATGTTGGCCTGGGAGTAGAAGATCCCCGTCTCCGGATCGAAGCCCGCGCCCGGCCAGTTGGTGCCGCCGCTGGTGTTGCCGATGTTGATGCCGCCGAGCAACTTCGACTCGGGTCCGGTCGGCGGCACATACGGCGTGGGTTCCCAGCGGAAGCGGCTGAGGTTCTTCAGCGCCTGCGCGCGGAGCGCCGGCGTGAAGTCGATCAAGTCGTTCTCCGAGACAAAGATGCGCGCGTAGGCGGGCGGCTTGGTGACAAACGGCTGCGTCTTCGCCGTCTTCTCGTGCTTCAGCGTGGTCTGCGGCACCGGCCGCTCTTCGATCGGCCAGATTGGCACGCCGGTGATGCGGTCGAAGCAGTAGAGCCAGCCCTGCTTGGACGGCTGGGCGACGATCTTGCGGGGCTTGCCGTCGATGGTCACGTCCATCAGCAGCGGTGCGGACGACATGTCGTGGTCCCACAGCGGGTGATGCACGAACTGGAAGTGCCACTTGCGCTGGCCCGTCTTCAAATCGACGGCCACGAGGCTCTCGGCGAACAGGTTGTCGCCGGGGCGGTTGCCGCCGTACTCGTCGATGGTGGGCGTCTCGACCGGCAGATACACGATGCCGGCTTCCGGATCCACGGAGATCTGCGTCCACACACCGTTGTTGCCGGTGTAGCCCGCCGATTCGTTCTCCCAGGTGTCGAAGCCGAACTCGCCGCGGCCGGGGATGCCTTTGAAGGCCCACAGCAGCTTGCCGGTCCGCACGTCGAACGCGCGGGCCTGGCCCTGCACGTTGGTCGCGTATTCGTACCCGAGGCCTTCGAACATCGACGAGCCGACGATGACCGTGTCGCCGACGACGGTGGGCGTCGAGTGGAGGCCGACCTCGGATTTCTCGAGGTCCGCCTGCTTGCCGTTGATCATGATGCCGACCTTGAGGTCGAGAATGCCGTTTCGGCCGAAGCCGGGCACCGGCTGGCCGGTCTTGGCGTTGAGCGACACCATCTGGTAGCCGGTGGTCACGTAGATGACGCGCTCGTCACCCTTGCCGTCGGTCCAGTAGGAGAGGCCGCGGCCCGACAGCTGGCGGGGCGCCCAGCGCGTGGCGCGCTCGCCCTCGTTCAGGCTGTAGACCCACTTGATCTCGCCGGTGCGGGGCTCGACGGCGATGACCGCGCGGCGCGTGCCGGCCGTCGCATACAGCATGCCCTTGACCATGATGGGCGTGCCTTCGAGCTTGTTCTCGGGCCGGGGACCGAAGTTGTCGGTCTTGACGCGCCAGGCCACTTCCAGCTTGCTGAAGTTGCTCGCGTTGATCTGCTCGAGAGGCGAGTACTTGCTGCCGCGAAGGTCGGCGGTGTACATCGGCCACTCGCCGTTCCTCGTGCTCGGCATCGGGCTGGCCTGACCTGATACGAGTGGCGCGACCCACGCGTAAGCGGCCACGGCCAACACGGCTGCCGGCACGAGCCGAAATGCAATACGTTTCATCGGTTCTACTCCCTGGCGATGGCGGGGAAGGCGGATCGGCCCCATGGAATCTTCCCCTGATTCGGTTGGTGATTATAGCCTCGTACGCGCGAGGTTGGTCGGAAAAGGCGGCCGGGCCGAAACTCAGCGGTTTTCCGAAGGACGCTGCCCGGGGCGGGCTCGCCCAATCTGGGCATAATGGAAGTCATGAAATGCGCGGGTCTGGCCGTCCTGGCCGCGGTCTTCGTCGCGGCCGGCGCGGCGACCGCCGGCCAGCCGGCGAGCCGGGGCCGTGCGGCGATCGGGACGTTCACCGCGACCGCCCCGTGCCCGGATTGCTCCAGTCACCGGCTCGAGCTGACGCTCTACCCGAAGAGCGCCGCCGAAAATGCCGAGGGCACGTTCGAGCTGCGTGAGACCTTCACCTTCGTGGTGCTGGCCTCGGGCGAGCGCGGCCCTGACCGGGTAGACGACTCGCGCGGCCGGTGGATCGCGGTCAAGGTCACCGAGCCGGCGCCCGCCGTCGTTTACCGGCTCAATCCCGACAAGCCGGAGGAAACCTGGAACCTCCTGAGGGTGAGCATGAACGAGCTCCGCGAAATCGCGAGCGCGCGCCAGGTGACGCCGCAGGCCACGCTCGTATTCAGGCGCGTGCCGACGGAGACAGCGGGCCAGGCCGGCGGGTACCGTCCCGCCGCGGCCGATGCACCCGACGTGAAGAACGCCGCGGAGTTTGCCGCCCGTGCGCACGCGCTGCGGACCGGCGACCCGATCCGCCTCACCAGGGTGCTCGGCGCCCAGCAGCAACTGGTCAAGGGGCTGAACTTCCGATTGTGCCTGGAGGTGGAGATGCAGGGGAAACCCACGAAGGCCACGGCGATCGTCTACCGTGACTTGAACGGCCACCTGGCGTTGTCGCTGTGGTTCGTCGGCGAGTGTTCTTAACTCTGCACTCTTAACTCTTCTTGAGCGTTTCGACTTCGCGCGGTGTCAGGTCTCGCCAGTGGCCGGGCTTGAGGCGGCCGAGGCTGATGGCGCCCATTCGCACCCGCCGCAGATCCCGCACGGGCAGGCCGACGGCGCGGCACATCTTGCGGATCTGACGGTTACGTCCCTCGTGTAACGTGATCGTGAGCAGCGTGGTCGGGCGCGGCCCCTTGACGGTCGTTCCCACGCTGACGTGCGCGGGCGCCGTTCGCCGTCCGTCGATGAACACGCCCTGGCGCAGCTTCTCGATCGCGGCGCCGTCGGGCGCGCCCATCACGATCACTTCGTAGACCTTTTCCACCTCGTGCCGCGGGTGGGTGAGCCGCGCGGCCAGGTCGCCGTCGGTCATCATCAACAGCAGGCCCTCCGAGTCGTAATCGAGCCGGCCCACGGGGTAGATGTAGGCGCCCTCGCCGATCAGATCCATCACCGTGCGCCGTCCCTCGGGATCGCTGCGCGTGGTCACGTAGCCCTTGGGCTTGTAGAGCACGATGTAGCGGTTCCGGACGTCGAGCTTGATCCGGCGCCCGTCGACCTTGACGGCATCCTTCGCCGGATCGGCCCTGGTCCCGAGCGTGCGGACCACCTCGCCGTTCACCGTCACGCGGCCCTCGAGAATGATCTGCTCCGACGCCCGCCGCGACGCGACGCCGGCGGTGGAGAGAATCTTCTGGAGCCGAACGCCCGTCACAGTCTCTTTCATGTCAGCGGCTCATGATGCCTCGCCAGAACTGGGCGAGCCGCCATACCTCTTTTGCGCTGGCGGTGCGATTCACTTCGGCATGTGTGATGAGCCCGCTCAGCAGGCCGTGGACCTCGGCCTTGCCCCTCAGGTGCTCGGCCAACAGCACGGTCTCGACCGACGGGATGACGTTGTCGTCCACGCCGTGCAGCAGGTAGATCGGCGCGGCCGGCGGCGTGGCCCGCTCGGCCGACAGCGACGGCATCGCCGGGTGATCCTTCAGCCCGTCGACGATCGGCAGGAGGATGGGCCCGAGCTTGTCCACGGCGCGATCGTTCACGTAGGTCATCAGGGTTCGCGACGGTTCCGGCAGCGTGGGGGCGTACTCGCGCATGCGCGCGAACTCGCGCGTGGCCGCCGCCGTGTCGGTCATCGCCAGCGACGAGGCGAGCAGGAAGCCGTCGATGCCGCGGCTGAGGGCCTCGACCTGGCCGGCCGGGACGACGCGATCGGCGAGGCTGAGCAGCGTGACGGCCACGCCGTAGTCGTGGGGCGCATGCACGCTTACGTGTTCGGCGCCGGCCACGGCCGAACTCCGCTTCGCGGCGACCAGGTCGCCGAGCACCTCGCCCGAGCAGAGGTAGTGCATCACGCGGGCCAGGTCGCCGTGTCCGCCGAACGACAGGACGAACGCGACGCGGTCGCGAATGCCGGGGCGGCCGGCCGCGACCACCGAGAGGCCGCCGGAAAAGCTGATGCCCACGAGGCCGACCTTGCCGTCGGCGGCGTACTCGGGTTGCGCGCTGGCCCACGTCACGGCGTCTTCGATCACGTCGGTGACCCGCGGCGTGATTTTGAACTTCTGCAGGTCCGGCGCGGCAATGGTCAGGACGCCGAAGCCGGTGGCCGCGAGATCTTCGGCGAGTCCGACCAGCCGCGCTTCGTCGATGCCGTCGCGGTGCACGCCCGGCATGAGCAGCAGCGTCCGCGAGAATCCGCCGGCGGGCCGGTAGAATCGGGCGGGCACGCTGCCGTCGCGCGTCGGCACCTCGATCAGCGGGTCGCGCGAGAACGTGTCGGCGCGCCATGCGGCCACCGATGCGGCCCCGCCCCCCATGCCGGCCGCGCGCGCGATGAAGGCCGCGGCATCGAGGTACGGCAGCGCGACCACCGCGCCGATGAAAACGAGGACGAGCAGCGGCACCGCGATCGCGCGGCGTGAGAGAGTCACGGCCAAATGGTACACTGGTTCCCCACCATGGTTCCTCACGACCGTTCCTCACGAGGGTTCCTCACGAGGGTTCCAACAGCCTCCGTGGGGAACCGCTGTGAAGAACCATCGTGTGGAACCTTCGTGGGGAACGCACGTGTGGAACCTTCGTGGGCAACCTTCGTGGGGAACGGCCGTGAGGAACGCCGGTGAGGAATCTAGTTATTGCGATCGATGGGCCCTCTGGTGCCGGCAAGGGAACGGTGGCGCGGACGCTCGCGGAGCGTCTCGGCTATCGGCACGTCGATACCGGCGCGATGTATCGCGCCGTGGCGTGGAAGGCCGCGCACGACGGCGTGCCGCTCGACGACAATGAGGCGGTGGCGGGCGTGGCCACGCGGGCGCACCTGGATCAGCACGGGGGACGGGTCACCATCGACGGCCACGACGTGACCCGCGCCATCCGCACGCCCGAGATCGACAAGGCGGCGGCCGCGGTGGCGAAGCTCCCGCGGGTGCGCACCGTCCTGGTCGATCGCCAGCGCGCCCTGGGCGCGGGCGGCGCCGTGGTGATGGAAGGCCGCGACATCGGCACCGTGGTGTTTCCGGATGCCGACGTGAAGATCTACCTCGATGCGTCCGCGGAAGAGCGCGCGCGCCGGCGGGCCGCCGACCAGGCGCACACCGGCGGGCAACAGGCCAGCGTCGCCCACGTGCAGAACGACCTGGTCGCGCGGGACACCACCGACAGCACCCGCGCGGTCGCGCCGCTGGCGCTGGCGCCGGACGCGGTCTACGTCGACACAACGGCCATGCCGATTGAAGCCGTGGTGAATCGCGCGCTCATGCTCGTGCACGAGAAGTTGGCAAGTGAACGCCAAGGCTGATGGCTGAAGGCTGAAGGCTGATGGCTGACTTATGACCCCCGAAGAATTCCGCCGGGCGGGCCACAAGCTGGTGGACTGGATCGCCGACTACCGGGCCGGCGTCGAATCCCGCAAGGTGATGGCGCAGGTCAGGCCGGGCGAGGTGAAGGCACGCCTGCCGGCGAGCCCGCCGGCCAGGGGCGAGTCGTTCGACGCGATCCAGCGGGACATCGACACGGTCGTGATGCCCGGCATCACGCACTGGCAGCACCCGCGGTTCTTCGGCTACTTCCCGTCAAACGGATTGCTGGCGACCGTGCTCGGCGATTTTCTGAGCACCGGCCTCGGCATCATCGGCCTGGCGTGGCAGTCGAGCCCGGCGCTCACCGAGGTCGAGGAGGTCGCCACCGACTGGATGCGCCAGATGCTGGGCCTGTCGGACACCTGGCGCGGCGTCATCCAGGACACGGCTTCCACCAGCACGCTCGTGGCGCTGATGTGCGCCCGCGAACGATCGACGCAGTACGGCGCCAACCGCGGCGGCCTCCAGGCCGAACGCGCGCCGCTCATCGTCTACACGACCGCGCACAGCCACAGCTCCGTCGAGAAGGCCGCGTTGCTGGCGGGATTCGGCCGCGAGCACATTCGCGTGGTGCCGCACGATACGGCGTTCGCCATGCGGGCCTATGCGCTCGAGGCGCTGATCCGCGCCGACCTCGCCGCGGGCCGTCGGCCTTGCGCCGTGGTGGCGACCACCGGCACGACCACGTCGACCGCCCTCGATCCGCTGGCCGCCATTGCGCGCGTCACGCAGGAGCACGGCGTGTGGCTGCACGTGGATGCCGCGATGGCCGGCTCGGCGATGATCCTGCCGGAGTGCCGGTTCATGTGGGACGGCGTCGAGCAGGCCGATTCCCTGATCGTGAACGCGCACAAGTGGCTCGGGGTCGTGTTCGATTGCTCGCTGTACTTCGTGCGCGATCCCGAGCACCTCGTCCGCGTGATGTCCACCAATCCGAGCTACCTGCAATCGGCCGCGGATGGGCAGGTAACCAACTACCGTGATTGGGGCCTGCCGCTCGGCCGGCGCTTCCGCGCCCTCAAGTTATGGTTCCTGATTCGCGAACAGGGCGTGGAAGGCCTGCAGGCGCGCCTGCGCCGGGACCTCGACAACGCCGCGTGGCTCGCGGCGGAGATTGCGAAGGCGCCGGGATGGAAAGTGCTCGCGCCGGTCCCGTTGCAGACGTTGTGCGTCAGGCACGAGCCGGCGGGCGTGTCGGGCGCCGACCTGGATCGCCACACCCAGGCGTGGGCCGCGCGCCTCAACCAGTCGGGCGGCGCCTACGTCACGCCGGCCGTGCTCGACGGGCGCTGGATGGTGCGCGTCTCGATTGGCGCCGAGCTCACCGAGCGCCGCCACGTCGAGGAACTGTGGGCCCTGATGCGCGAGGAGGCGGAGCGCCCACGGCGGTCGGGCTAGGTGGGCGCACAGATCCGCTCACTGTGCGCGGGTGTGCGAGGCGACGCTTGTGGCGTGAGAATCCCGTCTGTGTCCCCGTAAGAGTCAATAACGGCGCCCCGCCAGATTGCGGCAATCCTCTTGCAACCCTCCCGAACATGACTCAAGGTCGCTCCTGGCGGGCATCATGGGTCGCGGGGGTTCTCGCGACCGTACTCGCCACAACGGCACCAGTGCAGGCGCTCGATAGCGGGCTCGAGCCGAGCCAGTACCATCGCACCGTGTGGACCGATGAAGACGGGCTCCCGAGCAACGCGGTCCTGTCGTTGGCCCAAACACCGGACGGCTATCTGTGGGCGGGCACCGAAGAGGGACTCATCCGGTTCGACGGTGTCAAGTTCACGCTGTTTACTCGCGGTAACACGCCGGCGTTGGCCCACAGCCGCGTTGACGCGATGGTTGTCACCTCTGACGGCACGCTCCTCATTTCAACGCTGACCGGACTGACGTCGTATCGCGATGGCGTGTTTCGTACGATTCAGGATCCTCGGCCCTCTTACCGGCCCGCCCGGTTTTCCGCGGGCTCGGATGGCACCATTTGGGTGACTACGCTCGCGGGTCTCTCGAAGTACATGGGCGATCGCCTGGAATACGTGGATCGGTTCGCTGGCGTGCCGGGCTCGGAGATCCAGTTCGTCGCCGTTGACGATCGCGGCGCCACGTGGGTGGTCAGTCGCGACAACCTGATCCGGCTGCAAAACGGGCGTCGCGACGTTGTCAGGGCACGGTCGCAGCTCGCTCAGACGACGGTGTCCGCGCTGCTCCCCGCACAGGATGGCAGCCTGTGGCTGGGCACCAGCCGCGCGCTGTACCGCTATGCGGACGGGCGCTGGACGTCCATGTTCCGGCCCCAGTCTGGAGACCTCGCGGTCGAAACGCTGCGGCAGTCGTCGGCAGGGTCCGTGTGGATCGGCACATCAAGCGGTCTGTTCCGCTTCCGGAACGGCGCCCTTGAAAGCTTTGATCGCAAAGGCGAGGATCATCGCCGGGCGTCGGCGATCCTGCTCGACCGGGAAGGCAACTTGTGGGTTGGCCGGTACG
>MELE01000079.1 GCA_001768615.1 Acidobacteria bacterium RIFCSPLOWO2_12_FULL_67_14b | reverse complement strand
GGCAGAGCAATCGATTCGTAATCGATAGGTCGCGGGTCCGACTCCCGCCCCCGGCTCCATCTTTTCCACTACTGCTCCACCGCCACCCGCTCGCGGTCCTCGTCCGCGGTGAACTTCTTCATGAGGCGGGGCTCGTCCTCGTCGGTGAGGTAGCGCACCCGCCCGTCGGGCTCGCGGAGCATCCGGCGGCGCGCCACGGGAAGGTGATCCTTCGCGCTGGCCGTGCTGGTGGGCCCGCGCGGTGGCGGCCGGTTGCGTTTCATCGCCACCGTGCACGACCGGCGGTGTCGTGCGCGCGATCCTCGCCCACCTTGGCCTGGCACCGGCCCCAGACCCCCCCGGACCGGCCTCGCCCCAGCCCGACCACGCCGCGGCCACCTCTGTCACCCCCGCCCGGGGTCAGGCCGGCCTCTCACGGTCCACTCGGCGTTCTCATCGATCGACGACGACTGCCGCCAGGGCAGCCGTCTGCGCCGCTCACGGGACCGTTGACGACGCCCCTGTCGCGGGCGCAGGATCGCAGCAGGAGCCGGATCAGAGCCGGGCGGGCCCGGCTCCAGGGAGGGCTCCGGGGCCGGCGGCTCACCGACGCTGGGGTCTTTCCGGGGGGCCTGGAGGCCCGCCGCATGGGGCCGCGTCATGCGAACTGCCGTTCATGTTTCCTCTGGGCTACCGAGCCGCCGGTTTCGGCACGGCAAGACAGGCCTCGGGCGTGGCCGTCACCCCGCTGCCGAGCCCATGCTGGTTTACTGGGGGCCGATCCGGCCGGTCATCCGGGGAATGTCCAATGAGACCGCCGCCTGTGGCTTCCTTGCTGCAGCGCGGATGGATGGGGAGGAGAACTCATGACACCGATCAAGCTGAACCGTCGCGAGCTCATGGTGGGCGCCGGCGCGGCCGTGCTGACGGCGCGCAGCGCCTTCGCCCAGGGTGAGCCGCCGAAGCCGAAACAGATCGTGGTCAACGCCTCCGGCGGATCGATGAACACGGCGTTGCGCAAGGCGTATTTCGACGCCTTCGAGAAGGAGACGGGCATCCGCGTCGTGGAGACCTCGCCGGTCGATCTCGGCAAGCTCAAGGCGATGGTCGGCTCCGGCAATGTCGAGTGGAACCTGACGGAGATCGGCGGACAGGATGGGGCTCTCGTGCAGCGCCTCGGTCTGGTCGAGAAGATCGACCCGAAACTGGTCGATCGCTCCGCCTATCCGAAGGAGGCCCGGGGCGAGTACATCTTCGCCTCCTCCGTGTACTCAACCGTTCTCGCCTATCGCACCGACGTGTTCGCGCCAGGCAAGCAACCGAAGGGCTGGGCGGAGTTCTGGGACGTGAAGCGTTTCCCGGGGCCGCGCAGCATGCGCAACCATCCCGTCGACAATCTCGAATACGCGCTGTTGGCCGACGGCGTGCCGGCCGACAAGCTCTATCCCATCGACATGGATCGCGCGTTCAAGAAGCTCGACGAGATCAAGCCGCACGTGAACGTGTGGTGGACCACCGGCCAGCAACCGGCGCAGCTGTTGCTCGACAAGGAAGTCGTTCTCGCCACGGGGTGGAACGGCCGCTTCTTCGACCTCATGAAGAAGGGCGCGCCGATCGCGGTCGACTGGACCCAAGGCTCGCTCAAGCAGGGGACCTTCGTGATCCCGAAGGGCGCGAAGGATCCGTACTGGGCCAACAAGATGCTTGCCTACATGAGCGATGCCAAGCGCCAGTCGATCTACGCCAACGAGCTCGGCTATCCCGGCCTCAATCTCGAGAGCATCAAGTACATCGATCCGCAGGCCGCGCCGCACATGCCGACCCATCCGGAGAATCTCTCCAAGCAATTCTGGCTCAACGTCGCCTGGTGGGACGGCAACCTGGAAAAGAGCATGGAACGCTGGAAGCAGTGGCTGCTCAAGAAGTAAGGGACGCCGATCTCCGGGTCGACGGCGTTGCCAAGCGCTACGGCGCCGTCGTCGCGCTCGGCGGGGTGTCGCTGTCGGTCGCGGCCGGCGAGTTCCTGACCATTCTCGGCCCGAGCGGGTCGGGCAAGACGACCCTGCTCAAGGTCGTGGCCGGCTTCGAGTTCCCCGATGCCGGCCGCGTCACCGTCGGCGGCGCCGACATCACCGATGTCTCGCCGGCCAAGCGCAACATCGGCATGGTGTTCCAGAACTACGCGCTGTTCCCGCACATGAGCGTTGCGCGCAATATCGCGTTCCCGTTGCAGATGCGCGGCGTGCCGAAATCCGAGATCGATCGCCGCGTGATCCAGGCGATGGCGCTGGTCGAGCTGCAAGGCTACGGCGAGCGCCTGCCCTCGCAGCTCTCCGGCGGGCAACAGCAGCGTGTTGCGCTGGCGCGGGCCGTCGTCTTCGATCCTACGCTGCTGCTTCTCGACGAGCCGTTCGGTGCGCTCGACCGCAAGCTGCGCGAGTCGATGCAGCTCGAGGTACGGCGCCTGCAGCGGCGGCTTGGCCTGACCACGGTGTTCATCACCCACGACCAGGAGGAGGCGCTGGTGCTGTCCGATCGCATCGCCGTGATGGACGGCGGCGCGATCCGCCAGATCGGCGCGCCGGATGAGATCTACGACCGGCCGGCCGACGATTTCGTCGCGCAGTTCATCGGCGAGTCCAACCTGCTTGTCGGGGAGATCGCCGCTCCGGATCGCGTCGTGCTCGACGGCGGCACGAGCGTGACGGTGCGCGGACTCGACGGCGGTCACGGGCGCGTACGCTTGCTGGTGCGGCCGGAGAAGATGGCGATCGACTCGGCCACGAACAGGTTCACCGGCACCATCGTGGAGGCGGTCTATCTTGGCGAGGCGCACAAGCTGCGGGTGAAAGTCGCCGAGGGGGTCGAGTTGCTGGTGCGTGGGCACCGCGCCGTGCCCACGGGCGCACGCGTGACGGTCGGCTTCGCGCCCGAGGACGCACATGTGATCCGGGGGGCCGGGTGACGCCCGCCGATCGCGTCCGCCGTCGTGCCGTCGGCAGCGCGATCGTGCTGTCGGTGCCGGCGGTGCTCCTGCTCCTGGCGTTGTTTGCCGTGCCGCTGCTGCGGTTGCTCGCGCTCAGCGTCGAGGGCGGCAGCCTCGTCGCCTATCAGAGGGCGCTGACCAACGAGCTCTACCTGCGGGTGATCTTCGAGACCTTCAAAATCGCCGCGGTCGTCACGCTGCTCACGCTCGCGCTGGGCTATCCGGTGGCGTACGTCATGGCGACGAGCGGCCGGGTCTGGCAACTCGTGGGCATCGCCTTCGTGTTGCTGCCGTTCTGGACGTCGATTCTCGTGCGCACCTATGCGTGGATGGTGATGCTCGGCCGCAACGGCGTGGTGAACCGCACGCTCATCGGCTGGGGCGTGATCGACAGCCCGCTGCCGCTGCTCAACAACCTGGCCGGTGTGCTGATCGGCATGGTCCATGTGCTGCTGCCGTACATGATCCTGCCGGTGTTCAACGCGGTGAAGAAAGTCGATCCGAACCTCGTGCTCGCCGCCGAGGGGCTGGGGGCTCCGCGCTGGCGCGCGTTCCTGCGTGTCACGCTGCCGCTGACCATGAACGGCGTGGCGGCCGGGGTGACGCTGGTGTTCACTCTGTCTCTCGGCTTCTTCATCACCCCCGCCCTGCTTGGCGGCGGACGCGTGGTGATGATCGCCAACCTCATCGAGGAGCAGGTGCGCGAGCTGCTCAACTGGGCCTTTGCCGGCGCGCTGTCGGCGATCCTGCTGGCGCTCACGCTGGCGGCATTCTGGGGCATTTCGCGCATCGCGCGGACGAGGTCGGCGTGAGGCGCGTGCGCCCGGGCCGTCTGCTGCTCGCCGGCTTCGCGGTGCTGGTCTGTGTGTTTCTGCAGCTTCCGCTGCTGATCGTGTTCCCGATCTCGTTCAGCTCGGCGCAGTACCTGCAGTTCCCGCCGCCCGGCTGGTCGCTGCAGTGGTACGAGCGCTACCTGAACAGCCCGAACTGGCTGACGCCGACTTGGCTGAGCCTGAAGGTCGCCATGGCGACGACGGCGCTGTCGCTGCTCCTCGGCGTGCCGCTCGCGTTCGGTCTCACGCGGGCGCGGTTCTGGGGCCGGGACGCGATCGAGAAGCTGTCGATGGCGCCGATCATCGTGCCTACGATCGTGCTGTCGATTGCGCTCTATGGCCTGTTCGCCAATCTCAAGCTGATCGGTGCGTGGTACGGCATTGCGATCGCCCACACATTGCTCGCGCTTCCGTTCGTGGTCGTGGTGGTTGTTGCGGGCTTGCGCGACTTCGACGTGAACCAGGAACTGGCGGCGCTCGGCCTCGGCGCAAGCCGGTGGCGCGCGGTGTGGCACGTCACCTTGCCGCAGATCCGGCCGAGCCTGGTCTCCGCTGCCTTCCTCGCCTTCATCTCCTCGTTCGACGAGCTGGTGGTGGCGATGTTCCTCGGCGGAGCCAACATGACGCTGCCCAAGAAGATGTTCGATAACATCCGCATGGAGATCGATCCAACGATCGCGGCGATCTCCGCGTTGCAGATCGTCCTCGTCTCTGCGTTGCTTGCGCTGGCTGCGCGTTTCGGCAGGGGCGGAGGAATGCCGGGCCGTTAGCCGCGGCGGCTGGCGGCAGCGAAGGGAGAACGTGATGACCAAGGGCGGTGTCTTCCATCCCGATTTCAAGGCCATGCCGTGGTGGTGGGAGGCGTGGCAGCCGCAGGCCGAGCCGCGGATCGAGCTGCCGGCCAGGACCGACGTCGCGATCATCGGTGGCGGCTATGCCGGGCTGAACGCCGCGATTGAGTTGGCGCGGGCCGGCGTCGGCTGCACGGTGATGGAGGCGAACGATTTCGGCTTCGGCGCCTCGACCCTGAGCGGCGGTGCCGTGTCCGGCGGGGTGAGCCTGGGCAAGGGGTTGGGCGGCAAGCGCCGGATCAATGACGGCGCTGCCCAGGCGCTGGCTGAGCGTCTGCTGAGCGGGGCCTCCGACTCGCTCACCCTCGTCGAGGACATCATCAAGCGCGAGCACATCGAATGCTTCTGGGAGCGTAGCGGCCGCTTCGCCGGCGCCTATACCCGCAAGCACTACGACGAGCTCTCCGCCAAGGTTGAGATGTTCAACCGGAACGCCGACGCGCAATGCGTCATGGTGCCCAAGGCGCAGCAGCGCGAGGAGATCGACAGCGATTTCTACCAGGGCGGAATGCTGGTGCGGCGTTCGGGCAAGTTGCACCCGGCGCTCTACTACAAGGGCCTGCTGGATGCGGCTCGGCGGTACGGCGTCCGGCTGGCGTCTCGCGCGAACGTGGAGCGGATCACCGGCAAGCGCGGCGCCTTCCGGCTGGGGACGTCGCGCGGTGAGACGACGGCGGAGCAGGTGATCGTCGCAACCAACGGCTATACCGGCGACGCCACGCCGCAGCTCAAGCGCAAGCTGATCCCCGTGGCAAGCCACATCATTGCCACCGAGGAGCTGCCGGAGGGTCTTGCCAAGAGTCTCATCCCCAACGGCCGCACGATCAGCGATACACCACGGGTGCTGTGCTACTACCGCCTCTCGCCGGACGGGAAGCGCATGCTCTTCGGCGGCCGCGCGCGCTTCACCGCGGTCACACCGGAAGTGTCGGCGCCGGTGCTGCACCGCTTTATGACTGACCGGTTTCCGCAGCTGAAGGACGCCCAGGTGACGCATGCCTGGACCGGGAACGTCGCCTTCACCTTCGACTTCTTGCCGCACATGGGGCAGGTGCAGGACGGCCTGCACTTCTGCCTGGGCTGCAACGGCTCGGGCGTGGCGATGATGACCTATCTCGGCCACCGGACCGCGCAAAAGATCATCGGCGGCGGCGATCAAGTCGGCCCATTCGAGGAACTCGAGATGCCGGGACAGATCGGCTACGGCGGGACGCCGTGGTTCTTGCCGCTCGTCGGTTCCTACTATCGACTCCGCGATCGATTGGATCGCTTCCTCGACGGCTGAGACGCTATCGCGCGCGACGAACACCGCCTTCGCGTTCCGGCAGGCGTTCCAGGAAGGCGCGCGTGCGCGACTCGGTGGGCGCGCCGAAGATCCGCGCGGGCGGGGCGCGCTCGACGATGGCGCCGCGGTCCATGAAGATCACGTCGGTATCGACGACGACGAGCGGCTCGGCCAGACGATCCGTCAGGCGCGTCCGGCCGCGAGCCGGCGTTCGATGAACTGGAAGCCGAGCGCGATGGGAAGCGTCGCCTTGGTCATGGCGCTGGCCAGGTTGAACCATCGGTGTCCGGACCTGGATCCCGAGCGTCTTGATGCCCGGACCTCGCAGGATGCGGGGAACCCCTGCGGGCTGCTCAGGAAGGTCCAGATGCGAGGCGGCGCCCGACGGCCGCACGCGAGGCGTACGCGCTGTACGTCGAGCGTGCGGCCGGGGGCGCCGTACCTCCGCAGATGGGCCTTTTTCAGCAGGCGGCTAGTAGTCCCCTTGAGGCATCGGCGGTCCCGCCATCGGCTTCTCCTCGGGCAGGTCGGTGACCAGCGCCTCGGTGGTCAACAGGAGGGACGCCACCGACGCCGCGTTCTGCAGCGCCACGCGCTCCACCTTGGTCGGGTCGATGATGCCGGCCTGGATCATGTCCACGAACTGCAGCGACTCCGCATCGAAGCCGCCAGCGACTCCGCATCGAAGCCGC
>MELE01000078.1 GCA_001768615.1 Acidobacteria bacterium RIFCSPLOWO2_12_FULL_67_14b | reverse complement strand
GGTCGATCGCCACGTCGAAAGCGGCCAGGCCCTGTACCCCTTCGCGGAACCGCTTCACGCCCTCGGGCGTCAGCGGCCGCAGGCGGTCGTCCGGGTACTTCGGGCCGCGTTCGGCGGCGATGGCGTGGCGCACGAGATACAGCTCGATGATGGCGGCCATGGGATCACGCCGCTGCGGTGGGCCGGGCGGCGGCGGCGGCGGCCTCGATGACGCTGTCGCACAGTTTCAGCAGCGACGGGCGCGCGCGCATGTAGGCGGCATGACCCTCGCGGCACTCGTCTTCGAGGACGCGAACCAGGGCATCGAGTTCCGCCATGCCGCGGCGGTCCTTGGCGGGGAGCGCTTCCTGCACGCCGCGCGTGCGGTCGATCAGGATTTCCAGGTCGTGCATGCGGCCCAGCAAGTCCTGTTGCGTCCTCAGGCGGTTGAGCCGCGCGGTCGCGCGCGAGTGCGTGAGCTCACGCTGGAGCTCGAGGCAATAGCGAAGCTTCTTGGCGGCTATGCGCACGCGATGCAGCCGATCGGCCAGGTAGATCCCACCGGCGTATTCGATGGCGGCGCGCAGCTTGCGCGCGCGCGCGCCAGCCTGCTGGATCGCCTCGGCCAGCCCGTCGGCCTGCGCCCCCGGGAGGGAATCGGGCGCCGCCACCTTGACCAGCCGCTTGCAGAGCTTGTTGAGCCGCGACGGGGTGATCTCGTCGAGCATGTCGCGGCGCCTGGCTTGCCGTTCCGCCGTGACGACGGCGCGCACGCGGGCGATCGCCCGCGGCACGGCGGCGCCTTTCCCTTCGAGCTCGGCAAGTAACAACAATGTAACGTCGAGCTCGCGCACCGGGCCGAGCGCGCGCGTAATGCGCCTCACGCGGCGCTCCGCACGGTCGAGCGTGTCCTCGTCGGCGCTGGCGCCGAGCACGGGCAGGGCCGAGCGCAGCCGGCGCGATGCCACCCGCGCCAGATGCACCGAGGTTTCATCCCCCGCCTGCGCGGCCGGCATGGCGTTGAGCAACGACACGAGCCGCTGACGGAGAAGGGCGACAGAGAGGGCCGAGCGCTCCATGCTAGGATGAGTTTCCAATTATACCCGGCGCGGCGAATCCCGCGACGGCCTGCCCCATGCGCCTCGCCGCCATCGACATCGGTACCAATTCGGTCCACATGATCGTGGTCCAGGTCCGGCCTGACTTTTCGTTCGAAGTGGTCGATCGCGAAAAGGAAATGGTCCGGCTCGGGGCCGGCGGACTCGACGGCAAGAAGCTGACGCGCGAGGCGATGACGGCGGCGCTGCAAGCGCTGTCGAAATTCGAGCGTCTGGCCAAGTCCCACCAGGTGGACGAGATTCTCGCCGTCGCCACGAGCGCCACGCGGGAAGCCGAAAACGGCGGCGCGTTTCTCAAGGCGATCGAGCGCAAGACGGGCGTGCGCCCGCGCATCATCACCGGCACCGAAGAGGCGCGGCTCATCCACCTGGCCGCGGTCTACGGCGTCGACACGCCGAAGCCGGCCGTGGTCGTCGACATCGGCGGCGGCAGCGTCGAGATCACGCTCGGCAGCGGCCGCGAAGTGAAGTTCGCCCGGAGCTTCAAGATCGGCGTGATCCGCCTCACCGAGCGCTTCGTCAGCTCCGACCCGATCAGTAATCGTGACGAACGCAAGATGACGAAGTTCATCGGCGAGCAGGTCGATCGGTACCTCGAGCACATCATCGAGGCCGGGTTCGATCGCGTGATCGGCACCTCGGGCACCATCCTGTCGCTCGGCGTCGTCGCGACCGCGATCGAGCGCGGCACGGCGCCGGAGGAAGTCCGCAATCTCCGCGTGCCGGCGAAGAGCGTGCGGCGGGTGCGCAAGATGGCCGTCGAGCTGGACCTCGAAGACCGGATCCACATGCCGGGGCAGGATCCGCGGCGCGCGGACCTGATGGTGGCCGGCGCGGTGCTGCTGGATGCGCTGCTCAGAAAGCTCGACGCCGACGAGATCACGCTCTGCGACCTGGCGCTGCGTGAGGGCGTCGTGCTCGATTACATCCATCGCCATCGCCGCGACATCGCGCGCGTCGATCGCTACCCCGACGTCCGTCGCCGGTCGGTGGTCGAACTTGCCGAGCGCTGCAGCTGGGAGGCCGAGCACTCGCGGCAGGTCGCCAGCCTCGCCCTGGCGCTGTTCGATCAGACCAGGCGCGTGCACGGGCTCGGCGACAAGGAACGGGAGTGGCTCGAGTTCGGCTCGTTCCTGCACGACATCGGCAACCACATCAGCTACAAGGGCCACCATCGGCACTCTTACTACCTGATCAAGAACGGCGACCTGCGCGGCTTCGAACCGGCAGAGATCGAAATCGTGGCCCTGCTGGCGCGCTACCATCGCCGCGCGACGCCGAAGGACGAAGACGACCTGATGAAGGATCTCGGCAAAGGGTCCCGCAAGACGGTCGAGGTGCTGTCGGCGTTCCTGCGCCTCGCCGAAACGCTCGACCGCAGCCGCCACGGCGTGGTCAAGGGCCTCGAGGTGCGCGAGCGGCTCGGCCAGCTCCGGATCAAGGTCCAGGCGGTCGGTGATGCCGAGCTGGAACTCTGGGCGGCGCACCGGCAAGCTGAAGCGCTGGAAGAAGCGCTCGATCGCAAGATCCGCATGGAGAAAGTGCCTTACAGAAAGAGAGCCGGGCTCCGGGCTCCGGGCTCCGGGATTCGGGCTCCGGGATCCGCGCCGCGGGCTCGAAAGGCGTTAACGCCGAATTAACACGCAAGAAACTGCCGCGAAACCCCCGCCGAATACGCTGACAGCATGTTGCTGTTACCCATTCGACTCGCTTCGCTCGCGCCCATAGCCGCGCTGGCGGTCACGTTCGCTGCCTGCGGCGGAGGCTCATCCTCCGGCGGGACCGGCTCTTCGGGCCCGGCGCTCGTGTCACTGGACGGGTCCAGCACGGTCTTTCCTCTCAGCGAAGCCGTCGCGGAAGAATTCCAGAAGTCCAACCCGAACATGCGCGTGACGGTCGGCATCTCCGGTACGGGCGGGGGCTTCCAGAAGTTCTGCCGCGCCGAGATCGACATCAGCGACGCCTCGCGGCCGATCAGCGCCTCGGAAGTCGAGGCCTGCGGCAAGGCGGGCGTCGAGTACATCGAGTTGCCGGTCGCCTACGACGGCATCGCGATCGCCACGAATCCGAAGGCGGACTGGGCGGACAAGATCACCGTCGCCGAGTTGAAGACGCTCTGGGCACCGGACGCCCAGGGCAAGGTCAAGACGTGGAACCAGGTGCGGCCGGCCTGGCCCAACCGGGAGATTCATCTTTTTGGTGCCGGCGTCGACTCCGGTACCTTCGACTATTTCACCGAGGCGATCACCGGGAAAGCGAAGGCCAGCCGCGGCGACTTCACGTCGAGCGAAGACGACAACGTGCTCGTGCAGGGCATCAGCAGCGACGAGCTCGCGCTCGGCTTCCTTCCGTTCGCCTATTACGAAGAGAACGCGTCGCGCCTGAAGCTGGTGCCGGTCGACGACGAGAAGCCCGACAACGGCGCGGGACCCATCGCGCCGGGCGCGGAGACCATTCGCAACGGGACCTACCAGCCGCTGTCGCGGCCGATCTTCATCTACGTCTCGAGGACCGCCGCGGAGCGTCCGGAAGTCCAACGGTTTGTCGAGTTCTACGTGAAGAACGCCGACGAGCTTGCGCGCGAGGTGAACTACGTGGGCCTGGGCGGCGCGGCGTACCAGCTGGTGGCCGATCGCTTCGCCACGCGCACGGGCGGTTCCGTGTTTTCCGGCGCGAACACGATCGGCGTGACCATCGACCAGTTGCTCAGCAAGGAACGCGCGCGGTAGCGCGGCCGACGGATGTCCACGAGGACGCTCGAATGGATTGTCGAGCGCATGCTGTTCCTGTGCGCCCTGCTCTCGGTGCTCACCACCGCCGGCATCATCGGCGTGCTGGCCCTCGAGACGTTCGAGTTCCTGCGTGAAGTGCCGGTGTGGGACTTTCTCACCGGCACCGAGTGGACGCCCCTGTTCTCCAACCGGCAGTTCGGCGTCCTGCCCCTGATCGTCGGGACCGTGCTGGTGTCGTCCATCGCCATGGTGGTGGCGCTGCCGATGGGCCTGCTCGCCGCGGTGTACCTGAGCGAGTACGCGCCGGACGGCGTGCGCCGCGTCGTCAAGCCCGTACTCGAGATCCTGGCCGGCGTCCCCACCGTGGTCTACGGCTACTTCGCGCTGACATTTGTCACCCCCCTGTTGCAGCAGGTGCTGCCGACGCTGTCGGGGTTCAACGCGCTCAGCCCCGGCCTGGTCATGGGCCTCATGATCATGCCGCTCGTGTCGTCGCTGTCGGAAGACGCGATGCAGGCGGTGCCGCGGGGCCTGCGTGAAGGGTCGTACGCGCTGGGCGCCACCCGGATGCAAACCGCGCTGAAGGTGGTGGTGCCGGCGGCGTTTTCGGGCATCACGGCCGCCTTCATCCTCGCGGTGTCGCGGGCGATCGGCGAAACGATGATCGTCGCCATCGCCGCCGGCCAGCAGCCGCGGCTGACCGGCAACCCGTTCGTGCCGATCGAAACCATGACCGCCTACATCGTGCAGGTCAGCCTCGGCGACACGCCGCAGGGGACGATCGAGTACCGGACGATCTTCGCGGTGGGCATGCTGCTCTTCCTGATGACGTTCGGACTGAACCTGATCAGCACGTGGCTGCGCGAACGCTTCCGCGAGGAGTACGTATGAGGAAGCAGGCCGACCTCCTCTTCCATGCCGTATCGCTCGCCGCGCTGGTGATCGCGCTGGTCGCGCTCGCCGTGCTCGTGTTCGACATCGTCGCGGACGGCGGCTCGCGCCTCAGCTGGCAGTTCCTCACGAACATCGCGTCGCGGCACCCCGAAGAAGCGGGGGTCTATCACGCGTTGATGGGCAGCATCTGGGTGATCCTGCTCACCGGGGCGCTCGCCCTGCCTATCGGCGTGGCCGCGGCGGTGTACCTCGAGGAGTACGGCACGCGGAGCCGCCTGGCCCGGTTCATCGAGCTCAACATCGCCAACCTGGCGGCGGTGCCCTCCATCATCTACGGCCTGCTCGGGCTGGGGCTGTTCGTGCGATTCCTGGGGATGGGGCAAAGCGTGATGGCCGGCGCCAGCACGCTCGCGCTGCTGGCGTTGCCGGTCGTGATCCTCTCGACGCGCGAAGCGCTGCGGACCGTGCCGAGCACCATTCGCGAAGGCTCCTACGCGCTCGGCGCCACCAAGTGGCAGACCATCTGGAACCAGGTGTTGCCGATGGCGCTGCCCGGGATCCTCACGGGGCTCATCCTGTCGCTGTCGCGGGCCATCGGGGAGACGGCTCCCCTGATCGCGATCGGCGCGCTCACCTACATTCCGTTCGCGCCCGACGGCATCTGGTCCAAGTTCACGGTGCTGCCCATCCAGATCTTCAATTGGGTGTCGCGGCCTCAGCCCGAATTCAAGGTGAATGCCGCGGCCGGGATCCTTGTACTATTGGTGCTGTTGGTGAGTATGAACGCCGTCGCGATCGTGGTCCGGGATCGCTTTCAGCGCCGGGGCCGCGCATGAACGTGGCCAGCCGAACCGTGCCGGCGAGCCTGTCCGGGATTGCCAGCAGCCGCGGCGGGCACCCGCCCGCCGAGATGAACGCGCCCGTGAAGATCGACGTCGACGGGCTCAACTTCTACTACGGCTCCAAGCGCGCGCTGGACGGCATCGCCGTCCAGATCCGCGCCAATCTCGTCACCGCGTTCATCGGCCCGTCGGGCTGCGGCAAGAGCACATTCCTGCGGACGCTGAACCGGATGAACGACATCATCCCGGGGACGCGGGTCGAAGGCACCGTGCTCATCGACGGCCGGTCGATCTACGACTCCGGCGTCGACGTGGTCCAGCTGCGGCGCAAGGTCGGCATGGTGTTCCAGAAGTCGAACCCGTTCCCGAAGTCGATCTATGAGAACGTGGCCTACGGCCTCCGGATCAACGGCCTCGTCAAGTCCAGGGCCGAGATGGCCGACCGCGTGGAAGAAAGCCTGCGGCAGGCGGCGATCTGGGAGGAAGTCAAGGATCGGCTCCAGGAATCGGCGCTCGCGCTCTCGGGCGGCCAGCAGCAGCGGCTGTGCATCGCGCGGGCGCTGGCGATTCGCCCGGAGATTCTCCTCATGGACGAACCGGCGTCGGCCCTCGATCCGATCGCCACCCAGCGCATCGAGGAGCTGATCTACGAGCTGAAGAAGAAGTACACGATCGTGATCGTGACGCACAACATGCAGCAGGCCGCGCGCGTCTCGGACTTCACGGCCTTCTTCTGGCTGGGCCGCATCGTCGAGTTCGACCGGACCGACAAGATGTTCACCGCACCGGCGGAGAAACTGACCGAGGATTACGTGACAGGCAGGTGCGGCTGATGGAACGCGTGGTCCGGCACTTCCAGGAGGAGCTCGACGTGCTGAAGGAACGGCTGCTGGCCATGGGCGGCCTGGCCGAAGAGCGCGTGCGCGAGGTGGTGCGTGGCCTGATGGACCGCGACCCCGCGGCGCTCGACGCGGTGCTGGCCGGCGACCAGCCGATCAACGATTTGCACATCGAGGTCGACGACCGCTGCTTCAAGCTGCTGGCGCTCCACCAGCCGATGGCGGCGGACTTGCGCGTGATCGTGGCCGCCGTCAAGATCAACACCGACCTCGAGCGCGTGGGCGATCTCGCCGTGAACATCGGCGAGGCCGGCAAGCGCTACCTGCGCCACGCGCCGGTCAAGCCGCTCATCGACATCCCCCGCATGGGCGACCTGGCGCAGACGATGCTGCGCGACGCGCTGGACGCGTTCGTGCGGGGCGACGTGGCGCTGGCCGAGGCCGTGCTGGTGCAGGACGACACGCTGGACGCCCTGAAGTCGCAGATCTTCCGCGAGTTGCTGACCTACATGCTCCAGGATCCGACGACCATCGAGCCGGCCCTGGATCTGATCCTGATTTCCCGGCACCTGGAGCGCATTGGCGACCACGCCACCAACGTCGCCGAAGACGTGATCTTCATCCTCTCGGCCCGGGACGTCCGGCACCAGGGTGCCGAACCCGCCGTCGAATAGTGACTCCCGCCGACGGGTGATCTAGAATCAGTGGGATCATCCTATGGCCGAAACGCTGACTATCACCGACAACCGGACCGGGAAGACCTACGAAGTCCCGATCGCCGAAGGCGCCATCCGCGCCACCGACCTCAAGCAGATCAGGACCGGGGCCGACGACGGCGGGCTGTTCACCTACGACCCGGCGTTCATGAACACGGCGGCCTGCAAGAGCCGCATCACTTACATCGACGGCGACCGGGGCATCCTGATGTACCGCGGATACCCGATCGAGCAGCTCGCCGAGGACAGCAGCTATCTCGAAACCGCCTACCTGATCCTCTTCGGCGAGCTGCCCGACAAGAAGCAGCTGGACGAGTGGACCCACTCGATCATCATGCACACGATGGTGCACGAGAACATCAAGAAGTTCATGGAGGGGTTCACCTACGACGCGCACCCCATGGGCGTGTTCATCAGCACCGTCGGCGCGATGTCGACGTTCTATCCCGACGGCAAGCTGATCTTCGACGCCGCGTCGCGCCGCAAGCAGATCCACCGGCTGATCGCCAAGACGCCGACCATCGCCGCCTACGCCTACCGCCACAGCATCGGCCGCCCCTACGTCTATCCCGACAACGACCTGAGCTTCACCGGCAACTTCCTGAACATGCTGTTCAAGATGACCGAGGTGAAGTACCAGCCGAACAAGGCGCTCGAGCGCGCCCTCGACGTGCTCTTCATCCTGCACGCCGACCACGAGCAGAACTGCTCGACCAGCTCGATGCGAAGCATCGGCAGCTCGCACGTCGACCCGTTCTCGGCCCTCGCCGGCGCGGCGGCGGCCCTCTACGGCCCGCTGCACGGCGGCGCCAACGAAGCGGTGCTGCGGATGCTCAAGGAGATCGGGGCGGTCGCCAACGTCCCGGGCTTCATCAAGAAGGTCAAGGCGGGCGACGGCCGCCTGATGGGCTTCGGCCATCGCGTCTACAAGTCATACGACCCGCGCGCGAAGATCATCAAGCGCGCGGCCTACGAAGTGTTCGACGTGACCGGCAAGAGCCCGCTGCTCGACATCGCGCTCGAGCTCGAGCGGATCGCGCTCGAAGACGAGTACTTCGTCGGCCGCAAGCTCTACCCGAACGTCGACTTCTACTCCGGCCTGATCTACCAGGCGATGAGCTTCCCGGTGGAGATGTTCGCCGTGCTGTTCGCGATCGCGCGCACGGTGGGCTGGGTCGCGCAGTGGGAGGAGATGCTGCTCGATGCCGAAACCAAGATCGCGCGGCCCAAGCAGATCTACACCGGTCATGGAGCCCGCGACTATGTGCCGATGGAGAAGCGGTAGGGGACCATGGCAAGGTCGATTGGCGATTGGCGATTGAGGGATTGAGTGATTGTTTGGTGATTGTCGATTGGGTGGTGGCGTGAATCGATTGGCGCAGTTGGTGATTGGCGGGTGCCTCGCGACGGCCGGTGTGTGGGCGCAGGCGCCGGCCGCGTTCGACAGCTCGAAGGCCTATGAGCACCTGCGCCAGCAGGTGGCGATCGGCCCGCGCCCGTCGGGATCCGGGGCGAACGCGAAGACCCGCCAGTACATCACGACCACGCTGGCGGGCTTCGGGATCAAGACGGTCGAGCAGGGGTTCGACGGCCTGACGCCGATCGGCCCGATCAAGATGGTGAACCTCGTGGCCACCATCCCCGGCGAGCGTCCCGACCGCATCGTGATCGCCAGCCACTTCGACACCAAGCTGTTTCGCGAGTTCCGCTTCGTCGGCGCCAGCGACGGCGCCTCGAGCACCGCGGCGCTGCTGGAGCTGGGCCGCGTGATCAAGGCCAGGCCGAAGCGGCCGTTCACGGTGGAGCTGCTGTTCCTCGACGGCGAGGAAGCCGTCGGCGAATGGCAGGGCACCGACAACACCTACGGCAGCCGGCATTACGTCCAGGCCGCCACCAGGGCCGGCACGCTGAAGTCCCTGCGGGCGCTGATCCTGCTGGACATGATCGGCGATCGGCAGCTGACCATCCGTCGCGAGACCAACTCGACGCCGTGGCTCACCGACATCATCTGGAACACCGCGAAGCGCCTCGGCCACGGGGCGGCTTTCCTCGACGAGCAGACGCCCATCGAAGACGATCACGTCCCGTTCCTCAAGGCCGGCGTGGCGGCGGTGGACCTGATCGACCTCGACTACGCCGCCTGGCACACGGCGCAGGACACGCTCGACAACGTCGCCGCGCGCAGCCTGCAAATCGTCGGCGATGTGGTGGTGGCGGCGCTGCCGGAGATCGAGCAGCGGCTGCTGAAGAACTAGCAAATACATACACGGAAGCACAGAAACACGGAAGCACAGAACTCCTGTTTTGAAATACAAGATTCTGTGTTTCCGTGCTTCTGTGTTTCTGTGCGATGCATTTAGCGGTAGACCTCGGCGAGAATCTCCGCTTCCGTCAGCACCGTCGCCGACTGTTTCGCCTTGGCGAACACCCGATCGACCACCGGATCGCTGAGCGGAATCCCGTGCTGCTCCAGCCAGAACACGACGTTGGACTTGCCCGACATCGGTCCGACCTCGATCTGCTGCTTGCGGCCCACCAGGCTGGCGGGAATCGAGGAATAGACCGCATCCATCAGCTCGCGGTCGCCCTTCCGCCAGGCCTTGGCGACGGCCGCGGCGTGCACGCCGGTGGCGGTGCGGAACGCGTCTTTCCCGATCACCGGATAATTGTCGGGAATCGGCACCGCACACGCGTGCGACACCGCCTCGCAGTACGCCATCAGCGGCGTGAGGTCGCGCTCGATGAAGCCCATCACCACGAGGTTCACGAGCAGCAGGTCCATCGGCGTGTTGCCGACCCGCTCGCCGATGCCGAGCGCGGCGCCGTGCACGCGGCTCGCCCCCGCCTCGATGGCCGAGATGCTGTTGATGATGGCGAGGTCCCGATCGCGATGGCCGTGCCAGTCGATGCCGACGTCGGCGCCGAGGTCGCGGATCACCTGTCCCGCGAAGCGAACCACGGCGGCGGCGCCCCACGGCGTGGCGTGGCCGACAGTATCGGCGAGGCAGATGCGCTTGGCGCCGGCGCGGATCGCGCACTCATACAGCTGGCGCAGCGTCTCCGGATCGGCGCGCGTCGTGTCCTCGGTCACGTACATGACGTCGAGGCCTTCGGCCACCGCGAAGCGAATGGCCTGGTCGGTGCTGCGCAACAGCCAGTCCAGCGTCCAGCCTTCCGTGTACTGGCGAATCGGCGACGAGCCGATGAACGCGCCGACTTCGATCGGCAGGCCGGTGCGCTGCGTGATCTCGGCAATCGGGCGAATGTCGTTGATGGTCGTGCGGGCCGCGCAGTTCGCGCGCACCTTCATCTTCGAGACGACGATCTCGCGCGCCAGCCGCTCGACGTCCTGCGCGACATGGGGGCCGGCCCCGGGCAGGCCGATGTCGGCCGTGTCGATCCCGAGCTGGTCGATGCAGTGCAGGATCTTGATCTTCTGCGCGATGGTCGGCGTGCGCACCGACGGCGACTGCAGCCCGTCGCGCAGCGTCTCGTCGTCCAGCATCACGCACGGCGGCCGGGCCGGCGCGCCGATCTTGTTCCAGTCGTAAATCAGCGATGCCAGCACGTCAGGGCGTCCTCCTGGCGGCCCAGGCCGTGGCCAGGACGCCGACACCGGCGATCACGAGTGACCACGCGCTGGACCGGGCGGCCGCCGCCCGGATCCGGGGCCGGAGTCCGGCATTGATGGTCGTGACCGGGAGGCCCCGCTGGTGCCGCGCCAGCTGCTCGTGCACGAAGGCGCGGCCCGCCACCTTGACCTGCCGATCGAACGAGACGTTCCAGACCACGACCGCGAAGACGATCCACAGGCCCAGGGCGAGCCGGACGGGGCTGCTCATTTCGGTCCGGTGTACTGCACGACCAGCGCCGTCACGTCGTCGTATTGCTCGGCGCCCTTCGCGAAGGTCTTCACCGCGTCGATCAGCTTGTCGAGCACGACGGTGGCCGGCTCCGTGTGGAACGACTGCAGGACGTCGACCATCCGCGCCTCGCCGAATTCCTCGCCGGCCACGTTGTGCGCCTCGGTCACGCCGTCGCTGTAGAGGATCATGGTGTCGCCGGGCTCCAGCTCGACGCTGTCGTTGGCATAGGGGGCCACCTCGAACAGGCCCACGGGCATGCCGCCGGCCTCGATGCGGCGCAGGCCCTGCCGGCCGAACACCAGCGGCGGGTTGTGGCCGCCGTTGCAGAACATCAGCTTCCCGGAAGGCGCGAGCTGACCGTAGAGCAACGTCGCGTAGCGCGCGTCGATGGCGCGGCGGGTCAGAACCTTGTTGATGTGATCGACCGTCTGCGCCGGATCGTCGCCGACCGACGCGAAGGCCGAGAAGATGCCGAGAATCTTCGCCGTGAGCAGCGCCGCCGCGGGGCCCTTGCCGGCGACGTCGCCGACCAGGAAGCCGAACGTGCCGCCGGGCATGTCGATCAGATCGAAGAAGTCGCCGCCGATCGACCGGGCCTGCACCGAGGTGCCGCTGGCCTGGAAGAACGGGCCGTTGTGGTTGCCCTCGGGCAGCAGCGCCTTCTGGATTTCGGCGGCGATCTTGAGCTCGTGCTCGAGGCGCGCCTTGTCGAGCGTTTCGCGATAGAGGCGCGCGTTCTCGATGGCGACGCCGGCTTCGGTGGCGAGCGTATCGAGCGCGGTGCGCGTGTGCGGCGCAAGCAGGCTGCCCTTCTCGCGGCTGTCGAGGTAGAGCACGCCGATGTTCTTGGTCTCGCTGGCCATGTCGGCGCGATCGAGATACCGCACCATGCGCAGCGGGATGCACGCGACGTGGCGAATGCCGAGGGCGACGGTGCCCATGTGAACGTTGGCCAGGTCGCCGTCGAGCAGGTCGGCCACGATCTTCAGCTCGCCAGTGGCGAAGACCTCTTCAGGAATCTTGCGGCTGGTGTTGAACCCGGTGCCGGGCAGCGTGATGCGGCCCCTGGCGCGGGCCAGCTTCATCTCGAGCGGGCTGCCCGCAGACGACAGCATGATGAAGCCGCGTTCGGCGCCGGCCACGTCGATGGCGGCATCGAGCACGAGGGCCAGCACCTCGTCCAGCACGCGGCCGGACCCGAGCGCGCGCAGCCCTTCGAGCAGCGCCGCCAGCTGGCGCAGGTCGTTGACGGCGCTCGCATGCGATCGGTCCGTGTGCGCCGGGCCCTCGCCGGTCAGGAAGACGACGTCGGCGCCGCTGGCCCGCCCGAACTGCACGCGATCGCCGTGCACCAGCTTGTGCTCGGTGATCGACTCGCCGTTGACGTAGGTGCCGTACCGCGATCCCTTGTCCTTGAGCACCCACCCGCCGTCGACCTCGACGATCTCGGCGTGCTCGCGGGAGACATCGCTGCCGACGAGCCGCAGATCGCTTTCCGTGCGTCGGCCGATGCACAGCTGAGCCTTCGTGATCGGCACGACCCGCTGGCCGAGGCCGTCGTTTACTTCGAGCCGCGCGTTTGCCATAGGGAAAGCGGGGGCCCCTCGCCGGGGTCCAGGCAACTCATCATAACAGGCTTCCGCAGGCCACTTCCCGCGCGAGCGCGGCCAGGGCGAGGCCCAGCAGGACGAGGCCGGCGATCGGCAGGCGGCGGCGCGGCCGGGCCGCCGGCGGCGGAATGCGGGGCTCGGACGTGGCCGTCCCGCACTTGTAGCAAATCAGGGCGTTGGCGGCGATCTCGGCACCGCACGCGCGACATTTCATAACAGCTTTCAGCTTACAGCTTTCGGCTTTCAGCTTTCGGCTTTCGGCTAACAGCCAGCGACGATTCGTTCTAAGCTGAGAGCCGAAAGCCGAGAGCTGAATGATCCCGATCCGCGATGTCATCCCGTCGCGCACGACGCCCGTGGTGACCGTGGCCCTGATCGCCGTCAACGTGCTCGTCTTCCTGTTCCAGCTGGGGCTCACCGAGCGCGGGTTCGACCTCTTCCTCCTCACCTTCGGCCTGGTGCCCGCGTACTTTTCCCTCGTCTCCGTGTTCACGTCGATGTTCGTGCACGGCGGGCTCGCGCACCTGGCCGGCAACATGTTGTTCCTGTGGATCTTCGGCGACAACATCGAAGACCGGCTCGGGCACGGGCGCTACCTGCTCTTCTACCTGGTCTGCGGGTTCGTCGCGGCGGTCGCGCAGACCGCGCTCGCCCCGCTGTCGGAAGTCCCGATGGTCGGCGCCAGCGGCGCCATCGCCGGCGTGATGGGCGCCTATCTGGTCCTCTACCCGCACTCGCGCGTGCTGATGCTGTTCCCGTTTCCGCCGATCGTCTTCGAGCTGCCCGCCGTGCTGTTCCTGGTGATGTGGTTCGTCGTCCAGTTCCTGAACGGCCTCGGCACGCTGCCGATCTTCGGCGCCGCCGGCCTCACCGGCGGCGTGGCCTTCTGGTCGCACGTGATGGGGTTCGTGGCGGGGGTGCTGCTGGTGCGGATCATGCGCCGCCCCGAACGCATGACCGTCGACTGGTGGGACACACCCCATAGAACAGGAGACCAGGAGATCAAGAGAAAACTCTTCTTCTGATCTCCTGGTCTCTTGTTCTTACGACTTCTTACGGATTTCCATGGACACTTGTGCGAGCTCAACCATGAGCTTCTCGAATTGCGCGTTCCACTCGGCGTCCGGGATCTCGCCCTTCTTCAGCTTGAGCTCCTCGGCCTCCGTTTCGAGCGCGCGGCGGCGGCGGACGAGCGCCGCCAGCTCGGGATTGGCGGCCTCCGCCGGGTTCTCCGCATCGAGATAGGCGATCCGCGCGAAGCCGCCATCCGGCCCCTCCGCGCTCGCCTCGCGGCCGGTGCCGTCGCCGTTGTCGTCGATGAGCGCGCGTTCGGTGGCCAGCTGCCCGCGCTGCTCGTAGTGCTGCTTCACCGCCGCGCTGGCCGCGGCGAAGACCTCGAAAATCGACGTGCGGCCGTTCTTGTCGAGATCGCTCGACGCTTCCTTCATGGCCTTCACGAAGTACTCGGGGAACACCGTGGCGTACTTCTGCGCCGCCGAATCGGTGGCCGTGATCACGATCCGGCCCTTCGATGTCAGCGACGCCAGGAACGGAAAACTGGCCTCGGTCGTGTTGACCACCGCCAGCCGGCCGGGAATGCCGGCCAGCAGATCGGTCCACTCCTTCGCCGTCAGGTCGGGGCCCACCAGGTTGAACTTGGCGACATCGCCGTCGTAGGTGCCGTGGCCCAGCAGCACGACGAGCACGAAGTCGTCCTTGGCGCCCTTCGTCTTGAGGTCGCCGAACACCTTGCGCATGTTCGCCGCGTTCGCCGCCTCGCCGGTCTTGACGGTCTCGTCCACGAAGACGCGGATGTCCTCGGCCTTGAATCCGTAGCGATCGACCAGGGCCGACTGGAGGCCGGTGCGCCACTCCTTCATCTGCTCGGCGTACTTCTCCCCCCCCGACGCGCCGGACACGATGATGGCCCACCGCGTTTCGGCCACGGCCGCGACCGGCGCCAGCGACGCGACCAGGGCGATCGCGACGATGTATTTAATCTGTGTCATCTGCGTCATCTGCGGCCCTGGTTAGATCTCTGCGTCATCCCTGCGACTCGCTCCGCTCGCTCAGGGCAGGCTGCGGCCCGTCAGGCGAGCCCAACGCGCCTGCGCGCCATCCACTCGGCGGCCAACAGGCCGACGATCACCAGCAGGCTCCATCCATTGTGCCAGAGGTCGCGCTGTTCGGGCGTCCCCGCGTCGGCGCCGGAGGCGCGCACGAGCGATGGCAGGTCCTGCGCCTGGTCGGCGGACCGGTAGGCCCCGCCGGTGGCCGATGCCAGGCGGCGGAGCACGGCCTCGTTCAATCGCGGCTGTGTCATCTCGAGATCGGCGCCGCCCACCAGTACCTGCCGCATGGCCGTCCCCAGCCGTTCGCCGCCCTGCATCGCGGTGGCGGCAACGCGATAGACCCCCGGCTGATCGAAACGCGCCGCCACCGCATACCGTCCGTCTTGCGGGCTCGAGAGCGCCGGCGTCAATTGCCGCGTCTGGCCGTCGGGCGCGGTCAGTCCGATCGACACCTCGGCGTTGCCGACCGGCGCGAAATCCCGGTTTCTCACGGTGACCGTGATGCGATCGACAATGCCCGGCACGCTCGGGCTCATGGCGGCGATGGTCACCTGTCCCGGCGAGCCGGCGGTCAGCCAGCGCGCGATTTGCCGCCAGATGGTTTCGTAGCTCGTATCGGTGACGGGCCGCATCATGCGCCAGCGCCACGAGGCCTCGCCGGCGAACACCATCGAGCGGCCCTGCCCGTAGCGTTGCACCGCGAGCAGCGGCTGTGCCGGCGCGCCGCCGCCGAGCGCCACGGCCAGGATCTGCGCGCCCGGCCGCGGGCCGCCCATCGGGGTGACCGACGCCAGCGGCGGCAGCTCCGACCACCGGCGGCGGCTTTCGTCCGCCGAGGCGGCCAGGCGCGTGGCCGGGTGCGCGCTGCCGTCGGCGGTGAGCGCAGGCGTGTTGGGCGGCGCGCCGGCGACCTCGGCGGAGGCCCTCGCCACCGCGCCGCGACGGTCCGTCAGATCGACCGGCAGCACTTCCTCGAGCGGCGTACCGGCCAGGCCCTGGCGATCGAACGACCGCGCGCCGAGCACGAGCAGCCCGCCGCCGCGCGCCGCCACGAATTCCGACGTCAGCTCGAGCTGGGCGCGGGTGAAGAAGTCCGCCTCGATGTTGCCGAAGATGATGCCGTCGTACGCGAACAACTCGGACCGCTTCGCCGGATACCCGCTCGACAGCGCCGCCACGCGGCTGCCGCCGGCCTGCACGTAGAACGTGTCCCGCCCATCGTCGTTCTGCCCTTTCCGCACGACGGCATCGACGTCGAAGCCGGGGTCCTGCGCGAGCGCGCGCTTGAGGAACGTGTGCTCGTACCCGGGCGCGCCTTCGAGGATCAGGATCTTGCGGCGGCCCGCCTGCGGTGGCACCAGTACGCTGCGGGTGTTGTTCTCGCGAGCGAGCTCACCCTCCTGAAACGGGATTTCGACCGAGTACACAGTGGCGATGTCCGGATCGGGCGACACGGTGAACACTTCGTGGATCGGCGCGCCCTCGGCTTCCGGGGTCACGCGGCGCACGTCCACGGGACGGCCGTTGGCGCTGACGCGGATCTCCACCGGCGCCCGGCCGAATCCGGCGCTCGACGCCGACACGCTGAGATCGATCGAGGCGCCGGCCAGCAACGGCTCCCCCGCCGTCAGGTTGACGATCTCGCGATCGCGCGAGGCGGCGGCCGTGCCGACGCCCACCGCGATCACCGGCGCGTCGATCGACCGTGCCGACTCGGTTTCCTGGGCCGCCGTGTCGCCGCCGTCGGAAATCACGATCACGCCGGCCAGCCGGTGACCGCGATGGCGGTCGGCGAGATCCGCGATGGCGCCGCTCAGGTCGCTCCGGCGGGCGGTGGCGGCCAGGTGATCGACCGCCCCGGGTGCGAGCGCCTCGCCGAACGTGAGCAGCTCGAGCCGGTACTCACCGCCGAGCCGTGCCTGCAGGTCGCGCACGATGGCCTGCGCCCGTTCGATGCGCGACGGGCCGCCGCCGTCGGTCAACCGCATGCTGCGCGACACATCGACGAGAATCGGCAGGAGGCTGTTGTTGGCGGCCGATGGGGGCACGAGCACGACGGGCCGCAACAGGATGGCGATGAGCAGCAGGAGCGTGGCGGCCCTCAGGCCGATCAGGAGCGTCCGGGACGCGGCGTCCAGCGGCACCGGCACGCGCACGTAGGCCAGCCAGGCGAGGACCACCGCGCCGGCCACGGCCAACACGTAGCCCCACCATGGAAGCAACACCGCAAACTGCATGGTCGTCGCCCTCCGCTAGCGGGGCGGTCTCCGCGGCGCAGCCAGCGACTGGTAATACCGATCGACGAGCTCCCGGTACGTTTCCGAGACGGCGTCGTGACGGCCGGCGTTCAATCGCTCCTTGTTCTCCCGGGCGCGCAGCTGATCCGACAACTGCGATTCCGTCTTCTCGAGCGCCACCAGCAGGTTCTTCTTGAGCGATTCCCATTTCGCGAAGTCCTGCTTGAAGCCCTCGGTGCCCGGCGCGGAGGTGCTGCGCTGCCATTGCTCGGGCGTCGTGCCGCCGGTCTGCATCTCCGGATTCTGCTTCTGGACGTCTTCGGCGAGCCGCTGCGCGTCGCGCATCTTCTCGTCGACCTCGCGCTGCAATCGCGACACCGCGCCGGCGCGCCCGCCTTCCGAGGTGCCTTGCTGGCCGGCCTGCCCCTCGCGGCCCTCGGCGCTGGCCAGCGCGTCCATGGTCTTCTGCAGATCGCCCAGCCGATCCCGCAGCTCCTGTGTCTTGGCCAGTTGCTCCGATAGCCGCGCCGCTTCCCCGTCGCGGCCGCCGGTCGCGGCGCCAAGGCGCTCGGCCACCTTGTCGAGCGCCCGGGCGAGCTCCTCCGTCTTCGCCGGAGAGGGCGAGCCGTCCGCCGCCGTGCCCTGCTGCATCGACCTGGCCGCTTCGCGCATCCGCTCCGCCAGCCGCTGGCGCTCGATTTCCCGTGACGCCTCGGTCACGGCCTGACGCCTGCCCTGAGCAACGTCGAGGGGGTCTTGCGGCTCGGCCTCGCCGGCGCCACTCGCCAGTTGCTTCACGTTCTCGCCGAGCCGCTCGGCGCGATCGGCCAGGCGATCCTGCTCCGCGGCCAGCCGCCGGCGCGCGTCCTCGCCGGCCGCGCCCTGTGCGGTGCGCGCCGATTCGTTGCCCAGGCGCCGTTCGGCGTCCGCCAGCTGGCGCGCTTCGAGCTGCAGGTCGCCGAGCGCGCGCTTGCGTTCGTCGGGGTTGGCCTCCTGCAGTTGTTGCTCGAGGCTGCGCAGCTGCTGCAGCGCGCGGTCCGCGCGCGCGCTCGCCTGCTGCGGATCCTGGCGGCCGAGGTCCCGCGCGGCGTTGCGCATCTCGTCGGAGATCTCGCGCATCTTGCGGCTCTCGGCCGACGCGCTCTGTCCCTGCCCCTGGCCTTGTTGACCGCTCGACGACGACTGACGTCCCAGGGGTTCGGAAGACTGTCCGCCCGGCGACGGCTGCGACTGCATCTGCTTCGAGAGCTCTTCCGCCTGGGCGCGCAGCTCGTTCTGCTCGCGGGTCAGCCGTTCGAGCTGGCGCTTGACCTCGTCTTCCGAGAGCTGCTCGCGGTTCTTCGCCAGGTCGCGCTGCTGCTTGCTGAGCGCCTCCTGCCGGCGCGCGAGCTCGCGGATGTTCGCGAGCGGATCCTCGCCCTCGGGCTTCTGCTCGTCGTTCCTGGTCTCGGTCGTGGACGGCGTCTCGTAGTTGGTTTGCTGCTTCTTCCGCAGCTCCTGATCGAACAACGTCGACAGGTCCAGTTGCTGCCGGTTGCCGTTGCCGCCGCCGCCCTGCGCCTGCTGCCGCTGGATCTGGCGGCGTCGAATCTCGGCCGCGGCCTTCAGCAACTGGCTGAGCGCTTCTTCTTCATGCGGCAGCGACTTGGCGGTATTCAGGCGATCCAATTCACCGGCGGCGCGGCCCATGGCCTCGACCGCGCGCGGCATCGGATCCTCGCCGCCCGGAGTCAGGCCCGGTTGGCCGGTACGGCGGCGCCGCTGCGCGAATGCCTGACTGGCCATCTGACCGGCGAGTTCCTCGGCCTTCGCCTTGAGCGCGGTCTGCGCTCTCGCCACCGCGCGAATGTCCTGATCGGAACGGGCCTCGCGGGCCCGCCGCGCGCGGGCATCGAGCTTCCACGTGGCCGCGATGATGTCTTTCTGCAGCGCCGCCAGTTCTTCGACGCCCGTGGCCTCGCCCGCCATGCCGCCGCCAGCCTGGCTCTCGGCCGCGACGAACTCTTCCTCGTAGGGCTTCACCTCGAGAAAGAAGATGTCGCTGCGCGCTTCGGCCGGACGCCGCCCGCGGCCGCGATCGCGCGCGCGGGCGTGATAGGTCACGAAGTCGCCCGGCTTGACCTTCAGGTCCTCGAGGAACACCGTGTGGGTGCCCACGGCCAGCGACCCGCTCACGGGCGAACCGAGCGGCACCACGGTTTCGCGGCCCGTCGATGTCTTCAACACCAGCTCGAGCGCGGCCAGGCCGTAGTCGTCGTCGGCGCGGGCCTCGATGGCGACTTCTTCGAGCGGCGACACCTGCTTGTCACCCGCGGGCCGGAGGATCCGCACGTCCGGCGGACGATCGTCCAGCATCCGGATGAAGTACTCCGGGTCGCCCTCGCTCGACAGCCCGTCGATGTCGCTCAGCGACACGCGGTACGAGCCGTCGCTGGCGATCACCATGTCGGCGGTGACGACCGTGTCGGTGCCGCTCATCGGCAGCGCCGTGCCATCGGCCAGCGTCAGCCGCGCCCCGGTCACCGGCTTGTCCGCCGTGACGACGACCTTGACCCTGGTGCCCGCGGGAGCGTAGATGTCGCCCGCATCCTCTTCGGTATGCGGCGCCAGTCCCACGCCCTCGGGGTATTCGAACGCCAGATCGATGCGCGTGACGCGGACCGGCCGGATCACATCAACCGTGTAATCCCCGGATCGAGCGGAGCCGGCGGCCACGACGTAGGGAAACGACACTGTGATGTTGTTCAGCGTAATCGTGAATTCGCCCGGCGCGCCGCCAGGCAACATGCGCGCCGAACGCGCGACATCGCCCGCCCCGACCGTCAATGTCGGCACCAGTCCGCCATCGATGTGGGGGATGCGTGCGGTGATGGTCAGCGGCTGACCCGCGCGGACCTTCGCAGATCCGGGAACGACGTCGATCGCGTAGCGCTTCGGAAAAAGGTACGACCCGACGACGTGACCCGCCCGCGTGGCGGATGGGGCGAACAGCCCGATTGCGGCCAGCAGGGCCACGCCGCCGAAGGCGGCGCCCGCGGCGGCACGCCAGTAGGTGTGCCGGCTCACGACGGTACCGAAGTCGACGCTTCGGCTGGCGCGCACCGCATCCCGGACCAGGATGTCGGCCATGGGCCCGTCCGACCCAAGGCCCTTTTCCACGGCGGTGACCAGCACATCGTCCAGGCCGCCGGCGCGTTCCTCGATGAATCGCGCGACTTGCTTGTCGGAGGGGGGCCGGCGCAGTGGCAGCAGCGCAAAGACCAGCGAGACGACCGCAATCGCCGAGACGACGGCGACGGCGAAGACCAGCGGCACACCCTCGCGAGCGACGAGCCGTACCGCGAGCACGCCGACCAGCAGCATCGCGGCGGCGGTCACCGCGCCGAGCGTCCATGCGCGGAGCAACGCGCGGCGGGTCCACTGCCGCCGCACATCCGCAAGAATGGTCCGAAGCTCGCTCATTGTCTTTCGTGGCGCACGGGGCGCCTGCAGCAATCGTAGCCTACGTCGCGCGCCGCCCAACCAGCCCTTCGCCCGCCAACGCCGCCAGCATCACCAGCAACCCGATCTGCCACCATCGCTGCCGATCCTCGACTTCCCGCGCCTGCCGGCCCGGCGCCGGCTGACCAGAACGGCTGGTGCGCTCGATGCCAGAAGTAAATTCATCCACCGACGTCGTCGCCGGATTCGACTCGCGAACGTTCACGTTGAGCGCCACCGAGTACCCCGACGTCCCCGCGCCGACGCGCGCCACTCCCGGAACCGCCGCTACGCCGCGCGGGGTGTCCGGCAGCACCCAGGCCTGGCGCTGTTGCCGCCCCGCCGTCAGGTATCGCGCGGTCTCCACCGCGAAAGGCACGAAGGCCGGGCTCAACGGGAAGCGGCTCCAGAGGTTGTCCAGATCCGACGTGAAGATAAGCAGCCGGCCCCGGCCCACCGCCTGTTCCGTGAGCGCCGGATCCCCCCCGGAAAACCGCGCCAGCACGGTCCGCCCCGTGTGATCGTTTAGACGCCGGTGCTGGTCCACCTGGACGTCCCCTAAAGCGCCCGACGGATTGAGAAACGGACGAAAGATGGGATGACGGCCATCGCTGGCGACCATCGTGGCGCCACCCGATGGGCCCGCGACGGGCGCGGGCGTCACGCCGAGGTCAGCGCCGATGACATCGGCCAGCGTGGCCGGATCGATGTCGGGACCCAGACTGAGCCACAGCTGTCCTCCGCCGTTCAGGTACGACTTGATGCGCTCGCGTCCCGTGCGATCGAGGGTCCGTGTGCCAAGCACAACCAGGGCGGCCTGGTGCGCAACGGCGGCGGCGGTCCACCGCGAGAACGCGCGGCCATCAACCACGTCCACGCGAAATTCGCGGCCGCCACCCGCCACCGACAGGGCGCGTTCGAGATACAACCCGCCGGTGGCGCCGGTGGGATCGGCCACGATCACCGCAATCGATACCGCCGGAGGCGGATCGAGCACCACGTGGCGAATGTTGTCGCCCTGATACCCCGCGGCGTCGTCGACGACGACGCGCGCGGCGCCTGAGCCCGGCAGCTCGCCGGTCAGCCGCGCTTCGGTGGCCGAGAGCGCCGCGACATCGACGGTGACGTTCGCCACGGTCTTGCCGTCGACGAGTAACGCTACCGGCACGCTCGCCGGCGCGGCGCCATAGTTCTGCACGGTCGCCACAATCGTGCGATCGCGACGCTCGGCCGACGTCACGGCCACGTTCGACGGTGGCGGCGGGATGGTCACCACCTCGACGCCCACCCCGTCCGGCAACCCGCCATCGTCGTTGACCTCCCATCCCGCCTGCTGCAGGTCGGTGATCACGACCACGCGCGCCTCCCGGACGCCGGCCAATTCGGCGGCACGAGCGAGGGCGGTGCGGTAGCGGGTGCCGCCGGGGCCGGCGGTCAATTGCGCCGCCGCCGCCAGCGCGAGGGCACGGTCCAGCGTCGGCGGCACGACCACGGTCGCCGCGTCCGCGAACGCCACGAGGGCAACCGCGTGCGGGCCCGGCGCGGAACGGATGGCCTGTTGCGCCGCCTCGCGCACGCGTTCGATCTGGCCCGGTGCCGACAGGCTCATCGAGACGTCGGCGGCGACGACGGTCAACGGCGCCGATTCCGGGGCGACCGCTCCGGCCAGATACGGCCGCGCGAACGACACCGCCAGCAGGACCAGCGCGGTCACGCGCAGGGCGAGCAGGATGACCTCGCGCAGCCGCCGCCGCCGATGCTGTTCGATCGGACCCCGCTTGAGCAGTCTCACCGCCGGGAAATCGATCACCACGTCCGTACGGCGATGGAACAGGTGCAGCAGGATGGGAATGACCGCAGCGGCGGCGCCGATCAGGAAGAGCGGCGACAGGAACGAGATGCCGAACATCAGAGCAGCTTCCGGCGCGTCATCAGGTACGACATCAATCCCAGTTCGAGCGGCTTCGACGTATCGAGCAGGCAGTAGTCGATGCCGGCGAGCCCCAACTCGCGCCGGTAGGTGGCGATCAGCTCCTGCAGGCGATCGATGTAGTCCTGCCGTACCGCCCGCGGCACCGCCATCACCTCGTCGGCCGTTTCCATGTCGCGAAACCGCGCCGCATGCTCGAAGGGAAACTCCAGCTCGTACGGATCGAGAATGTGAAACACGATCACATCCGTGCCGCGGTAGCGGAAGTGCTTCAGGCCATCGAGCACGCGGACCGGATCGTCGAGCAGGTCCGATACCAAAACCACGAGTCCGCGCTTGCGGACGGCGGCCGCCAGATCGTTCAGCGGCTTGGCGACGTCGGTCTTGGCGCCGATCTTCAGCCGTTCGAGCGCGAGCAGCACGGCGCGAAGGTGACCCGAGCGGGCGCTCGCCGGCAGGAGCGCCGAAATGCGATCGTCAAACGCGATCAACCCGAACGCGTCGCGCTGCCGGTGCATCAGGTAGGCCAGCGCCCCGGTGAGGTACGACCCGTATTGCAGCTTGGTGATGCCGCCGGACCCGTACGCCATCGACCGGCTGATGTCGAGCAGCAGGTGGCACGTGAGGTTGGTCTCTTCCTCGAACTTCTTGACGAAATGGCGGTCCGACCGCGCGAAGACCTTCCAGTCGAGCGTGGCCAGATCGTCGCCGTGAATGTACTGCCGGTACTCCGCGAACTCGACGCTGAAGCCCTTGTACGGGCTGCGGTGTAGTCCGGTCAGGAACCCTTCGACGATGGTCCGCGCCTTGAGGTCGATCGTCCCGAGCCGCGCGACGATCGCCGGGTCGAGGTAGCGCGCCCCGCCAGCCATGGCCTACAGTCCGCTGGCGGGCGCCGGGACGGCGTCGAGCAGCTGATCGACGATGCGGTCGGCCGTGATGCCCTCGGCCTCGGCGAAGAAGTTCGGCAGCACCCGATGGCGGAGGATCGGCTTGGCCAGCGCCTGGATGTCCTTGACCGAGACGTGATGGCGGCCGTGCAGCAACGCCCGCGCCTTGGCGCCGATCACGAGGGCATGGGACGCGCGGAGCCCGGCGCCCCACTTCACCCATTTGCCGATGAAGTCGAGGTTGGCGCCGCGGCCCGGCCGCGAGCTGTCGGTCAGCCGGACGGCGTAGCGCACCACTTCTTCCGCGACCAGCACCTGCCGGACGTAGTCCTGGATCGCCATGATCTCGGCCCCGTCGAGCACGCGCATCGGGTCGGGATGCCTCACGCTCGTCGTGTCGGTCACGACCTGCACTTCATCGTCTTCCGACAGGTAGGTCATCACCACGTTGAACAGGAACCGATCGAGCTGCGCTTCGGGCAGCGGGTAGGTGCCCTCGAGCTCGATTGGGTTCTGCGTGGCGAGCACGAAGAACGGCCGATCCAGCGGATAGCTGCGGCCCGCCGCCGTGACCGTGTACTCCTGCATGGCCTCGAGCAGCGCCGCCTGCGTCTTGGGCGGCGTGCGGTTGATCTCGTCGGCCAGGATGATCTGCGCGAAGATCGGCCCCTTGACGAAGCGCAGCGCGCGGTGCCCGTGATCCTCGTCGAGGACCTCGGTGCCGGTGATGTCCGACGGCATCAGGTCGGGCGTGAACTGGATGCGCTTGAAGCTCAGGTCGAGAATCTGCGCCAGCGTCTTCACCAGCAGCGTCTTGGCGAGCCCCGGCACCCCCGTGATCAGGCAGTGCCCGCCGCAGAACAGCGACATCAGGACTTCGTCGACGACTTCGTCCTGCCCGACGATCACCTTGCGCAGTTCGGTGAGGATCTTGGTCCGGCTGGCGGCCACTTTCTCGGCCAGCCCTTCCACTGCTACGTCCGTCGTCCGGTTCATGAGACCTCAGTGCGTGAGCGAATAAATCACTTCGTTGATCAGCATCTGGTACGCCTGGGCCGTCCACTTGAGGTAGCCCTGGTACTCCTCGGCGTTGGACCACTCGACGCCGTCGCCCATGTCGGTGTTCCAGTTGATCAGGACCATCGGCCGGCCCGAGTCGTTCATGATGCCGCGCAGGTGGGCGGTGAAGCCGCCCTTCTCCCACGTGCGGCCGCTCAGGAACGACCCCAGTCCCGGAATCTGCGGGTACTTGTCGATGCGGTAGAAGCACGTGTAGATCGGATGCGGCGGCGCCAGTTCGACGATGTCGCGGTCCGGGAAGACGCGGCGCAGCTGTTTGACGGTGAGATCCCATTCGTAGGGACCGTGGAAGTCGTCCATCGTGAGCGTACCGCCGCGCAGGAGAAACTCGCGGAGGATCGGCACCTCCGCGTCCGACAGCAACAGGTTGCTCGGCTCGACGATGTAGATCCAGGGATGTTTCCACAGGTTCTCATCGCCCAGCGTCATGACGATTGGGTCGCCGACATCGATCGCGGTGACCGACTTGATGCGGCGCGACAGGTTCTGCTCGGCCGCGGGCGCGTCGATGGCCCACGGATCGTCCCAGTAGCTCAGGCTGTTGCGCGCGGCACCGCCCTCGCCGTCCCAGGTGCTGTACTTGATGCGCACGAAGGTCCACTTGAGGCCGGCGAACTTGTCAACGCCGATGGCGGGCATCTGCCCCGCCTTCGCTGAAGCTACGGCGGGCAAGGCCAGTTCCGCGCTGAGCCACACTCCCGCCGCGAGCAGCGTCGTGATGAGGACCCATCGGGGTTGGCGCAATTAGCTGCCTCCGGTGATGAGCTTGAGCAGGAGGTCCTGTGCGCGCGTGAACGTCGGCGCGATCTCGAGGGCGGCGAGCGCCTGCTTCTTCGCCTCGTCTTTCTGCCCTCCCTGGAGCAGGGCCTCCGCGAGGTCGGCATGCGCGCCGGCGCGGTCGACCGGCCGCGCGCCCAGCGCCGCGCGGAACAGCCGCACCGCCTCGGCGGTCTGGCCGGCGGCGAGGGCCATGCGCCCGAGCGCGCTCTGCGCCTGCGCGTCGAACGGGTCGACGGCGACGACGCGCTTGAGCGCAACCTGCAGGCGCGCGGGCTCGCGGGCGCCGTCGAGCAGCGTCACCAGTTGCCGCGACGACTGGACGTCGCTCTGCGCGTGGGTGGTCAGGGCGTCGAGCGCCCGGGCCGCGCGCGCCTTGTCGCCCCTGGCGACCGCGATCTTCGCGATCAGCGCCTGCGGGCTGTCGTCGCCCGTGGCATTGGGCACCAGCGCCGCCGCCTTTTCGAAAGCCGCGATGGCGGCGTCGGGAGACGACTCCTGCAGGGCCATGCCCAGGGCCATCTGCGCCGTGAAGCTTCCGGGATTCGCTGACACGATGGCCTTCAGGCGGTCCACAGGCATCTCGGGGCTGAGGCCGTCGGGGACCGCCAGGGCGCGCCGCACGCCAGCGAAGCGCGTGTCGATAAAGCCGTCGAACGATGCCTGCAGCGCGTCGATGTCCACGCCGAGCGCCTGCTCGATCGCCGCCTCGGTATCGACGCCGTCGGCGTACGACCGCACCAGCTCGCGCAGCTTCGCCTGGCCGTAGACGTTCACGATGTGCTCGACCACGAGAGAGGCCTGGTAGTACGACAGCGAAATGGTTTCGGGATTCGAGAACCCCGAGTTGAGCTCGCGCAGCCTGATCACCTGCTTGCGATCGATCGCCCGCGCAAAGGGCAGGTCCATCTCGCGGCCCCACTCCGGGCGCGCGCGGCGCTCTTCGTACACCGAGGTGCCTTCGCTCAGCCAGCGCGGCAGGCGGTTGTTCGACAGCTGCAGCGTGATCACGTGCGCCATCTCGTGCCACAACGTCTCGCCCCAGTTGAAGGTGCCCGGGTCCCGCGCCTTCGGCGAATCGAGCGTCACGACGCGCCCGAAGCAGGCGCCGAGGGCGCCGAGCATGCCGGGCAGCCCCAGCGTGCGCACGGCGAAGTCGTCGTGTTGCGGGAACATCTCGACCAGGATGGGGCCCTTCGGCGTGAACTCCCAGCGCTTGCTGAGCGCGTCGAGCGCCTCGCGCGCCAGCTGCGGCGCGTGGTGGCGCATCACCGGCGCCTCGTCGGGATGGAGACGGATCACCATGTCCCCGTCCTTGATCGTGTCGAAGGGCTCCAGGTTGTCGAGCAGCGTCAGCAGGTTGAAGGTGACCGTGTCGTAGGGGTCCACACGGAACGCCGTTTCGAGCGCCCGCCGGGCGTTACGCTCGTCGCCGGTGCGCATCAGGTGCGCGCCGAGGTCGGCATAGGCGCGGTTGTTCTCGCGGTCGAGCGCGATCGCCTTGCGCACGTGCTCGACGGCCTCGTCGAACCGGTAATAGTGCGCGGTGATCGACCCGACAATGCGGTGGATCTCGCCGTAGGCGGGATGGATCTTGAGGGCGGCGGCCACCGTGTCCTGGTATTCCTGGTCCCTGCCCTCGACGTAGGCGAGCGCCGCCCGCATCGACAGCGCCTCGAGGTGCCGCGGGTTGGTCTCGAGCACCCGGGCGATCGACGCGCGCGCGTCCTTCTTCCGGTCCTGGTAAATGGCGTGTTCCGCCATGAACAGGTGGGCGCCCGCATCGATCGGGTTGATCTTGAGCGCGCGCTCGGCGAACTGGAGCGCCTGCGGCGGGTTGGTGTCGGCCAGGGCGCGCGCCATGCCCACGTAGGCGCGGCCGTACTCGGCATCGGCCTTAAGCGCTTCCTCGAAGGAGCGCGCGGCGTCCTTGTTGTTGTACTTTTCGACGAACATGTCGCCCCACTCGGTGTTGACGAGGGGATCGGTGGGCGCCAGCGCAATCGCGTCGCGGAAGTAGGCCTGCGCGTCTTCGAACCGCCCGAGGGCGCGCGAGGCGCGCGCCGCACGGAGGTAATCGCGCGCGCTCGGCGAGCGCGCGTCGTTCATCAGGATCAGTTGCAGGGACCGCCGCGCCTCGGTGCGGCGGCCGACCATCTGCTGGAGCAGGCCGGCTTCGAGCGCGGCGTCGCCCGACGGATTGGCCGCCCCCAGCGGCTGCAGGATCGCTTCGGCGCGGGCGTAGTCGCCGCGGGCCGCCACCGCCCGCGCGCGCAGGACCGCCAGCGTTTCGTCCGACGCGAACCCCTGCGCCAGTTTCTCGACCTCGTCCAGGCGGCCCGTGCGCCAGGCCCGTTCGGCCGCGGCGCGGGCGGAAGCCGCCGTCGATGCCTGCTCAGCCGTGACCGGCGGCGTGAACCCGGCCGTGACGACCAGCGTGACCAGCAGCAGGAGAACGCGGCGCAACATGATTTGAGTATAAGGGCACAGGCGGGTCTAAAGACCCGCCTCTACGTCCCTGAATTTCAGACGCCCGGGCTAGAAGATCGGCCGCCACGTAAAAAACATCACGGCGACGAATCCCTGGAGGCAGGCGAAGACGGCGACCCACGCCGCGCGGTGCCGGGCCGGCACCACCGCGGCCATCCAGAGGAACGCGGGAAACAGCACCGAGGTCACGCGGCCCATCGACAGCAGGCCGCCGACGGCGATCGGCGGCAGCACGGTGACGAGGATCAGCACGGCATACGCCAGGCCGAAGCGGCGGTACACAGGCCACGCCGCCCCGAGCATGAAGAGCACGGCCAGCAAATAGAAGAGATCGATCGTCTGGGTCGACGCGTACGAATAGAAGCCGTTGTCGGCGATGAAGTCGATGCGATCGGTCACGAGCGTGTCGAGGCCGCGATAGACGCGGCCCCACGCCAGGTTCTGCGAGGTCCACTGCAACGGGTTGCCGGTCAGTCGATAGATGAACGCGGAATACGACAGCATGCCGAGGCCGGGCGCCGACGCCGAGAGCAACCGCACCGCGACGCGGGCCCATCCGCCGTCCAGAGGCGGCATCGGCCGCCGGCGCCACGCCTCCCACACCGGGGACACCGCCATCAGCCCGAGCGCGACGGAGAGAAAGCAGCCGTTGGGTCGCGTCAGGCCGCAGGCAAGTCCCCAGGCCGATGCCCGCCACAGGTGATCGTGGCGGAAGTGATAGACCGCCGCGATCAGTGTCAGGAAGAACAAGCCTTCCGTATACGCCGCGCTGTAGAAGACCGCGAACGGATACGTGGCGAGCAGCGTCACCGCCGTCGCCGCCGCATCGTCGTTGCCCAGGTGATCGCGGGCGAGGCGCAGGAAGTACACGAGCCCGATGAAAAACGCGACGAGGGAAATCGCCACGCCCGTCCAGAGCGGCTGCCGGCCGAACACGATCGACGCGTATCGCATCGCCATCGGGAACGCCGGGAAGAACGCGATGTTCTGCGGGTAGTCGGCCGGCAACTGCCGGTTCCACTGATAGCCCTCGCTCGCGATCCCGAGGTACCACCCGGTATCCCAGCGGGCCGGCAAGTCCAGGAAGTCGTTGCTGTAGACGCGCCACGGCGGCCCGCCGGTGCTGGCCGGGTAGCCGACGAGGATCACGGCGAGGAACCCGATGGCGAGCACGCCGGCCCGCGTGGCGAGATGAATCGGCAGCACCGCTTTCGTGTCGGGACTCTTCCACCAGGTGACGATGGCGTGAAGGACGCGTTGCGGGAGCGGATGCGCGCGCACCACCGCGTGACGCAGGGCGATGGCCAGCACGCTCCAGAGCGCGGGCCGCCACCAGTCGGTCACGGAGAGCCGGCCGCCGAAGACGGCCAGGCGGAAGCCGCCGCCGAGGAAGACGGAGAGGGCGATAGTCGCCATCACGACCGCCAGCACGTCGAGTGCGGCCGCCCACTTCGGTAACTTCACGCGGCTTATTCTATTCGTCCTTGGCCCGTCATCGCTTCAGCGTGGCGGCCTTGGCGCGCCGGAGCTTTAGCGAAGGCGGCCTTGGCCCGCCGTAGCTTTAGCGAAGGCGGCCCAGCGCGCGATCTTCAACACGGATGCGCATCGACATCAGCCACCCGAATCCGACCACGGCGAGCGTGCCGGTGATGGGCGCCCACACCGTGGCGGCCACGGCGGCGATCTCGCCCGCGACCGCCAGGTAGTTGGGATGCGTGAGAAAGCGATACGGCCCCGACTGCACCAGCGGCTCGCCCGGTACGACGAGCACGCGGTAGCTCCACTTCGGTCCGAGCGACGCGATCGCCCAGAGCTTCAGCGCCTTGGCGAAACCGAAGAGCACGAGGCCGCCGACGAGGACCGGCGGCGGTGATGGGCCGCTCCACGCGCCCTCGATGGCCATCGCCACAAACCCGGCCGGATAGGCCCATCGCATGGTGGCAATCACATCGCCTTTTGGCTCGATGGCGCCGCGGGCGCGCAACTGGCGCTCGTTGAACGCCGACAGCACCGCTTCGCCGCTCATCATCAACAGGACGGCGACAACCGTGACGAGGGCGATGGCCATCGCGGGCGGCATCACGTCAGCAGTCTCCAGCGTAGCGAATGACCCGTTCGAACATCGACGGCAGCGCGCGCGCCGCCACGGCGGCCGCGCCGACCCCGCGCGGTGACGCGACCAGGAAGCGGAGCGTGCGGTTGAACCGCCACTTCGACTGGAACGCCGCCCGCCGCCGTTCGGCCAGGACGACGTGCGCCCGCTCGGGCGCCAGACGGCCGGCGAGCACTTCGATGGTGGTCTCGGCCGCCAGCTCGGCGCCGGTGAGCGCGAGGCGCAGGCCATCGCCGGTCATCGGATCGATGAACCCCGCGGCATCGCCGGCAAGCAGCAGCCCCGCCTCGCCCGCGCTCGTGCTGTCCACGGCCATCGGGCCGAGCATCACCGCGGGCCCCTCCGGCCGGGCCTCCGCGAAGCGGCCGGCCAGCTCGGGATCCGCACGCAGGTACCGATCGAGCAGTCCCGATGGCGCTTTCAGGGCTTCGTCGCCGGGCGCGTGCGGGACCACGAGGCACGCGTTGGTGAGCCCGCCCGGCAGCGGCGCCACGCCAATGTAGTGGCCCTCGCGCACGTGCATCTCACCGGCGGTCGTCCCGCCGTGCACGCCGGTGAAGTAGGCGCCGATGGCCCAGCGGCGCGGACGCGCCGGCTGGCGCGCATGCCCGCGCCCGAAGGCCAGGCACGAGCGCCGGCCGTCGGCCGCGATCACCATTCGCGACGGGTGCGACACCGGCATCTGCGCGCCTTGTACGGACACGCCGGCCACCCGTTCGACGCCCCGCTCGACCATCGTCGTGGCCCCGCGCACGCGCACGCCTTCCTCGACCTGCGCGCCGGCACGCACGGCCTGCGACAGCAGCCAGTCGTCGAACACCTCGCGCGTGACGGCCCGGCCCGCGAGGCCGCGCCCGTAGCGTCCGCGCACGCGCACGCCGCCGGGGCCCGTCAGGATCATGCCGTCGATGGCGTCGCCGCAAGCGACGAGCGGCGCCGCGTCCAGATGCCGCGCGAGCACGGCCAGGGCGCCGGGGTTGAGCGTGTCGCCGCAGAGTTTGTGCCGCGGGAACCGCGCCCGCTCGAACACGCGTACGCGGGCGCCGGCCCGCGCCAGGATGACGGCCGCCAGCGCGCCGGCCGGCCCACCGCCCACGATCACGACGTCATCCATGGGCATCCCCCAGGTGCTCCCGGGCAATCGCCAAATCATCCATGGGCCCGCCCGAGCACCAGCGCGCTGTTCTTCGATCCGAAGCCGAGGCAGTTGCACAGCGCGGCCTCGATCTGCGCCGCGCGGCCCTGGTTCGGGATCACGTCGAGGTCACACTGCGGATCGGGATGCGTTTGGTTGATCGTCGGCGGCAGGAAGCCGCGCGACAGCGCCAGCGCCGTGGCGACGACGCCGGCGGCGCCGCTGGCGCCCTGCGGGTGGCCGATCATCGACTTGATCGACGAGCCGGGAATGCGCTCGGCCAGGCCGCCGAAGGCCGTGCGCGTGCAGCGCGACTCGATCGCGTCGTTCAACTGCGTCGAGGTGCCGTGGTAGTTGATGTAGCCGATCTCTTCGGCCGGCCGGCCCGATCGTTCGAGCGCCAGCTGCATGCAGCGGACGATCTGCTCGCCGTCCGGATCCATCTGCACGCGGTGGTAGGCGTCGCAGGTCGAGCCGTAGCCCTCGATGGTGGCGTAGACGCGCGCGCCGCGCGCCCGCGCCCGATCCTCGAGCTCGAGCGCCAGCATCCACGCGCCTTCGCCCAGCACGAACCCGTCGCGGCCGCGGTCGAATGGCCGCGACGCCTGCGCCGGGCAGTCGTTGAAATGGGTCGAGACGGCGCGCATGCGCGAGAAGCCGAAGATCATGCCGGGCAGCACGCACCCGTCGGTGCCGCCCGACAGCAGCACGTCGCAGTCGCCCTGCTTGAGCAGCATCGCGGCGTAGCCGAGAGCATCGGTCGAGCTCGTGCACCCGGTCGAGAGCACGTGGCTGATCCCGTGCAGCCCCAGCGCGATCGAGATCTCGCTCGACACCATGCCGCAGATCCCGACGGCGATGGCATACGGCGTGACGTGCTGGCCGTTATTGGTGAAGAAGTCCTGGTACTGCTTTTCGCCGATGTCGATGCCGCCGCCGCCGCTGCCGATGATCACGCCGGCGTTGGCCTGCCCGAACGCGAGGCCGGCATCGTTCCACGCCTCGCGGGCGGCGATCACGCCGAACAGCGCCGCGCGCGAATACCGCCGCGGATCGGCGCGCGTCTCACGCCGGTCCTGTTCGTCTTCGAGCGGCATCGCCGCGCTGATGTCGAGCTTCGGCACCGCGGCCGCGACCCGGCACGGATAGGTCGAGACGTCGAAGTCGGTGATGGCCCGCGTGCCGCTGTGCCCGCGGCGGATCGCGTCCCAGTACACTTCGCGCCCGACGCCGAACGTCGAGACAACGCCGATGCCGGTGATTGCGACCCTCGGTGACGCCAAGTCCCTATAATAGCGTTCGTGAGGAAGACCTTCGCGTGGATCGGCGCGGCGCTTTTCGTGGCCTCGCTGCTCTCGTTGCCGGCCGTCTACGAACGTCGCCTGATCACGCCAGGTCCGGCCGGCGATGGATCCCTGGCGCTTGCGCTCCTCGGCAACATCGCGCTCTTCACCGGCTTCGCCCTTCACCACAGCGTGATGGCGCGCAGCGGCGCCAAGGCCTGGATCAGCCGGATCGTGCCGCCCGAACTCGAGCGCAGCGTCTACGTCTGGATTGCCAGCCTGCTCTTCCTCGCCGTGTGCTGGCTGTGGCAGCCGCTGCCGGGGATGGTGTGGAACGCCGACGGGCCCCTCAGGTGGGGGCTGAGGGCCATTCAACTCGCCGGGGTGTGGCTCACGATCCGCGCCGCCGGCATGATCGACGTCTTCGATCTGGCCGGCGTCCGACAGGCGAATCACCAACGGCCCGTGGAGTTCAGGGTCGCCGGCCCCTTCGGCCTCGTCCGGCACCCGATCTATCTCGGGTGGTTCCTGATGGTCTTGCCGACGCCGCACATGTCAACCAGCAAGCTGCTGTTCGCGGCGGTGAGCGGCGCGTATCTGGTCGCGGCCATTCCGTGGGAAGAGGCCTCGCTCGTCGAGGCCTTCGGCGACAGGTACCGGACCTACCAGCGACAGGTCCGGTCGCGGCTGGTTCCCGGCGTCTGGTAAACCCGAAATCCGAAATCCGAAATCCGAAATCTGAAATCTGAGATCTGAGATCTGAGATCTGAGATCTACTAGCCTCGCCAGCCTTTGGTCGGCCGCGTGAACCGCGCCGGCAGTGCCGCGCGGGTGGTGGCGTCCATGGGCTTACCGGGCGCTTCGGTGGCCTCGGTCTCGTCCGCCTCTTCATCCTTCGGCAGGCCCTCGAGCTGGTCGACGAACATCAGCGAGTGCAGTGAGGGCACCTCGAACTTCTTCCCGCACGTCTTGCACGTGACCTCGTCGTCCAGGCGGAGCAGGTGATCGCGCAGCTTGTCGAATTTTGCGCGATCGTTCGCGTCGGCGCCCTGCGGGGCGCGGTCCTTCTTGGTCCGGCGGACCCAGCGAATGGCGTACTCGTTGGTACGCTTGCACCGCGGGCACGGGTACTTCGCCGGACGAGTCTCCGGCCGCTCGGTGAAGAAGGCCTTTTCGTCTAAGGACACGTGCTCATTGTAACGTGCCGGGGGCACTTCTTGACGGGGCGGCACCGCTTGACGGGACGGCGCTGCTCGACGGGGGGCACTTCTTGTCGTAAAGAACCTGTCGAAGACCTTTAACCCGGGCTACCTGCACGGCCAGATGCTTCTCTCGCGTCCCAAGGCTCTTCCCGTCAAGGAGTGCCGCCCCGTCAGGAAGTGCCGCCCGGCAGATATCATCTGAAGTAATGTCCGCACCTGTCGCGACCGCCGAACCAGGCTGGGTACCGATCGAACCGTTTCCCAACTCCGAGGGCACCTTCCTCGTGCCCGATGCCGATCGCATCCGCATCGCCTATTTCCGCAAACCCGACGCCGGCACCTTGTACGCCCGCGCGTGGTTCGGTCCGCGGGCCCTCGGCCCGCCGGGGCACGTGCACGGCGGCGCGATGGCCGCCGTCCTGGACGAGTGCATGGGCGCCGTCAGCTGGATGAACGGCCATTTCTCCGTCGCCGCGCAGATCTCGATCTCGTTTGTGGGCTTGCTGCCGATCGGCACCGACACGACGGTCGAGGCCTGGATCGAAAAGGTCGAGGGGCGGAAGGTCTACGCCCGGGCGCACATGAAAGACCCCTCGGGACTGGTCGTCACCGAGGGGCAGGGCCTGTTCGTAATCCTGAAAGAGGACGTGCTGGCTAGTCTTTCACGACGGTGACGAGCGTCCACATTCTCGGGACGTTCACCTTCTCCATCGACACCGGGTGGAGGTCGGCCTGCGCGAGGAACGCCGGCAGGTCCAGGTCGGCCGTGAAGCCGATGTGCACGGTCATCGGCGAGATTGCGCGCTCGATCCGCCCCATGAGGGGGTTCGCGCTCTTGAAGTGATTGAGGATGATCACACGGCCGCCGGGGCGGCACACCCGATACATCTCGCGCGCCACCGCCACCGGATCGGGCACCACGCTGATCACGTAGGGCGCATACACGACGTCGAAGGAGTTGTCCGCGAACTTCAGCTGCGTCGCATCCATCTCCGCCAGCTCGCAGTGATGCAGGCCCTTGGAATCGATGCGCTCCTGCGCCCGTTCGAGCATCTTGCTCGACAGGTCGATGCCGGTCACGCGGCAGTTGCGGGGATAGAGCGACAGGTTGATGCCGGTGCCCACGCCCACTTCGAGCACGTGGGTGCCGGGGCGGATGGCCATCTTCTCGATGGCTTCCAGCCGGCCCGGATGCAGCGTCGGGCCATACGTGTAGTCGTACACCTTGGCGATGTTCTGGTAGACCTTCTCGACAAAGTCGGTCTCGACCGTTGTGACCGACAGGGCCCTGGTCGCTGCATCGCCCGAGCGCCGTGTTTCTGTATCAAATAGGGCCATATATCTACACTTTCCGAACCGGACCGGACTATACCACGTCGAGCACGTCGAGGGCCGCGTCCAGGCGGCCCGACGGCGTTGCGATTTGTACGCCCGCGGCCATGTCCTTCATGGCCTCAGCGAGTTCCTGCGCCACTTTCACGCCTTCCGCGCGGGCCTGCTCCGCGCTGCTGGTGCGCCGCATCCGCTCCACCAGAGCGTCGGGCACGGTCACGCCGGGCACCTCGTTGGCCATGAACTCCGCGTTGATCGCGCTTTCGAACGGCCAGATCCCCACGATGATGGGAATGCCGAGGCCTGACACCCGGGCGAGGAAGCGTTCGAAGGCGGACACATCGAACACGGGCCTCGTTACCGCGAATTCGGCGCCGGCCTCCACCTTGAACTCCAGCCGCCGCAGTTCCTGATCGAGATCGCGTGACGGGTTCACCATCACACCGGTGTGAAAGGACGTCGGTTCCCCGATGGACTGGCCGCCAATGTCCAGTCCATGGTTGAGACGGGTAATCACGTTGGTGAGTCCGATCGAATCGACGTCGAACACCGCTGTAGCGTCGGGGATGTCGCCGAGCGTGCGGACATCACCGGTCACGCCGAGCAGGTTGCGCACGCCCATCGCGTGGGCGCCGAGCAGGTCCGACTGGATGCCCAGCAGGTTCCGATCGCGACACGAATACTGCAGCAGCGCCTCGACCTGCGCATGTTGTTGCACCAGCACGGCCAGCGACAGCGCGCTCATCCGCGCGCCCGATCGCGGGCCGTCGGGAATGGTCACCACATCCACGCCGCGCGCCTTGAGGCGCGACGCATCGGCCAGGGCCGCGGTGGGCGCGTGGCCGCGCGGCGGCACCAGTTCGATCGCGCGGATGAACCCGCCATTCACCAGCTTCCGCGCCATCGTCGACTTGGCTTCACGCGGGAGCGCGGGGCGGGCGTTGGGCTGGCTGGCCACCGGCGTGCGGACCTCCGGGGTGCCGCCGTGGTGCCGCGCGAGGCCCGGCGCCATCGACCGCGCGGCCAGACTGATCTGCCGGATGTGCTCCGGCGTCGTGCCGCAGCAGCCCCCCACGAGGCGTACGCCGGAGGCGATGAAGCGTCGCGCGTAAGACGCCATGTATTCGGGCGAGCACAAATACAGGTTGCGGCCCTCGATGTCGCGCGGCTTGCCCGCGTTGGGCTGCGCCGACAGCCACACGTCGGTCACCTCGCTGATGCGATCGATGGTCTCGAGCATCGGCGCGGGACCCACGCTGCAGTTCACGCCGACGACGTTGGCGCCGCGCGCGATCAGCGCCGGCGCAAACTGCTCGGGCGGCGCCCCGTCGAGGCTGGCGCCGTCTTCTTCGGTGGTCATCTGCGCCACGATCGGCAGGTCGCAGACGGCGCGCACGGCGGCAATGGCGGCGCCGATCTCGTTCAGGTCGCGGAAGGTCTCGAGCACGAACAGGTCGACCTTGCCGTCGAGCAGGGCTTGCGCCTGTTCGCGGAACATGGCTTCGGCTTCGTCGACGCCGGTCTTGCCCCACGGCTCGATGCGGACGCCCAGCGGACCCATCGCGCCGGCCACGTACGCCCGCTGCCCCGACTGCTCCACCGCCTTGCGGGCCAGCGCCGCGCCGGCGAGGTTGATGTCGCGGACCTGGTCGCCCAGGCCGAACGCCCGTAACTTCATCCGGTTGGCGCCAAATGTGTTGGTCTCGATCACGTCGGCCCCGGCGCGCAGGTAGTCCTGGTGCACGTCGACGACCAGGCCGGGCTGGCTCAGGTTGAGCGACTCGAAGCACCGGTTGATGAAGACGCCCTTCGCGTACAGCATCGTCCCCATGGCGCCATCGCACACGAGCACACGTTCATCTAACGCTTCAAGAAAGGGCTTCACTGGTTGGAATGGGGTCAGGTCACACCTGACCCCGATCTATCGGGCCGGCATCGGCGCCTTCTGATTGGCCGCGGCCGGAACCAGCAGTTCGGTCTTGTCCCACACGAAATCGTCCTTGCTGTAGACGGCCAGTTCGTAGTCCTTGCCCATGAAGATCGCCGCCACCGGGCACGCCTCTTCACAGTAGCCGCAGAAGATGCACCGCGTCTTGTGAATCTGGTACGTCGACGCGTAGCGCGGGCCGGCCATCACGGTGCCGTCGTTCTCCGCCGCCTCGAGGTAAATCGCGTCGGCCGGGCACGCCACGGCGCACAAGCCGCAGGCCACGCACTTCTCCAGCCCGTTCTCGTCCCGCATGAGCACCTGTTTGCCCCGGTATCTCGGGAACATCGGGACCTTCTGATCGGGGTAGTTCACCGTGATGGGACGGCGGAACAGGTGCCTGAACGTGAGGGCAAAACCTTTCGCGAGCGGACCGAGCATAGAAGGAAATGATACCATTTCGTGCCGATCCCGGTGTCGTGACGACTATCGGTGTAAGGACGGACCTTTAGGTCCGTCCGTCCAGGCGGTTGTGCAAGAAGCCAAATTCCTCTCTGCCGGACAGTTCCTGCTCACGACCCTCGTCGTGAAGCTGGGCGCCATGGCGGCGCTGGCCACGATGCTCGCGCGCTACCGCCGCTTCCGGCACATCCTGATCTTCGAGCAGCGCAACTGGCCCGACCGTCTCGTCTTTGCGCTGGGCCTGGCGGTCCCGCTCACGGCCGGGGTCGCCTCGCGCGTGCTCCTCAATTACGATGCGGCGGACCTGTCGCTCGAAGGCGCGTTCCTCGCGGGCCTGATTGCCGGCCCCTACACCGGGGCGATCGTCGGCCTGGTGATGAGCCTGCCGGCGCTCGCGGCCGGCGAGTACGGCGCCCTCGCCTTTGCCGTGGGCTGCGGGTTTGCCGGCGGCGGCCTGCGCGAGGCCTGCCCCAAGGAAGAGATCTGGAGCTTCTCGCCGTTCGGCGTCCTGAGCCTGCCCCGCCACGTCTGGCGGATGCTGCGCGATCTCCAGGTGAACTGGCAGGTCGTGCTGCTGCTCGCCATCATCGGCCTCGAAGTGATCCGGCAAACCGTGGGCGCGCGCTTCGGCCACGCGCGGCTCTTCCACCTCGCGGACCCGTCCTGGTGGATCACCGCGCTCGTCTACGTCGCCACGATCGTGACCGTGTCGACGCCGATCAAGATCTGGAACAACGCCCGCATCGAGCACCGCCTCCAGGAACAGGAAAAGCTGCTGATGGCGGCGAAGGTCGAGGCGCTCAAGAGCCAGATCAACCCGCACTTCCTCTTCAACACCCTGACGTCGGTCTCGTCGCTCATCCGCTCGCAGCCCGAGACCGCGCGCATGGTCATCCAGAAGCTTTCGGGCCTGCTCCGCAAGCTGATGCAGAACCAGGAGCAGTTCGTCACGCTGCGCGACGAACTGGTGTCCATCGACGAGTACCTCGACATCGAGGTCATCCGTTTCGGCTCGCGCCTCACGGTGCGGAAGGCCATCGCGCCCGACACGCTCGACACCATCGTCCCCAGCCTGCTGCTGCAGCCGCTGGTGGAGAACTGCATCAAGCACGGGTTTGCGCGGAAGGTCGGCCCCGGCACGGTGACGCTGCGCAGCCGGCGCGAGGGCGGAACCGCCGTCATCGAAGTGGAAGACGACGGGCTCGGCATTTCCGAGGAGCGGATGAAAAGCGCGATGTCCAGCGGCATCGGCTTGAGCAACGTGCACGAGCGGCTCCGTGTGCTCTACGGCGCCACCGGCCGCCTCACCATCACGGGCGCGCCCGGCAAGGGCGTCTGCGCCCGCGTCGAAATCCCGCTCGACGTGGCCAGCGAGCGCATCACCGCATGACCGCCTCCGGCCAGCCGGCCCTCAGGCCCCCCGGCACGCTCTTGAAGGCCGTCGTCGCCGACGACGAGCAACTGGCGCGGGAAGAACTGTGCTTCCTGCTCGAACAGATCGACGGCGTCGACGTGGTGGGCCAGGCCGCCAACGGCATGGAGGCCCTCGACGAGATCGGGCGGCACGCGCCCGACTTGGCCTTTCTCGACGTCCAGATGCCGGGCCTGACCGGCTTCGAGGTCGCCCGGCGTCTGATCGAACTGGGAACCAGCCCGGGTGTGATCTTCGTCACAGCCTACGATCAGCGCGCGATCGAGGCCTTCGAGGTCAACGCCGTCGACTACCTGCTCAAGCCCGTCGACGCGGCGCGCCTGGAGCTGGCCGTGGCGCGCGCCCGGAAGCGGCGCAGCGAAAACGAGCCGCTGGCCGGCCAGTTGGATCGTCTGGTACGCCTGATCGCGGGTCAGAAAGATCGGCCGGAGCAGGTGGCCGTCAAGGTAAACGACAGATTTGTACTCGTGCAGGCCGACGACATCATCCACGCGTCGCTGGCCGAGGATTCGATTACTATTGTTACCGGACAGGTGTCGGGCACGTCGAACGACCGGACCCTGGACGAATTGCAGGCGCGGCTGGATCCGGACGTGTTTTGGCGGGTTCACCGGTCGCACCTGGTCAACATCAACAAGGTGAAGGAGATCGTGCCTTGGTTCAGCCGGAACTACCTCCTGAGGATGACCGACGCGAAGGCGACGGAAATCCCCGTCAGCCGATCGCAAACGCGGCGCCTTCGGGACTACCTGAAGCTGTAGTGTTTGCCGACCCCGGCGACGAAACCGCCCCCGTGCCTGAAGTCCGGGCCGGGGACGCCCTCGATCGTTTCGGCAACCCGACGCCCATCCCGCTGGCGATGGCGATGGACGACTCGGCCGCGCTGATGCGCCGCATGGCAATGTGGCGCGACGAGTTCTTCGCCTGGGTCCGCACGCTCGCTTCGGCCGCGGTCTACGCCACGCTGATCGTGACGTTCGGGTTCCAGGTCGCGCGCGTCGAGGGCCAGAGCATGGCGCCGACGCTGGCCGACCAGGATCGCCTGATCGTCAACAAGCTCCGCTATCGCCTCGGCGCCCCGCAGCGCGGCGACATCGTGATGCTGTACTACCCGCTCAACCCCGACAAGTCGTTCGTCAAGCGCGTGATCGCCGAGGAAGGCGACACGGTGCGCGTGGTCGACGGCCGGGTCTACGTGAACGATGTGCCGGTGCGAGACGACTTCGTGCCCGCCGAGTACCGGAGCCACGACGACTGGGGTCCGCAGGTCATTCCCGAGGGCTACTACTTCGTGATGGGCGATCACCGGAACAACAGTTCCGACAGCCGTCACTGGGGGTTCGTGCCCAAGAAGTACATCATCGGGAAGGTGCAGATCCGCTGGTGGCCGGTGCCGCACGCCCGCGTGTTCTAGGTTGTGAGCGATCGCCCCGGCCAGGTTGCGCAGGTTCTCTGGCGAGTCTTCTTCCTCAACCTGATCGTCGCCGGCGCGAAGATCGCGACGGGCCTGGCCACCGGGGCGGTCAGCGTCCTGTCTGACGGCTATCACTCCCTCACCGACACCGCCTCGAACGTCGTCGCCCTCTTCGGCGCGCGCCTGGCCGGCGCCCCGCCCGACGACGAACATCCCTACGGCCATCGGAAGTTCGAAACCATGGCGTCGGTGGGCATCCTGCTCTTCCTGTTGCTCGTCATGCGCGAGGTGCTGTCGGCGGCGTGGCAGCGGTTCCAGTCCGGCGGCGATCCCCACGTCGACGCCACGACGTTCGCCGTGATGGGCGGCACGCTGCTCGTCAACCTGGCGGTGGTGGCCTACGAACGGCGCGCGGCGCGCCGGCTGTCGAGCGAAGTCCTGCTGGCCGATGCGCACCACACGGCCAGCGACCTGCTGACATCGGTGACCGTCATTCTCGCGCTCGTCGGCGTCAACCTCGGGTACGCGTGGCTGGATCCGGCGGCGGCGCTCGTAGTGGCGGTGTTCATCGGCTATGCGTGCTGGGAGATCTTCACGTCGACCTCGGGCATCCTGGCCGATCAGATCGCGATTCCGGAAGAGGCCATCCGCGAGGTCGTGCGCGGCGTACCCGAGGTGATGGGCTGCCATCACATCCGCACGCGGGGCTCGGCGGACTTCGTGTTCCTGGACCTGCACATCTGGATGGATCCGGAGATGCGCCTGGACCAGGCGCACGATCTCTCGCACGTGGTCAAGGATCGGCTGATGGCGCGCTTCCCGCAGATCAAGGACGCGGTCATTCATATCGAGCCGCCACCCCACGTGTAGCCTTCTGCCTTCTGCCTTCTGCCTTCAGTAGCCGAGACCGGGGTCGACCCGAAACCTGAGCGGCTCGCCGCGCTCGAAGCGTTCGATGTTCTCCGCGAACAGGTCGACCACCTCGTCCCAATGCCCCTGGCGGAAGCCGGACGTGTGCGGCGTGAGGATCACGTTGGGACAGGTCCACAACGGGTGGCCGGCCGGCAGCGGCTCCTGGGGAAACACGTCGAGCGCCGCGCCCCCGAGATGGCCCGACCGCAGCGCCGCCACCAGCGCGTCGGTGTCGACGACCTTGGCGCGGCCGACGTTCACAACGATGGCGCCCCGGGGAAGCTGCTGGAACTGCGCCGCGCCGAGCAGGCCCATCGTCGCGGGCGTGAGCGGCGCGGCCACCACCAGCACCTGCGTTTGCGCCAGCAGCGCCGGCAGCCGATCGGCACCGAAGACCTCGTCGATGCCCTCGACCGCGCCATGCCCGACCCGCCGCCGCATCCCGATTACCCGCATGCCGAAGGCCCTGGCGCGCGCGCCGATCGCGGCGCCGATGGTGCCCACGCCGATCAGTCCCAGCGTGCGTCCCCGCAACAGCCACGGCAGCCGCGAGCCCATGAACTCGTTCTGCGCCCACCGCGCCTCGCGCTGACGATCCAGCGCGAAGGGGATCTGCTTGGCGAGGGCCAGCACGACCGCGAGCACGTGCTCGGCGATCGGCACGGCCTGCACGCCGCGCGTGTTGGTGACGGCGACGCCACGGCCGAACAACTCCGGCAGGCACAAGGTCTCGACGGCGACCGCCGAGGTGTGCACCCACCGCAGCCTCGGCGCCGCAGCGAATTCCGCCTGGTCGAGGATCCACGTATAGGCGACGTCGCAATCCGCAAGGCCCTGCCGGCGCGCCTCGTCGGTGGTGGCATGGACGAATTCGATGTGAGGGAAACGGGCCCGAAGCGTGCCGATGCACTCGGCCGGGATCTGCCACTGCGCCACGGGCTGCTGGATCGAAACAAGAACCTTCATGAGTGCAGAGTTAGGAGTTCAGAGTTCAGAGTTTAGAGTTCAGAGTTTAGAGTTTAGAGTTTAGAGTTTAGAGTTTAGAGCTAAACGGGCAATTCGAGACTCTGCACTCTTAACTCTTAACTCTTAACTCTTAACTCTGACGTAGTGCCCGCTCCGTCCACCACGTTTTTCGACCAGGTGGACGTCCGTGATCTCCATTGCTTTGTCCACCGCCTTGACCATGTCGTAGAGCGTCAGCGCGGCGACGGCGACCGCGGTGAGCGCTTCCATCTCGACGCCGGTCTGCCCCGAAGTGCGGACGCGCGACTCGATGGCGTAGCCGGTGCGCGTGGCGGTCAGCTCCACCGACACGTGCGTCAGCGCCAGCGGATGGCACAGCGGAATGAGCTCGCTCGTCTTCTTCGCCGCCATGATGCCGGCCAGCCGCGCCGCCTGCAGCGGATCGCCCTTCTTGACGGCGCCGGTTCGGATCAGCTTGCGCGCGGCCGCCGACATCGCAATCGATCCGCGCGCCACTGCCTCTCGCGACGTGACCGGCTTGTCGCCGACGTCCACCATGCGGATGCGCCCGCGCGCGTCAACATGCGTCAGCGCACCCTTGGCACCCGGTTCTTTAATGGCCATCATCGATTCCCTGTGCGAGATAGAACGACAGGCTCTCGAGAGACACCGTCAGATCGACGTTCTTGACCTTGACGCCTGGTGGAACGTCCAACGCGCCAGGTGAGAAGTTCAAGATCGCCTTGATCCCGGCCGCCACAACCTGCTCGAGCACGTGCTGCGCCGATTCGGCCGGCACGGCGATCACGGCAATGTCGATGCGCTCCTTGCGGACCACCTTCTTGAGCTCGCGCAGATCGCAGATCGGGACGCCGCTCCGCGATTCGTCGCCGATCTTGGCGTCGGCGACATCGAACATCGACACGATCTCGAAGCCTTCGCGCTTGAAGCCCGGATAGTCGGCCAGCGCGAGGCCGAGGTTGCCGGCCCCCATCACCGCAACGCGGAGCTTGCGGTCGAGGCCGAGGATCTGCCGCAGGTTGCGCTTGAGGTCCTTGACGTAATAGCCGACGCCGCGGACGCCGAACTCGCCGAAGTAGGCCAGGTCCTTGCGGATCTGCGCGGCGTTGAGGTGGAACTGCTCCGCGAGCGCCTGCGAGGAGATGGTCTCGACGCCCGCTGACTCGAGCTGGGTCAGGCAGCGGAGGTAGACGGAGAGCCGATTGGTTGTCAGCTCGGAAACCAGCTCGGTGGCGGGCTTCCGCTTGTTCGGTGAATTCACAAGCAGATTGCAGAATACCGCAATTCCGGCAGGCTGCGAAGTATCATCCCGCGCATGGCAGACACCTCCAGAGGCTTCCAGCCCTACATTCCGGCCGAACAATCACCCGCGGAGTTTACGGCCAAGGCCATCGTGATCGGCGTGCTGTTCGGATTGATCTTCGGCGCCTCCACGGTCTACCTCGGTCTGCGCGCCGGCCTCACCGTCAGCGCCTCGATCCCGATCGCGGTGCTGGCCATCTCGGTGCTCAAGAAGCTCGGCGGCTCGACCATCCTCGAAAACAACATCGTGCAGACGATCGGCTCCGCCGGCGAGTCGGTGGCCGGCGGCGTGGTTTTCACCATCCCCGCCATGATCTTCCTGCTGCCCGATGGCCCGGGCTACTTCAACTACACCCAGATCACGATGCTGGCCTTTGCCGGCGGCATCCTCGGCGTGTTGATGATGGTGCCGCTGCGGCGCGCCCTCATCGTCAAGGAGCACGGCGTGCTGCCCTATCCGGAAGGCACGGCCTGCGCGCAGGTGCTCGTCGCCGGCGAGCGCGGCGGCAAGCTGGCCGGGCTCGTGTTCAGCGGCCTCGGCATCGGCGCGGTGTGGAAATCGCTGTCGTGGACCTTCAACATCTTCCGCCAGGACGTCGGCTACTCGCTCCCGCGCACCAGCCAGTTTCCGAACGCGACGATCAACGTCGACATCTCGCCCGAGTATCTCGGCGTCGGCTACGTGATCGGCCCGCGCATCGCCGGCACGATGTTCGCCGGCGGCGTGCTGTCGTGGCTGATGCTGCTGCCGCTCATCTCGCTGTTGGGCGCCAACATGACGACGCCGTTCCCGCCGATTCACCCCGACTTCGCGGTGAACCCGGCGACCGGCATGCCGTTCCTGATCTCGGAGATGAGCCCGGGGCAGATCTGGCGCGCCTACATTCGCTACATCGGCGCGGGCGCGGTGCTGGCCGCCGGCTTGATCACCTTGTCGCGCACGCTGCCGACCATCATCTCCTCGGCGCGCGAGGGGCTCAAGGGCTTCGGCTCGGCCGGCGGCGGCACGCAGCTGCGGACCGAACGCGACATCCCGATGACGATCGTGCTGGGCGGCTCGCTGCTGCTCGCGATTTTCCTCGCGGTGATGCCGGGCCTGCCGACCCAGGGCAACATCCTGGTCTCGATCCTGATCGTGCTGTTCGGCTTCTTCTTTGCGACGGTGTCGTCCCGCATCACCGGCCTGATCGGCTCGTCGTCCAACCCGATCTCGGGGATGACCATCGCCACGCTGATCATCACGTGCATCATCTTCGTCGCGCTCGGATGGACCGGCGATGTCTATGCGCCGGTGGCGCTGTCGGTCGGCGCCATCGTCTGCATTGCCGCGGCCAACGCCGGCAACACCTCGCAGGACCTCAAGACCGGCTACATCGTCGGCGCCACGCCCCTCTATCAGCAGATGGGCCTCGCGATCGGCGTCGTCACCTCGGCGTTCATCATCGGCTACACCGTGCTCAAGATGCACGAGACCTTCGGCATCGGATCCGAAGCCGTGGCGGCGCCGCAGGCGACGTTGATGGCGACGCTGATCAAAGGCCTGCTGTCGCAGAGCCTGCCGTGGGGCCTCGTCCTGGTGGGCATCTTCGTCGCGGTCACGCTGGAGCTCTGCGGCGTCCACTCGCTGTCGTTCGCCGTCGGCGCCTACCTGCCCATCGCCACGACCGCGCCGATTTTCGTCGGCGGCCTCGTCCGGTGGTGGATCGAGCGCAAGACCGGCGAGACCAGCGACTCGGACCTCAGTGCCGGCACGTTGTTCAGCTCCGGCCTGATCGCGGGCGGCTCGCTCGCCGGCATCCTCTACGCGATCCTCTTCGGTTACCAGTACCCCTCCGCGGCTGACCCGAACGTCAACACGTCGCTGTGGGCGGAGTACTTCCAGCCGATCGGCGAGATCGTGCCGTGGCTGCATGGCGACACCACGGCGGCGCAGATGGCCGGGGTGGCGCTGTTCCTCGCGCTGGCGGTGGTGCTCTCGAGGTTCGCGCGGCGGAAGATCTGACGCCGAACCGTGCAATCGCGCGCCAGGGTGATCCCTGGACCCGTCGTCGAGCTGCCGATAACACCCATCGGGACACCACCATGGGCAACTCCGGCGGCTTGACGACGAAGATCCGGCGGCAACTGCAGGAAGGCAAGACCCCTGAGGAAGTGGTTCAGGAGCTTGTCGCCGGCGGGCTGTCCGAACTGTCGGCGCAGCGCTTCGTGGATCGCGCCATCGCCGAAGAGGCGAGCGCTACACGCTGATGTGGGGGCCGGTGGCCTTCGGGCTGCTGATCTTCTTCCAGGCGATGCATGACGCAGTGCTCCGCGTCAACAGCGCTGGCGAACGTGGCGAAGGCGTCCGCCTCGGAGGCCGCGTACGATGCGCTGGCGGAAGTCTTCGGTGACGCCACCGGCGACAGCGTGAAGATCTGCATGATCGGCGCCATCGTCGAGATCGGGTACCAGAACGAGGGGATGGATGTGTACGGCGAGTGGTCGTGACGTCGCTGGCCAAACTGGGACCGCCGGCCGAACCGCTCTTGCGAACCGCCTCGACGGATGCGGATGCTCGCGTGAGCGAAGGGGCCCAGACGGCGCTCAGGAACCTGACCCCCTAGGCACTTTAGGCACCGTACGCACCTTCGGCACCTTGTTCTGGCGGTCGCCATCGTCGTCTTCTTCCCGCTTCCACTCCGCCTCGCGCACAGCCTCCTGCATGTGCTTCCGCGATGGATCGTACATGTTGAGGTAGTTGGTCGACGCGCCGAGCCCGCCGTAACTGCCGCGGCGCTTCCGATAGTAGATCCAGCCTCGGGATTCGCAGTACGTCAACAGCCGATGGACCAGCCACAATCCGAATGCGGCGGCAGCCAGCTGGAACCACAACATGAGGGCATCGTACTCAATCCGCGAATCAGGGTGTTAGCATGAAAGGGTCATGCGAACCCTCGCGGCCGTGTTGGCGATTGGCGCCGCCGGGCTGTGCGCCACGCTGGTGGCGCAGCCGGCGCCGCGCCGCGCGACGACCATCGCCGCGCTCAAGAGCTATCCGGGCTTCTACAACCAGCAGACCGTGCTGGTCGTCGGCGACGTGCGCGGGCAGGGTGAGCGGATGTCGATCGGCACTGACGAGGCGAGCATCCGCCTGGTCGCGCGCGAGAACCCCGACGGCCGCATCGAGGCGCGCGGGCAGTTCCTCGACATCGGCCGGATCTCGCCCGACGATCCGCGCTTGATTCCCTTCAATCTGCTCGACCTCGTGCGCACGGCTTACCCGGATCGCTGGCCGCGGCCCGGTGAGGAGCTGATGCTGATCCTCGGCAATGCCGTCCCGCCGCCGGGCGCGACCGAGGTCGCGACGCCGCCGCTGCGGACGCTGGCGATGGAGCCGGAGCGGTTTACCGGCCGCGTGGTCACGATTCTCGGTCAGTTCCGCGGACGCAACCTGTTCGGCGACTTGCCGGAAGCGCCGCTGGCCAGCAAGTGGCAGTTCGTCCTGCGATCGACGGATGCCGCCGTCTGGGTGATGGGCCTGCAGCCGAAAGGCCGGACCTTCAACTTCGACCCCGCCCGGCGCCTCGACAGCGGACGCTGGGTGAAAGTGGCCGGCACCGTGCGCACGGCGAAGGGCCTGACCTGGCTCGAGGGCACGACGATTGATCTCGCCGAGGCGCCGGCGGACACCGTCACCGAGGTCACGATTGCCGCGCCGCCTCCGCCGCCGGTCGAAGTACTGTTCTCGTCGCCCACCGAAGGCGAGGTCGACGTGCGGCTCGACGAGCGGATCCGCCTGCAGTTCTCGCGCGACCTCGATCCCGCCACGCTGAAGGACCGCGTCCGCATCACCTATTCGCTGGCCGATTCGAAAGAACGCGGCGAGGCGCAACCGCCGCCGATCGGGTTCGCGACGACCTACGCGAGGGAGAATCGGGCCCTCGAGATCCGGCCCGCCCAGGCGTGGGAACGCTTTCGCAGTGTGAAGGTGGAGTTCCTGGAGGGCGTGAAGGGGACCGACGGCGGGGCGATGCCGCCGTTCGCGCTGAACTTCACGACCGGCGGATCTTAATCCCGGCGGGCACTTCGGTCGCCGCGGTGCCCTCGGCCATCGGCCTTCCGCAGGCTGGAGGCTGACGGCCGAAGGCAACGGCCATGATCAGGGCACGATTCGAAATCCGTAGGCGACGATGTCGGTGGCCCGGCCCTTCGTCAGCGTCAGTTCCAGCACGTACTCCCCCGCCGCGAGCGGGGCGAGCACGATCTCCGCCACGCCCAGCGTCACGTTCCGCTGATCGTCCATCCGCGTGCTGTAGGCCGCCACCAGCGGCATCGGCTGCCCTTCGCGCGTGAGCAGGCGCGGGGCGCCTGTGTGCCCGGTTCCGACGACAGGCACCTCCACGCGCAGCCGCTCGGTTCGTCGAAAGCGCGGATCCGCGGTGGGCATGTACGCAAGCCCCGTGCTCGGGCCCCGGCGCAGCGCCAGCAGGCCCGTGCCCACTTCCGCGGCCTCGGCGGGGACGGTCGCCACCGTCGATGCGCGAACGGGGAGGCGGCCGGCCCTGGGCGTGGCCTCGGCCCGGATGGTATAGACACCCGGCGCGAGCGGCGCGTCCGTGCCGGAGATGGCCACGCTCCTCTGTCCCGGTTCGATCGCCGCGGTCACCGACTGCGGCTGTCCGCTCGAGCCCTTGTCGGGTTCGATCGCGACCTCGAGCGTTCCGCCCGACGCCCACTCCGGCAGCTTGAGCGTGGCCGCGTCGAGCTCCACGACCGCGCGTATCGAGGCGCGCCCGCCGGCCGCCTGGATGCGGATGGGCAGGTTCCCGCGCCCCGGCGCGATCGCCTCCAGCGCGCGCGCCACGGTCGGTGGCAGCGCCACCGGCCCGCGGCTGCCCGGCTCCCGGACGGGCGTGGCGCCCGCGGCGCGTGCCTCCGCTTCGGTCGGCGCCAGATAGCCAGGGCGCGCGCGCACATCGACACCCTCCCGCTTGACGCGGACGGTGAGGCGGCGGAAACGCCCGTCGAGCTTCGTGTTCGACGAGTAGTAGCTGAGCAGGTAGTGCGACCCGAGGTTGGCGAACATCCGCGCGGTCGCGCCGCGCACGTCGCTCGTGTCGAGCACGACGGCGCCGTCGGTCTGCTGCGCCAGCTCGCGCAGGCCGTCCTGACGGGACTGCAGGCGATCGCGATCGGCCACCGGGGTCGCCGGCCGCAGCGGTCCGATCGAATCGTCGAAGACCACGAGCCCTCGCGGATCGATGATGTAGAACGTCACGTTCGCGCGATTGGCGCGTTGCGCCAGCTGGCGCAGCTCGTACTCGTGATCGACATACGACAGCACGACCCGTTCGCGTTCGCAGGAATCGAATCCCACCATTGCTTGCCGCGGGTCGTCGCCGGCGACGATCCGTCCGTCGGTGCCGACGCCGATGGGAGGCGGGCCGGGCACCGAGTCCGGCACCAGGACACCGCCCAGCCGATCGTTGCGCCGGAACAGCACCCAGCCTTCGGTGAGCACAACGACGAACTTGCGATCGTCGCGGAGCGTCGCCAGTTGCGACACCAGGGCATCGAGCGCCAGGAGCGTCTTTCGTTCGCGCCGCCGTTCGATCAGCTCCTTGGCGACGCCGTTGAACTGGGGCGTCTCACGGCGGCCATCCGGATAGCAGAGCTGCAGTTCGTTTTCGCGCGGGTCCGAGGTGATCGCCTTGTCGCGCTCGCCCCACGTCCAGTTCTCGCGCAGCACCCGCTCGATCGCCGCGACGCGCCGGGTCAGGTTGAGGCTCGACGGCGACATCTCGGGCGTGATCACCCCGAGCAGGTCGTCGGGGCCGATGGCCTTGGCGAGCAGTTCCGACACCGGCGCCTGGGCCCGGGCGGATCCGTCGAGGCTGACATGCCACTGATCGAGAAACAGCACGAACAGACGCGCGTCGGGGTCCGCCGCCGCGTCTCGCTGCGCCTGCGAGCCCAGCGGCTCGGCGTGCGTGCTCGGCGACCCCGGCGTACGGGCCCGGACCAGCTTGAAGCTCTCAATCGTCTGGGGCCGATCGTCTTCGAGGACCTCGAGCTCGTCGGCGCGCAGATCGGTGAGGGCCACGCCGTCCTTCGAGACGTAGGCGTCGACCGACACGAGATTGGCGCCCGATCGGAAGCGCGGCAGCGGCGCCTCGGGCTGTTGGGCGATCGCCCACGCCGCCGCAACCAGCACGAACAGCGCGATCGCGGGCCGCTGTGCGCGCATCACGGGATGATGCGGAGGCCGTAGGTCACGACCTCGGTCTTGCCGTCCTTGACCAGCGACACTTCGAACACGTACTCGCCCGTGGCCAGCGGCGCCAGCGTCACGTCGCCGACCGCCAGGGTCTGTGCCTTCGCCTCGTCCACCCGCGTCGAGTACGTGGCGGCGAGCGCCAGTGGTTGGCCCTCTCGCGTCAGCAGGCGCGCCGAGCCCGTGTAGCCCTCCGCCATCAACGGCACTTCCACGCGAAGCCGTTCAGTCCGGCGGAAGCGCGGATCGGCGGTGGCCACGTACGCCAGGCCGGTGCTCGGGCCGCGGCGCAGCGCCAGCGCGCCGGTGCCCACCTCGGCGGCCGCGGCGGGGACGGTGGCGAAGGTCGTCACCTGGATCGGCAGGCGGCCCGCCTTGGGCGTGAGCTCCGCACGTACGGAGTAGCGGCCCGGCGGCAGCGGCGCGTCGGTCCCGGCGATCGGGATGCTGCGCTGCCCGGGCTCGATGGCCGCGGTCACGGTCTGCGTCGCCGCGCTCGTGCCGCGTTCGGGATCGATCGTCAGCCGAAGGGTTCCGCCCGAGATCCACTCCGGCAGCTTGATCGTGGCGGCGTCGAGTTCGACCACGGCGCGGATCGACGAGCGCGCGCCGGAGGCCTGGATGCGGACTGGCAGGTTGCCGCGACCCGGCGTAATGGCGTCCAGCGCCCGCGTCACCGTGGGCGGCGGCGCCGGCCGGCTCGAGGCCGGCCGCTCGGGCGTCACGCCGGCGCCGCGGGCCTCCTCCTCTGTCGGTGCCAGGTAACCTGGCCTCGCCCGCACCTCGACATCGGGGCGCTTGACCTCCACCCTGATCCGCCGGAAGCGGCCATCGAGGCGCGTGTTGGACGAGTAGTAGCTCAGGAGGTAATAGGACCCGAGGTCGGCGAGGATGCGCCTCATGGCGCCGGCGATGTCGTTGGTGGCGTCGAGGATGGCCACGCCGTCGGTTTGGAGCGCCATCGTGTGCAGGTCCTCGTGGCGCTTGCGCAGCCACGCGCGATCGACCGACGGCGGCAGGTCGAAGCGCGTCGGTTGATCGAACACGATCAGGCCGCGCGCATCGATCGGGTAGAAGCTGACGTTGGCGCGATTGGCGCGCTGCAGCAGCGTGCGGAACTCCGTCTGGTGGTCGACCGCCGCCAGCATCGCGCGCAGCCGCTCGCAGCTGTCGTAGGTCGTCGCGATGCCGCGCGCCGTGTCCGGAGCGCCGGGACCCGCGATGCGGCCGCTGATCGGATCCACGCGCAAGGGATCCTGTCCGGGCACCCGGTCGTTCAGCGGCCGCGCGAGGCGCTCGTCGCGCTGGTACAGCGGCCACCCCTCGGTGAACACCATCACGAACTTGCGCTCGGGGCGCAGGCCCTCGAGGTGCGTCACCAACCCGTCCAGCGCGTCGAGCGTCTGCTGTTCGCGCAGCCGCGCGATCATCTGATCGGCGATATAGCCGTACTCGCCCTGCGGATAGCACTGCATGATCGACTGCTCTTGCGGACTGAACTGGGCGACCTGGTCCTTGATCCCCCAGGCCCACGAATCGGTGAGGTAGCGCTCGATGTTCGAGGTGCGGCGACTGTAGGTGATGCTGCTCGCCGACATCTCGGGCGTCATCACGCCGACCATGTCGTCCTGGCCGATCACCCGGTCGAGCGTGGCGATGATCGGTTTGTTGGCATGAAACGAGCCGGCCACGCTCACGTGAAAGCGATCGACGAACAGCGTGAAGAGCCGCGCCGCATCGGCCGCATCCTGGCGCATGTCCCGCACGGTCGTCGGATTGATCCGTTCCGACTGCGGGATCGGGCCCCGCGCTTTGACTAGCTCGACGGCTTCGATCTTCTGCAGCTTGTCGTCTTCGTAGACCTCGATGTCGTCGGCGCGCAGGTCTTCGAGGGCGACGCCGTCTTTCGACACATACGCATCGACGCGCACGAGGTTGGCGCCCGATCGGAAGCGGGGCCGCTCCTGTTCGGTCGGCTGGGCCCCGAGGGTCAACGTCGCCGCCACCAACCCGAGTACGGTCAGCCGCATCCGCATGCCACAGCTTACCGCGTCTTGACCGACGGTAAACCATTGGCAGCGTTCGACGTATAGTGAAGAGACATGTCTGGTGTGCGGGGAGACGCCACCGTCGAACAGACGGACGTCGGCAGCTATTTCATCGCCAATTACCCCCCGTTTTCAGTCTGGAACGCCGCCGCCGTCGCCACCGATGCGGGCCCAGCCCTGAGCGAGCGTTCGGGGGTCGAAGACCCGCGAACGCGAGTCGAACGGGCCCTTGGCCTGTACCTTCACATCCCGTTCTGCCGGAAGCGCTGCCACTTCTGCTACTTCCGCGTCTACACCGACAAGAACGCGCGCGAGGTCGAGAACTACCTTGACCTGCTCGCGCGCGAGTGGGAGCTGTATGCGAAGAAGCCGGCGGTCGCGGGCCGCTCCTTCAACTTCGTCTATTTCGGCGGCGGCACGCCGTCGTTCCTGTCGACGAAGCAGCTGCAGGGCCTTGTCGGCCGGTTGAATGCCGGCGGCGCCTGGGACCGCGCCGAAGAGATCACCTTCGAGTGCGAGCCGGGCACGCTCACCGAGGCGAAGCTCGCGGCGATCCGCGAGCTGGGCGTGACGCGCCTCAGCCTCGGCGTCGAGAACTTCGACGATCGCATCCTCGAGATCAACGGCCGCGCGCACCGCTCCCCCGAGATTGGCCGCGCCTACGAGCAGGCGCGCGCGCTCGGCTTTCCGCAGATCAACATCGACCTGATCGCCGGCATGCTCGGCGAAACCGACGCCAACTGGCAGCAGTGCCTCGCGCGCACACTCGCGCTCGACCCCGACAGCGTGACCATCTACCAGATGGAGCTGCCCTACAACACGACGATCAGCGGCGACCTGCTGAAGCAGGGCGGCCAGTTCAGCGAGCCGGTCGCGGACTGGACGACCAAGCGCCGGTGGGTGAAGGAGGCGTTCGCCGCGCTCGAGCGCGCCGGGTATCACGTCGGCAGCGCCTACACCGCGGTGAAGAACCCCGGGACCACGAAGTTCGTGTATCGCGATCGGCTGTGGGAGGGCGCCGACCTGCTCGGCCTCGGCGTGGCGTCGTTCGGGCACGTCAACGGCGTGCACATGCAGAACCTCGACACGTGGCCGAAGTACGAGGACGCCATCAATCGCGGCGAGATCCCGCTCGGCCGCGCCTACCGTCCGACCGGCGAGGAACGGCTGATCCGCGAGTTCGTGCTGCAGTTGAAGCGCGGCGCCAACCGCCCGGCCTACTTCGCGCAGAAGTACGGCGTCGACGTGCTGGACCGCTTCGCCTGCGCGATCGAGTCGCTGCACGCCGACGGCTATCTGGCCGAACGCAGCGTCGATCGCATCGCCCTCACGCGGGAAGGGCTCTTGCGCGTGGATGTCCTGCTGCCCCGTTTCTTCCTGCCGGGACACGCCAGCATTCGGTATACCTAGTGGCGTGTACGTTCGATTTCGCATGGGACCGTTCCGTAGGAACGGCCCGAAAACGCTGGCCGAGAGACCTTGCCCGGTACTTGAGAAATCGTTGATACGCTCCACTAGAATGCTTGATGTCGTTGTCATCGGTGGCGGACCGGCCGGGTCCACCACGTCGACCATCCTCGCGCAGGCCGGGCTCACGGTCGCCCTCTTCGAGCGCGAGAAGTTCCCGCGTTTCCACATCGGCGAGTCGCTGATCCCCGAAACCTACTGGGTCCTCAAGCGGCTCGACATGCTCGAGAAGATGCAGCGGAGCCGCTTCGTCAAGAAGTACAGCGTGCAGTTCGTCAACGCGAACGGCAAGCTGTCGGCGCCGTTCTACTTCTGGGACAACAAGCCCCACGAGTGCTCGCAGACCTGGCAGGTCGTCCGCAGCGAGTTCGACCAGCTGATGCTCGACAACGCGCGCGAGCACGGCGTCGAGGCGCAGGACGGCGTGCACGTCATCGAAGTGCTGTTCGAGGGCGACCGCGCCACCGGCGTGGCGATCAAGCAGGACGGCGTCCGCAAGGAGATCCGCGCGAAGGTCGTGGTCGACGCCAGCGGACAGGCCGCGCTGCTGATGAACCGCATGAAGCTGCGCTTGTGGGATCCGGTGCTGAACAAGGGCGCGATCTGGACCTACTGGGAAGGCGCCTACCGCGACACCGGCCGCGACGAGGGCGCGACCATGGTCATCCAGACGCCGGGCAGGGACGGCTGGTTCTGGAACATCCCCCTCCACGACAACATCGTCAGCCTCGGCGTGGTGGCGCCGTTCGATTACCTGTTCAAGGGCCGCAAGGGCAACCACGAGCTGACCTACCAGGAAGAAGTCGACAAGACGCCGGCGGTGAAGGAACGGGTCAGGAACGCGAGGCGCGTGACCGGATACTTCGCGACGCGGGACTACTCCTATCGATCGACCGAGGTCGCCGGCAACGGCTGGGTGCTCGTCGGTGACGCGTTCGGCTTCCTCGATCCGCTGTATTCGTCCGGCGTGCTGCTGGCGCTGAAGTCGGGCGAGCTGGCCGCCGACGCGATTATCGACGGCCTGGCGAAGGGCGACACCAGCGGCGCCCAGCTCGGACGCTGGGGCGAGGTCTTCAATAACGGCGTCGATCGCATGCGCCGGCTGGTCTGCGAGTACTACGACGGCTTCAGCTTCGGCAACTTCGTCCGCAACTACCCCGAACTGCGCAACACCGTCACCGACCTGCTGATCGGCGACCTCTTTACCGACAAGGTGGACAAGGTCTGGACGCCGATGGAGTCGCTCTATCCGCCGGGCAAGCAGCGCCTGCAGTCCTGGCGCGAGGGCATGGTGCCCGACGCGGCCCTGCACAAGACCAACGAGCTGACGCTGCCCGAGGGGCGCCGGCCATAGCCCCGTTCCGCTACGCCCGCCGGGTCCAGTTCGCCGAGACCGACGCCGCCGGCATGGTCCATTTCTCCAACTTTTTCCGCTACACGGTCGTGTGCGGCGAGACGACCATCGGGACCGGCACGGTCACGGCCGCCTGCGTCCGCCGCGATGCCGATGGCGTCATGAAGGCCGTCGAGATCCCGGCCGAGCTCCTCGCGCGCCTACGCGCGCGCCTCGAATCGGCGTAATCTGCGGCTGTATTTCAGGACGGGCGCGCTTACATCACCCGGGGATCGGCGGCCGGCGACGGCCGCAGCCACCGCCAGATCTTGCGCGCGATCCACAGCATCATCACCACGATCGCCACGCTCACAACCAGCGCGAGCAGCGGGAACTTCAGCGTGAACAGGCTCAGCCCGATCACGAACACGTCCTCGACCAGGCTGATGAACCAGTTGGTGAACGGCTCGGGGCTCGTGTTGATGGCCACGCGCGTCCCCGCCTTCGTCATGTGGCTGCCGGCGGCGGCCGTGCCGCCCAGCAGGGCGATCAGGCCGACCACCAGCGGCGACGCGTCGCCGAGCGCCGCCACGGCAATCAGCGCGCCGCCCACGGGGCGAATGATCGTGTGCACCGAATCCCAGATCGAATCGACCCATGGGATCTTGTCGGCCACGAACTCGACAAGGTAGAGCACGCCGGCGAGGCCGATGATCCAGGGATGGTCGAAGACCCCGAACTGCTCGGGCAACTGGACCCACCCGTAGCGCGAGGCCAGGCCGAGCACCGCCACCGTGGCGTACAGGTTCACGCCGGCGGCCAGCGAGAATCCGAGCGTGCGTCCAAGCGTGACGAGCACTTCCACGGGGTCGTCCCCTTATGTCGTCAACAGGTGTTCGATTCTCGCGCGCACGATCTCGATCACCCGATCGCGATCGTCCACGCTCATCCCCGCCGTCTCCAGCGGCTCGCCGATGCGAATCCGGCACAGCACCGGCCGCACGAACCAGCTCCCCTTCCGCATGGCATCGCGGCCGCCGGAAATCGCCACCGGCACGATCGGCGCCCCCGCCTTGATGGCCATGATGAAGCCGCCTTTCTTGAATGGCAAGAGCTCCAGGGTGCGGCTGCGCGTGCCTTCCGGGAAGATCAGGAACGAGTTGCCGGAGCGGATCGACTCGGCGGCGCGGTCGACCGACACCATCGACGCCTCGCGCCGCTCGCGCTCGACCGACACGAAGTCGCCGGCCAGCATCACCTTGCCGAGAATCGGCAGCTTGGTCAGCTCGGCCTTGAACAGGATGTGCAACCGCCGATGCAGGGCCTGAAACAGCACGGGCGGGTCGACGTTGCTTTCGTGATTCGAGCAGAACACCACTGCCTGGCCGGCGGGAATGTGCTCGCGGCCGGTCACCGTATAGCGGATGCCGGCCATGCCCAGCGCCAGCCCGACCCCAAAGTGGCCCAGCTCGTACAGCGTGCCCTTCATCTTGAAGGGAATGGCGACCAGCAGCCCGATGGGGCCGACGACGAGGACGTAAAGGGAAACGACGAGGTAGGTCAGTACGGACCTGACGGCGGCAATGAAGGACGCCGGGTTCATTTTCCCCTGCTACCCACAGGAAAATGAACCCGGCGTCTTAACCTAGGACGCGCGAGCCTGCCGGCGAGGCGCGGCGGCAGCAGCCGTCACGCGGGCTGCGGCCTTGGCCGGCGCCGCCTTGGTGGCGCGCGTGGCCGCGCGCTGCGCGGAGCGAGCCTTCATCATGAAGCAGCGCTCGAGGGCCTTGTTCACCCGGTCCTCGATGTCGGCCACGGTGGTCTGCATCACTTCCGAAATCTCGGAAACGATCAGCGCCTTGGCGCGGTCGAGCATGCGCTTTTCGCGGAACGACAGGCTCTTCGACTTGGCCAGGAACGTCAGGCTCTTGAGCACATCGGCCATGTCGTAAATGGAGCCGGTGCGCATCTTGTCGGAGTTGTCCTTGAAGCGCCCCTTCCAGTTCTGGTGGTTGTCGATCTTGCCGTCGCCCAGCAGCAGGAACAGGCGCTCGACCTCTTCGTCGGTAATCGCCCGGCGGAGGCCGACATTGTCTACATTTGCGACAGGTACCAGAACTGTGGTCTCGTTCGACAGAATCCTCAGGTGGAAGAATCCGCAGGTCGTTCCGAGAATGGTCTTTTCTTCGACCTTCTCAACGACACCGAGCCCATGGTTCGGGTAAATGACCTTGTCGCCGATCTTAAATCCCACGTGCCCCTCGTTTCGAGATAGGTAGGTATGGCAGGCCGGAGTGCACTGACAGAGTCCTCACAGTATAGCCCAGCGCGGGCCCAAAATCAACGGAAATGCCCCGAAAATCGGGCATTTTGGTGAATTTTGCCGGCTCCGCCCCGCCCTCGAAGTAACCCCTGATTCGGCACGCGGTTAGGACCGGTTTTCGATCGGCTTTCGAAGCCTTGATATGCTGGCCGTCATGATCCGACTGGCACTGGCGCTGACGTTTTTGGTGAGCCTGCCGGCAATTCCGGCCCAGGTCGCCCCGCCCCAAAGACGTCCGGACGCCCCCCAGTTGGCCCCCTACGTGCCCACCCCGCAGGATGTCGTGGACCGGATGCTGGCCCTGGCCGACGTCAAGAAGGGCGAGCTGGTGGTCGATCTGGGGTGCGGCGACGGCCGCATCGTGGTCACGGCCGCGCAGAAATACGGCGCCCGTGGCCTGGGCGTCGACATCGACCCGCAGCGGATTGCCGAAGCCAACGCCAACGCGAAAGCCGCCAAAGTCGAACATCTCGTGACCTTCCGCCTTCAGGATGCGATGACCACCGACGTCTCGAGCGCCAACGTCGTCACCTTGTATCTGCTGTCGGCCTCGAACCTCAGGCTCCGGCCGATCCTGACCCGCCAGCTCAAGTCCGGCGCGCGCATTGTCGCCCACACCTTCAGCATGGGCGACTGGCAACCGGAAAAGGTGGACTCCTTTACGGACGTCGGCGGCCGGCAGCGCACGCTTTACTTGTACAAGGCCGACGGGAAGGTCCGTCAGTGAAGGACTTGAGGGCTTGAGGACTTGAAGACCGGCTCGTGCGTCGTCGAAGTGCTGCGCGGTGACACCGTCGAATCCACGCACCGCGTGCACATTGCCGTGGTCGAGGCCGGCAAGGGCCTGGTGTCGAGCGCCGGCAACCCCGCCCATCACAGCTTCGTGCGATCGGCGATCAAGATGTTCCAGGTCCTGCCCTTCGTGGAAGCGGGCGGCGTCGAGCGCTTCGCCTTCACGACCGAGGAGCTGGCTTTGTGCACGGCGTCGCACGGCGCCGAGCCGTTCCACGTGGACGCCGTGCGATCGATGCTGGCCAAGGCGAAGGTGACCGAGGAGGCGCTGGCCTGCGGGCCGCATCCGCCGATGCATGCGCCGTCCGCCGAGGCGCTGCGCGCCGAGGGCCGGGCGCCCACCCGCATCCACAACAATTGCTCGGGCAAGCACGCCGGCATGCTGGCGTTCACGGTCCAACAGGGATGGGTGACGAGCGGCTACCACCGCGCCGCGCACCCGGCGCAGCAGCGCATCCTCAGCACGGTGGCACGATGGATGGGCGTGGAGGCGAACGACATCGACCAGGCCATCGACGGCTGCGGCCTGCCGACGTTCGCGCTGCCGCTGGATGCCGTCGCCGAGGGCTGCGCGCGCTTTGCCGCGGCCGCCGCCGACCGGACGCCGGCGCCCGCGCGCATCTTCGCGGCGATGACGGCGCATCCCGAATACGTCGCCGGCACCGGCCGCCTCGACACGGATCTGATGCGGACCGCGCAGGGCCGGCTGTTCGCCAAGGTCGGCGCCGAGGGCTTCTACGCGGTGGGCATCCCCTCGCGACGGATGGGACTGGCCCTCAAGGTCGAGGATGGATCGGGACGGGCCTCCGAGCCGGCGCTGCTGGCGGCGCTGCGCCTGTTGGACGTCATCACCTTCCAGCAGTTCGATGCCCTCGCGCGCTACGCCCATCCCGCCATCCTGAACACCCGCGGCGAAACCGTCGGCTCCATTCGCGTCCGCTTGATCCTGTAGTTGGATCCTTGGAGGGCATGTGCGTCGACTCTGGCTGTTCGGATTGATAGTTCCCATGGTGACGGCGGCGTGTTCCGGGTCGCCCTCCTCTCCCACTCCGCCCGCCGCCACGTGTTCGTTCACGGTCTCGAGCACCACGCTGAACATGGCGGGCGTGGCCGGGACGGCG
>MELE01000077.1:5932-50161 GCA_001768615.1 Acidobacteria bacterium RIFCSPLOWO2_12_FULL_67_14b | reverse complement strand
GCGTGTCGTAGTGATCGCGCAGCGACTGCGCGCGGTCGTAATCCGCCTTGGTGACCTGCGCACCGGCCAGGGCCGGCAGCAGGGTGACGGCGCATCCCAGCAGGCCCCACACGCGTCGGTTCTTCATAGGCTTTCCGGGAGACAGTTTAGTGGAAATGCGATACTGGCCGGCACATTCCGATGCGAATCCTTGCCGCCGTCCTCGGGCTGGTCGTTCTGTGCGGGACCGCCGGGGTGACCGGGAACCAGGACCCGGCGCTGCACGCCGCGGCCAAGGCTGCGGCGCAGCTGCCGCGCCTGCGCAGCCTGCTGGTCAGCTGGCGCGGATCGCTGGTGCTCGAGCGCTACTTCGGCGGCGCCCGCGCCAGCCAGCCGGCCAACATCAAGTCGGCGTCCAAGAGCGTCATGTCCGCGCTGGCCGGCCTCGCCATCGCCCGCGGCGCGATCAAGAGCGTGGATCAGCCGATCACGGACTTCTTCCCCGAACTTGCCAGGGACCGCGAGGCCCGCAAGGGCGCCATCACCATTGAAGACCTGTTGACGATGAGATCGGGGCTGGAATCGACGAGCGGCCGGGGCTACGGCGCGTGGGTGCAGAGCCCGAACTGGGTCCGCTACGTGCTGGCCCGGCCGCTGGTGGCCGAGCCCGGCACCCGCGTCGAGTACAGCACGGGCAGCTCGCACCTGCTGTCGGCGATCCTCACGAAAGCCACCAGGGCCAGCACCTGGCAGTTTGCGCAGGAGCAGCTCGCGCGGCCGTTGGGCTTTTCGCTGGCGCGGTGGCCGCAGGATCCGCAAGGCATCTACTTCGGCGGCAACGAGATGGTGATGACGCCGCGGCAGATGATCCGGTTCGGCGAGCTGTACGAAAACGACGGGCGGGTCGCCGGCCGCGAGCTCGTCCCCAAGTCCTGGATCGACCGGTCGATCGTGCCCCGGGGCCGGTCGCGATGGGGGAGCGATCGCGAGTACGGGTATGGGTGGTGGATCCGCGAGCTCGGCGGCCGCGACGCCTTCTATGCGTGGGGCTACGGCGGGCAGTTCATCTTCGTGATTCCCGGCCTCGATCTGGTGGTGGTCACCACCTCGCGTTCGGACGTGAGCCGCGAGCGGCGCGATCACCTCGGCGCCATCTACGATCTGGTGGAGCAGCTCGTGATTCCGCCCATCGCCGCCGCCGCCCGATGAGCGCGCCGAGCTACCGGGCCGACATCGACGGGCTGCGGGCCATCGCCGTGCTGGCGGTCGTCGGCTTTCACGCCTTTCCCACCGTCGTGCCCGGCGGGTTCATCGGCGTCGATGTCTTCTTCGTCATCTCCGGCTACCTGATTTCCACCATCATCCTGACCGGGGTGAACGCCGGGCGGTTCAGCTTCGCCACCTTCTACGCGCGTCGCATCAGGCGGATCTTTCCGGCGCTCGCCGCCGTGCTGGCGGCGTGCGCCGCCGCCGGCTGGTTCCTGCTGTACGGCGAGCCCTTCTCGCAGTTGGGCAAGCACATCGCCGGCGGCGCGGGGTTCGTGTCGAACTTCGTGTTGTGGCGGGAGGCCGGCTACTTCGACGTGACCGCCGACACCAAGCCACTGCTGCACCTGTGGTCGCTCGGCATCGAGGAGCAGTTCTACCTCGCCTGGCCGCTGATGGTGTTCCTGGCGTGGCGGGCCGGGCTCAACCTGGTGGCGCTCACGATCGTCGTGTTCGCGGTCTCGTTCGCGTTCAACATCGAAGGCATCCGGCGCGATCTGGTGGGCACGTTCTACGCGCCGTGGACGCGCTTCTGGGAGCTCACCGCCGGCAGCGCGCTCGCCGCCATCGTGACGGATCAGGGGACGGGGCTCGGCGTGCAGCTCCGGCGCGCCGCCGACGCGCTTCGCGCGCGGCCGGGACGTCGCGACCTGCTGGCCATGGCGGGTCTCGCGCTGGTCGTCGGATCGGCGCTCGGCATCGATCGCACGAGGCATTTTCCCGGCCTCTGGGCGCTTCTTCCCGTCGCCGGCACGGTCCTCCTGATCACGTCAGGGCCGGAGGCCTGGCTGAACCGCGCCGTGCTGGCGCATCGCGTGATGGTGGGCATCGGCCTCATCAGCTATCCGCTTTATCTCTGGCATTGGCCGCTGCTGTCGTTCGCGCGCCTGTTGCATCTGGAAACGCCATCGGCCTCGATCCGGTTGGCCGCGGTCGCCGCTGCGTTCGTGCTGGCCTGGATCACCTACACGGCCATCGAGACGCCGATTCGCTTCGGCCGCCGGCGCGCCTGGGTCGTGCCGCTGCTGTGCGTCGTGATGGCGACGGGCGCCGGCGCGGGGGCCCTCACCTTCGCCAACGGCGGCTTCCTCGGGCGGCCGCTCAACCGCACCGAGAAGGCCTCGTTCCTGCGCTATTACGAGTCCATCCGCCGCACGGGCATCGAGGGTCCGTACCGTCTCGAATGCGACTTCATGGAGCTGGGGACCGATGCGACCAAGGACGCGATTCCGGCGTCGTGCACGCAGAAGGGCCCCGGCCGCACGCTGTTTCTGTGGGGCGATTCGTACGCACAGGCGCTCGCGCCGGGCATTCGAACGCTGCTGCCGCCGTCCGATGTGCTGGCGCAGGTCGCCACGTCGCACTGCCGGCCGGGCATCGTGCCGATCGATCCGGACGTGCCGGGCGGCCGTTGCCGGCGGGCCAACGACCATGCCCTGGCGCGGATTGCCGACCTCGATCCCGATCTGGTGATCCTGGCGCAACGCGCCGCGCATGACGCCACCGACTGGCCGGCACTGGCCGCGCGGCTGCGCGAGCTCGGCGCCCGCGACGTGCTGGTGGTGGGCCCGGCGCCCGAGTGGTCGCCGTCGTTGCCGCTGGTGGTGACGAGCCAGTATTGGGGCCGCAATTACGATCGGGTGAGCTACGGCCTGGACCGGCAACGCCTGGCGCTCGATCGCGCGCTGAAGGCCCGGCTGGGGCAGTCGCCGGTCCTGACCTATGTCTCGTTGATCGACGCGCTGTGCGGAGCCGACGCGTGCACGGCAGTGATCCCCGGTTCGGATCCTCCCGAGCTGATCACGTTCGACGCCGGCCACTTCACGCCCAACGCCTCGCGCTTCATCGCCAGGCTCGCCTTGGCGCGGTACTTGGCGCGGAACTAAAGTTCCGCGCTACACGTCGCGCTACACGCCGCCGCGCTACGGGACGATGCGGGCGGTCCTGATGTAGTCGAGTCTCGGAAAGTTCTTCTTCAGGTACGCGTTGCCCTGCTCGAAGAGCGGGGCCTGCTTGCCGGCGCGGATGCCGCTGCCGGAGGCCTCGCCGTATTCGCTATACAGCGCGTCGGCCACATCCATGCCCTGCGTGACCCGGCCGAACGGCACGAAGGGTTCCTGGTCGTGCGTGGCCCGGTTGTCGGCCAGGTTGATGAACACCTGTGTCGAGCGGCCGTTCGGTACGGCGAACGCAAACGCCACCGTGCCGCGCGCGTTCGGCTCCCGGAAGGGATCGTCGGGGATGGTCTTCGATCGCCAGGCCATGGAGACCTTGGGCGTGCCGTTGATGCCGAATTGTGTCCAGGTGTTGGCGCGGATGCGAAAGAACGCGGAGTCGTCGTAATAGCCGGAGGTGACGAGCTCGTAGAAACGGTCGGCGCCATGCGGCGCCCACGCGCGCACGCAGTCGATCACGATCGCGCCTTTCGTGGTCTCGAGCCTCACCCTGAATGTGTCCGGTGCGGTCGATTGCGCACCGATGGAACCGGTCAAGGCGGCCAGAATAGCGATCAGCGTAGCGCGGAACTTCAGTTCCGCGAACACCGCGAATACCGTTCGGGTCATGCGCGCCATCCTAACCCTGTTGGCGCGCCCGGAACCGCCGGAGTTTTTCGCGGTTGCCGCAGATCTTCATGTCGCACCAGCGGCGGCTGCGGTTCTTGGTGTCGTCGACGAACCACCAGCCGCAATCGCCGGCCGCGCACGGCCGGACGCGGGCCAGGCGGTCCGACACGACCAGCCGTCCCGCGGCCCGCGCCACTTCCCACACCACCCGATCCAGCTCAGCGTCCGCCGTGGAAATCCACTGGAGGGCGCCGTCGTGGGGCACGAGGCGGCCGTGCGCGTAGGCCGAGGCCAGCGCGCCGCTGATGGTGTCGAGCACGGCGGCGGCGGGCGCGCGCCCGGCGTCGATCGCCGTGACCAGCGCGTTGAGGGCCTCGCGCAGCTCGCGCGCGCGGCCCAGGACGGCCGCCGCCTGCTGCGGGTGCCGGCGCGCCTGCGCCTGCAGCCGCTCGGCCGCCGCCGCCGGCAGCAGGTGCTGCTCGCGCGCCCACGTGACGAGCGCGTCGTACGAGCCGAGCCGCTCGACCGGCGACGCCGTCGGGCGCCCGCTGAGCGTGTTCAGGAAGGCGAGGACCCGATCCCCGTCCACCGATTCGGCCGGCACTTTCGCCACGCGTCCGATTGTACGGCCGCAGGCATGTAACTTCCAAAATATATTTGACAGGTTACTGCGCCTGGAGTACCTTGTGAAACCGTCTAAATAGTTTTAGACAGTTACGAAGGGAGCAGGACATGAGCAGCACCGCCAGCAAGACCCCGACCCCGGCCGGCATCCCGGCCGCCACTTTCACCCGCGTGCTGGACGAGGGCTACGGCCCGGGCGCCTGGTACGGTTCGGACCTCCGGGCCGCCACCGCCGACGTCGGCCCGCAGATGGCGTTCCGGCGGCCCGGCGAGGGACGCCGCAGCATCGCCGAGATCGCGCTGCATCACGCCTACTGGGCGGGGGAGATCGAACGCAAGCTGTCGGGCGGCCCGGCCCGGCCGTTTCCGCTTGAAGGGGAGGACTGGTTCGACCTGCCGGACGGCTCGCGGCTGTCGTGGGCGTCGGTGCAGGCCACGCTCGAGGCCGCGCACGACCGGCTGAGCAGGACCGTGGAGGCGATCGCGGCCGGCCGCGCGCCCTCGCCGCTCGGCGAAGCCGAACGCTTCGACCTCGTGCTGGGCATCACCGGGCACGCCGCGTACCACGCGGGTCAAATTCAGCTGGTGAAGAAGCTGGTCGGCTGAAGCGCGGCCGAGGAGGCCTGCCATGAGCGAACCAGGCGCGTCGCGGTGCGAGGCGCCTGGTAAGTCGAATGGTGCGCCCAGCAGGACTCGAACCTGCAACCTTTGGCTCCGGAGGCCAACGCTCTATCCATTTGAGCTATGGGCGCGCGAACTCCGATCATACCAGCTTGGGGCAGACCCTGCTCGCCCGCGCCGACGTCGCCGAAAGTGCGTACCGTGCGTACAGTTCCTAGAGTGCGTACGGTGCTCTGGTGCGAAGGGTACCAAGGCACTCATGGCACCAGAGCACTGTACGCACTGTACGCACCTTACGAGAGCCGGCCGCTCCTGACGATCTCGATCAGTTTGTTCGTGGAGCTGTCGTGGCCCGTGGCTGGGCTCGACCCGGCCAGATCGTTCAGCACGGTCGCGGCGAGTTGCTTGCCGAGCTCGACGCCCCATTGGTCGAACGAGTTGATGTTCCAGATGGCGCCCATGGTGAACGCCTTGTGCTCGTACATCGCGAGCAGCATCCCGATGGTGCGGGGCCCCAGCCGGCGATAGAGGATCGTCGTCGACGGCCGGTTGCCCGGGAACACCTTGTGCGGCACCAGCCGCTCGAGGGCCTCGCCGGTGTAGCCCTGCGCCGCCAATCCCCGCCGCACGTCGGCTTCGCTCTTGCCCGTCATCAGCGCCTCGGTTTGCGCGATGGCGTTGGCGAGCAGCAGCCGGTGGTGATCGCCCAGCTCGTTGTGCGTGTTGATCCCGGCCAGGAAGTCGGTCGAGACCAGCCGCGTGCCCTGGTGGAGCAACTGGAAGAAGGCATGCTGGCCGTTGGTGCCGGGCTCGCCCCACACGACCGGTGAGGTGTGGCCGCCGACCGGGCGGCCGTCGCGATCGACGCGCTTGCCGTTGCTTTCCATGTCGAGCTGCTGCAGGTACGCCGGCAGCCGGCGGAGGTACTGCTCGTAGGGGAGCACGGCGTGGCTGTCGGCGCCGAGCACGCTGGCGTACCAGACGCCGAGCAACCCCAGCGTGATCGGCACGTTGCGCTCGAGGGGCGCCGTGCGGAAGTGCTCGTCCATCTCGTAGGCACCGTCGAGGATCTGCTCGAAATGGCCGTAGCCCGTCGAGAGGGCAATCGGCAGCCCGATCGACGACCAGAGCGAATAGCGGCCGCCGACCCAGTCCCAGAACACGAACATGTTGCCGGCGTCGATGCCGAACGCGCGGACGGCGGCCTCGTTGGTCGAGATCGCGACGAAGTGTTTCGTGACGGCGGATTCGTCCTTCGCCCGCGCGAGAAACCAGTCCCGCGCCGACCGCGCATTCGCCATGGTCTCTTGCGTGGTGAACGTCTTCGACGCCACCGTGAAGAGCGTGGTCGCGGGGTGCAACGGGCGCAGGGTGTCGGCGAGGTGCGTGCCGTCGACGTTGGCGACGAAGTGCACCCGCGGGCCCTCCCGTCCGTACGGCGTCATCGCCTCGGTGACCATCGCCGGGCCCAGATCCGATCCGCCAATGCCGATGTTCACGACGTCGGTGATGCGAAGGCCGGTGTAGCCGAGCCATTTGCCGCTGCGGACGGCTTCCGAGAACCGGCGGATGTGGTCGAGCGCCGCGTGCACCTCGGGCATCACGTCGCGGCCGCCGGCGGCCATCGGCCGGTCCGATCGGTTGCGCAGCGCGACGTGCAGCACGGCGCGCCCTTCGCTGCTGTTGATCGGCTCCCCGGCGAACATCCGGTCGCGCAGCGCCTCGACGCCGGCGGTGCGCGCCAGGGCGCGGAGGGCGTGCATCGACTCGTCCGTGATCAGGTTCTTCGAGTAGTCGACGTAGAGATGCTCGCCGACGGCGAGCGAGAAGCGCGCGGCGCGCGCGGGGTCGGCGGCAAAGAGGTCGCGCAGGTGTTGCCGGGGCGCCAGCGCCGCCAAGTGCGCGAAGGGCGCATCCCAGGCGCGGAGGCCGCCCTCGAAGGCCTTGTCGTTGTGGCCCAGCCGGACGCGGGGCGGCAGCGCCGAGAACAGGCGGGCGTTGCCGCCGCCCAGCACGACGTACTCGGCGGCGACGGCGGCGCGCAGCAGCTCGGCGCCCTCGAGCACCACGGCGCGCCACGCCGCTTCGCCGAGGGCCGCCAGGCCGCGCTGCCCGAGCAGGTCCTCGAAGGTCTGGTCGCGGTACGGCAGGTGCGCCAGTTCGAGCGGGACCACCGTTCGCTCGTCGACGAGCGCCGTCCCCAGCCCGGACCCGAGGCCGAGGAAGAGCATGCGGCCGCCCTCGCTGCTGCCCAGCGCCTGCATCGCTGCGTCGTTCATGATCTTGACCGGCCGGCCCAGCGCCGCCTGCCAGTCGAACCCGACCCACCCGGTGCCGAGGTTCCAGGGCTCTTCGGCCACGGCGCCGCGGATCACCGGGGAGGGAATGCCGATCGTGATCGCGTCGTAGGTCCAGTCCGCCGTGTGTGCCCGGACGCCGGCGACCACCTGCTGCGGCGTGAAGCCGTCGCCCGAGTCGAACTTGCGCACGTCGGCGCTCCCCGAGTGCCGCAGCTTCACGTGCGCGCCGCCGATGTCCACGACGAGAACCCGCATCGATCCTCAAGCTTATCTCGGGTATCCTCTATTGCATGTCCCTTCTCGATTCGCTGAAACGCGTGACCACGGTCGTGGCCGACACCGGCGACATCGAGGCCATGCGGCAGTTCCGCCCGCAGGACGCCACCACCAACCCGTCGTTGCTCCTGAAGGCGGCGCAGCAGCCGCAATACCGGCCGCTGGTCGACGCCGCCCTGGCCGATGCCGATCGCCTGGCCGTCGCCGAGGCGCAACGGACCGAGGCCTTCACGGATCGCCTGGCCGTGAACTTCGGGCAGGAGATCTTGAAGATCGTGCCGGGCCGCGTGTCGACCGAGGTCGACGCGCGGCTCAGTTTCGACGCCGCCGGCAGCGTCGCCAAGGCGCGCGAGATCATCGCGCTCTACGAGAAGGCGGGCATCGATCGCGAGCGGATCCTGATCAAGGTCGGCAGCACGTGGGAGGGTATTCAGGCCGCCGCGCAGCTGGAGCGCGAGGGCATTCACTGCAACCTCACGCTGCTCTTCAGCTTCGCGCAGGCGGTGGCCTGCGCGGAAGCCGGCGTCACCCTGATCTCGCCTTTCGTCGGCCGCATCTACGACTACTACCGCAAGGAGAGCGGCGCCGAGATTGCCGCCGATCAGGATCCCGGCGTGCAATCGGTGACGCGGATCTATCACTACTACAAGAAGTACGGCTACCAGACGCAGGTCATGGGCGCGAGCTTCCGCAAGCTCGATCAGATCCTGCTGCTCGCCGGCTGCGACCTGCTGACGATCAGTCCCGACCTGCTCGACACGCTCCAGCGCACGGCGGGGGAGGTGGCGCCCCGCCTCACCCCGGACGCGGCGCGGGCCTCGGCCGGCGAGAAGCTGACGCTCGACGAGAAGACCTATCGCTTCCTGCACAACCAGGACGCGATGGCGGTGGAAAAACTTTCGGACGGCATCCGCCGTTTCTACGATGATGCGCGGAAGCTGGAGCAGTGGGCGGCGACGGTTACCGTGTGATCCTCCCCTCCAACTCTCCCCTGCGCGACCTCACCGACAAGCCCGCCCTCGTGGTTTTTCTCCGCTCGTTCGGCTGTACGTTTTGCCGCGAGGCCATGGCCGACATCGCGGCGGTGAGATCCGAGATCGAAGCGGCGGGCGCGTCGATCGTGTTCGTGCACGGCGCCACGGGCGAAGAAGCGCGACCCTGGTTCGAGAAATACGGCCTCCACGACGCGCTGCAAATCAGCGATCCGGGCCTCGAGCACTATCACGCCTTCGGCCTGGGGCAAACCGGCATGGGGGCGCTGATCGATCCAAACGTCTGGATACGCGGGGCGTCGTGTGCCGTCGCCCACGGCTTCGGCGGCCAGTCCGTCGAGATGATGCGGCAATTGCCCGGAGTATTTGTCGTGCAAGGCGGCGACGTGCTGGCGTCGTACCGGCACCGCTCCCCGGCCGACCGTCCCGACTACGTCCGTCTGGTTCACGCCGGCATCGAGGGCGTTACAATATCTTCGCTCTAGTCCCATGGAGGGTTTCATGACGTCTCGCCGTCTGGCCGTGTTCACCGCGCTGGTCTTGGCCTGTGCGACTGCCGCCTTCGCTCAAGACCCGCCGCAGCCGCCGCCCAAGCCCGAAGCCCCCCCTGTCTACGTGGAACAGGTCGTCGTCACGGCGTCGAAGGTCGAGCAGCAGCTCGTCAACGCGCCGGCCACGGTGTCGGTCGTCACCTCGGACGTGATCCAGTCGACGCCGGCGACCAACTACGCCGAGTTGTTCCGCTCGGTGCCGGGCGTCAACCTGACCCAGACCTCCGCCCGCGACTTCAACATCACGATGCGCGGCGCCACCTCCACGCTCGCCACGTCGACGCTCGCGCTGCTCGACGGGCGCAGCCTCTACCTCGACTTCTTCGGGTTCGTGGCGTGGGACCTGCTCCCGGTGAATCCCAACGAGCTGAAGCAGATCGAGGTCATCCGCGGCCCGGCCTCCGCGGTGTGGGGCGCCAACGCCATGAACGGCGTGGTGAACTTCATCTCGAAGACCCCGCGCGAGCTCAACGGCAACAGCGCCACCATCTCGTTCGGCACGTTCGACCGCGACACCACCCGCGGTGAGAAGCTGGACAGCGGCACGATGTTCGGCATCAACGCCACCCACGCGCGCGCCGTCAACGACCGCTGGGCCTACAAGGTCTCGGCCGGCGGCTACACGTCGGACGCCTTCGCGCGTCCCACCGGCGCGATCCCGAACGGCACCGGCACCCAGTATCCCAACTTTTCCAATCAGGGCACGACGCAGCCGAAGTTCGACACGCGGTTCGACTACGACGCGCCGGAAGGCAAGTACAAGCTGGTGTTCGCCGGTGGCTACGCCGGCACCGACGGCATTTTCCACACCGGCATCGGCCCGTTTGACGGCACCGGCGTCGGCGTGGGCTACGGGACCGTGCGCTACACGCGCAACGCGCTGAAGGTGAACGTCTTCACCAACCTGCTGAACGGCGACGCCTTGGGGCTGCTGGCGATCGGCGTCAACGGCAAACCGATTCCGTTCAAGTTCAACACCCGGACCTTCGACGCCGAGGTCGGCAACGTCAACACGATCGGCACCCGGAACGTGCTCAGCTACGGCGGCAACGTCCGCTTCAACTCGTTCGACCTGTCGATCGCGCCGCGCGGCGACAAGCGCACCGAGGTCGGCGGCTACATCCAGGACGAGGTCTTCCTCAACAACAACGTGCGCATCAGCCTGGGCGCCCGCATCGACAAGTTCGCCAACATCGCCGACCCGGTGTTCTCGCCGCGCGCGGCGCTGATCCTCAAGCCGGCCAACGACCATGCCGTGCGGCTGTCCTTCAACAAGGCCTTCCGCTCGCCCTCGTTGATCAACAACTACCTGGACACGGCCATCGTCAACCAGTTGAACCTCGGGGCCATCAACCCGCTGCTGAGCGGCGTGATCTACAACTTCCCGGTCCGCGCCAACGGCAACGAAGACCTGGTGGAGGAGTCGACCGAATCGTTCGAGGTCGGCTACACCGGCATCATCCGCAACCGGGCCACGCTGTCGGCCTCGGTGTACTTCACGACCAACCGCGACGAGATCTTCTTCACGCAGGTGGGCCGCTACCGCGCCACGGCGCCGCCGCCCCTCTGGCCGCTGCCCCCGGTGGTGCTCGAAGTGCTGCCGCCGCCCTGCACCGCCGCCCGCTGCGACACCGGCGGCCTGCCGTCTGAGTTCAGCTACCGTAACCTCGGCACCGTGAAGAACAAGGGCTTCGAGCTGGGCATCGACGGCGCCGTGAACGAGGCGCTCAACCTTTTCGCCAACTACTCGTACCAGGCCGAGCCCGACCCTGACTTCGCGCTCTCGGAGGTCAACCTGCCGCCGCAGAACCGCTTCAACGCCGGCCTGAGCTTCAGCCAGGGCCACTTCCTCGGCAACCTCTCGGTCAGCTACATCGACGACGCGTTGTGGCAGGACGTGCTGGACTCACGCTTCACGGGCCCGACCGAGGCCTACACACAAGTCAACGGCGCGTTCGGCGTGAAGTTCGCGCAGGACAAGATTACGGCCACCATCAAGGGGATCAACCTGACCAACGAGGAGATCCAGTCGCACGTGTTCGGCGACATCCTCAAGCGTCAGATCATCGGTGAGCTCCGGTTTACGTTCTAGGGCTCATTTGCGCAGCTGGTCGAGGGCGCCGAGCAGGTCGGCGCCCTCGTGCCGGCGCAGGCCTTCCCACAAGTCGCCCTTCTTCTTGATCCGCGCGGCGATGCTGTCGATGGTGAAATCCTGCGGCCGCGGCGATCCGTGCACTTCCGTCCACGTCAGCGGCGTCGACACGCCGGCAAACGCCGACGCGCGCGCGCTGTAGGCGCACGCCAGCGTCTTGCCCTGGATGTTCTGCAGGTAGTCGACGTAGATGGTCTTGTCTTTGCGCCGGCCCACCTTGCGCTCGACGGTGGCGACCTTGGGATGCTTCGCCGCGACCATCGTCGCGATGATCTGGCAGAAGAGCATGCCGGCCTGATACGGCGTCCCCGGCGGGAGCGGGATGAAGACGTGCAGGCCTTCGGAACCGGAGGTCTTCGGGAACCCGGGGACCTTCACGCGATCCAGCTCCTCCTGCACCCAGCGGGCCACATCGAGGATCTGCGCGAACGTGGCGCCCGGCTGCGGATCGAGATCGATCGCCACCTGGTCCGCATCGTCGAGCGAGCCGAGCCGGGAGAAGAACGGGTCCATCGAGATCGACGCCAGCTGCGCCATGTAGAGAAGCGTCTTGAGCGACCCGCCGACCAGGCGCGCCGGCACGTCGTCGGCCGGCAGCGTCTCGATGCGCACGCCGGGTGGCACCGGCTCGGGCGCGCGGTGCTGGTAGAACGCCGGCCCATCCACGCCGTTGGGCAGCCGCTTCATGACGAGCGGCCGTTCGTCGATGACGGGCAGGATGTACGGCGCCACGCGCGCGTAGTGCCGGATCAAATCGCCCTTGGTCTTCTGGCCCTCGGGCCAGAAGACCTTGTGAAGGTTGGTGACCTCGAGCGTGTCGCCGTCGGGGAGATGCAGCTTGCCGTTCTTGCGGGCTTTCTCGAGCGCGATGAGTTGATCGATCAGAGACTCGACGTCGCGAGCGGTGATGGTCTGAGCACCCTTGGCACCCTTGGCCCGCACCTCAGGCACCTCAGGCACCGTACGCACCCTAGGCACCTTGGTGGTCGTCACGTCATCGCGAAGCCCGAGGTAAGTGGGATGGCGAAGCCTCCCCTCATCCGTCATCTCGGTGTAGCGAATCTGCGCCACCAGCAGCGGCCGGACCCAGTGCGGCGTGCCCTTCGGCGTTTTCGGCGGCGTCTCGAACGGGCACGTCGGCGTCTCGATGCGGCGGAGCAAGTGCACCAGCCGTTCGAGCTCGGCACCGCTGAATCCGGTGCCCACATCGCCGGCGTAGGTGAGCGGGCCGGCGGCGGTCGGGGTGCCGAGCACGAGCGCGCCGAAGTGCGCGCGCGCGCCCTTCGGCGCCGTCCATCCGCCGATGACGAACTCGTCCTGCTTCTGGAGCTTCAGCTTGATCCACTCGGGGCTCCGCTTGCCCGTGCGGTAGACCGAGCGCGCGTACTTCACGAGCAGGCCTTCCCACCCTTCGTTCTCGGCGCGGGCCATCAGCTTGCGGCCGTCGCCTGCGGCTTGTTCCGTCATCCGGATCAAGGTCGACGACGAAGGGTGGGCCTTGAACAGCCGTTCGAGACGGGCGCGCCGGCCCGTGAGCGTCTGTGCGCGCAGATCCTCATCACCCTCGCGGAGCAGATCGAACACGATGAGCGCGGCCGGTTGCTCGTTCGGCTTGAGGATTTGCTGCTTCGAGCTGTAGCCGGGGACGCTGACGTGGATGCGGTGCTGCAGGCGTTGAAATCCGGCGGGCCGCAGGTCTTCGTCGAGCGCGACGACCTCGCCGTCGAGCACGACCGGCCCCTTCAGCTTCCGTCCCCACGTTTCCAGGGCATCGACGATGTCGGGGAACTGCGCAGTCTTCTCGTTGCCGAGGCGCGACCACAACCGCGCCTTCGCGGAGCCCGGAGCCCGGAGCCCGGAGCCGGAAGGCACCACCTCGACGACGGCGCGGATGCCGTCGTACTTCGGCTCGTAGACGAGCCTCGCATCGGTGAGCGGTGGAGGAGCGTCCGGCAGCGTCGCCAGCATCGGCCGGAGGTCTTTTGCAGAGAACATACAGCCTTCAGCCTTCAGCCTTCAGCCGAGAGCTACGAGTATCTGTCTTCAAACCACGGTTCGGCCGTGTCCGAGTAGCCGCGTTCTTCCCAGAACCCGGGCTGGTTGGCGGCGAGAAACTCGATCTTGCGGATCCACTTCGTGCCTTTCCAGGCGTACAACTTCGGCGTGATCATCCGGCACGGGCCGCCGTGGTCCTGCGGCAGTGGCTGTCCTTCCCAGGTGTGGACGAGGAGCACGTCGTCTTCCACGGCGCGCGCGAGCGGGAGGTTCGTCGTGTACGGAATGCGCGTGCCCGGCATGTGATCGTAGCCGGTGCACAGCACGTAGGCGGCGTCGGGCCCCGGCACCGCCGCCTCGGCGATCGTCCGGAAGCGCACGCCCTGCCATTGGTTGTCCATCCGGCTCCAGGTCGTGACGCAGTGGAAGTCGCTGACATCTTCCGCCTGGGGCAGCGCGAGGAACTCCCGCCACCCGATCGTGAACGGGTTGTCGCACAGGCCCGTAACCTCGAGGCGCCAGTCGTCGAAGGAGACGTGGGGCGAGTCGCCCAGGTCGAGCACGGGCCAGTTGGGCACCTGGCGCTGGCCGGTCGGCAGCTTCGGCATGCCGTGGCGGTTGAGGGGACCGGTGCCCCGGGGCGCCTGGCCTGCCAATGGTGCATCGTTGGACAAACCTAAAGGTTTGTCCCCACCCGGCGGTTGGTCCCCACCTGTCCGGAGCGTGCGTTGCCGCTCGATGTATCTCAGCCGCCTGGCGACCAGGCTGTTGTCGGTTTCTGGCAATGCGGGCTCCATCTTCATTATCATCTGGCCATGCGATTCGAGTTCGTCGTCCGCTCCGGCAAGGAGGTCGGGCGGACCGTGGCCGTGGCGACCGGGCAGACCATCGCCCTGGGCCGCCTCAAGGGCTGCGACGTGGTCCTCGACGACGAAGCGGCATCGCGGCGCCACTGCACCATCACCGCCCGCGACGACGCCTGCGTGGTGGCGGACCTCCAGTCCGCCAACGGCACCTTCGTCAACGAGCGCCGCATCGCGACCACCGAGTTGCAGAAGGGCGACAAGATCCGCATCGGCTCGACGGTGATCGAGCTGATGGGGACGAACCTCGATCAGCCGCATGGGTCGCCCAGCACGACCTCGCTCAGCCTCGTCGAGGCGCGCAGCCAGACGCTCGTGCAGCGCGCCGTCGACCCGACCAAGCTCGAATTCCTGTCGCAGGTCTCCAAGCGCACGGACGAGGCGTCGCTGCTGCAGTCGGCGCAGAAGTACCTGACGACGCTGCACAAGGTGTCGGACATCCTGTCGCGCGCGACCTCGGTCGAGGCGCTGTTCGACTCGATCCTCTCGGCGATTCTCGAGGTGGGCGGCGGCGACCGCGCCGCCATCCTGATGCGGCCGCCCGACGGCACCGGCAACGAGGTCGACATGGTGGCCGTGCGCACGCGCGACCAGAACAAGAGCTCGGGCCAGGTGATGCTGTCGCGCACGGTCGTGAACGACGTGCTCGAGAAGGGCATCTCGGTGTTCACCGACGATGCCCTGGCCGACGAGCGGTATGTCGGCGGTGAGAGCATCGTCCGGCAGCGCATCCGCTCGGTGATGTGCGCGCCGATGCGCACGACCGACGCCATTCTCGGCGTGCTCTACGTCGACAGCCTCAAGGTGCGCGAGTTCAGCGAAGCCGAGCTCGAGCTGCTGGCGGCGGTGGGCAACCAGTCCGGCATCGCGCTGCACCGCGCGCGGCTGATGGCCGAAGTCGAGCGCCTGTTCCTGGACGTCATGAAGGCGATCGCGTCGATCATCGACGCCAAAGACGGCTACACGCACAAGCATTCCGAGCGGGTCGCGGCGTTCGGCGTGCGGCTGGCGCTCCAGCTCGGGTTCGACGCCGACAGCCGCGCGGTGGTCGAGCTGTCGGGTTTGTTGCACGACGTCGGCAAGATCGGCGTGCCCGATGCGATTCTCAACAAGCCGGGCAAGCTGACCGACTCGGAGTTCAGCGAGATGCGCATGCATCCGCTGCACGGCGCGCGCATCCTGTCGAACATCCAGAGCCAGAAGGTGGTCAACCTGCTGCCCGGGGTGAAGTATCACCACGAGCGCTGGGATGGCAAGGGCTACCCCGAAGGTCTGAGCGGCGAGAACATCCCGCTGCTCGGGCGCCTGCTCGGCGTCGCCGACTTCCTCGACGCGCTCACCTCAGACCGCTCGTATCGCAAGGGCCTGACGCTCGAGGAGGCGCTGCAGATGGTGCGCGACCTCGAGGGCAAGGCGTTCGATCCCGTCGTGGTGAAGGCGGCCGTCGAGCTGCACGAGAAAGGGCAGCTCGCGCTGCCGACGACGCCGAATCCCGAGACCAAGTCGGATCCGGCGATCAAGCCGGCCTCGTAAACAAGCTCCTGGCCGTCAGGGATTCCGGCCGCAGCCCCGAGGCCCGGGCCAGGCGCTTCACAATCAATGGCGGATCGTACTTGAACCGCCACTGGTCGGCCCGGCCGCCGATCTGCGCGAACGCCTCCGCCCACTCGTGCCACCACGGCGAAATCCGCAGCGAGATCGGCTCCACGATCAGGACCGACGTGCCGCGCTGCACCGCGGCGCGCAGCGACTCGAGCAGCGCCCGCCGATCGATCTCGTTCAATTCGTTGACCACGAACGCGGCGACGACGAAGGACGTGTCCGGCGGGATGCGCGTCCGCGCGACGTAGCCGCGCCGCACGTCGCCGGTGAGGCCGAGCGCGCGGTAGGTGAAGCGCGCTTCCTCGAGCGCCCACGGGTGCGTGTCGATGCCCAGCACGCGAGAGGGAGGGGTCGTGGTGGTGGCGACGGCCGCGCCGGCGACGCCGGTGCCGCAGCCGAGATCGAGCACCAGTCCCGGCCGCGCCGGCGCGCCGACCTCGGCGAGGATCTGCTGCACGAGCACGAAGTGAATGGGACTGTAGTAGAGCGCAAACGCCGCGCGCTTGCCGGCGCCGTCGAGCGTGCGATGCTCGGTGACGACGGTGTCGCGCCGCTCGACGTACGCGGACGACAACGCCCTCAACGCGCGGGTCACCTCGCTGAACCGCAGGTCCGCCAGGTGCCGCGCCTCCAGCGAGCCCAGGAATAGTTGAAAGTTCAAGAGTTCACAGTTCAGAGTTGAAGTTACAAGGTCCAGTTGTCAGTTTCCGTGGCAGGTTCACTTGGAACTGTCAACCTTAACTATGAACTGTGCACTCTTGAACTTGTCACTAACCTGGGAAGTTGAAAGTTGGGGTGAGTGACGGGATTCGAACCCGCGACAGCCGGAGCCACAGTCCGGAGCTCTACCCCTGAGCTACACTCACCATAGGGGACAGAACTACTAATTATAACCAAGTTCAGAGTGCAGAGTTTAGAGTTTAGAGTTTAGAGTTTAGAGTTTAGAGTTAAGAGTTTAGAATCGCCGTGGCCTGAACTCTGCACTCTAAACTCTGCACTCTAAACTCTAAACTCTAAACTCTAAACTCTAGATCGTGCGCCCGAAGGGACCGAGCCAGCCGTCCTGCGAGAGGGAGGACTCCAGTTCCTGCTGCCGCCGCGTCAGGGCCGTCGAATCGCTGAAGTGCTCCAGGTGTTCCGATCCGTCCGGATTCACGAGATGCAGCTCGAACCCCTCGCCCGATTCGGACTCGCGGGCTTCGCACCGGATGAACGCGCCTTGCCTCTCGAAGAACCACACCATGCCTATGGACCAATCGTTCGGGGATCAAGGTCGAGCTTAGCATGATCCCCTTGCTGGGTCCCGCCGATCGGTTTCCGCCCGTCGACGAGGCGCTCGACGAGCCGGATGGCCTGCTCGCCGCGGGCGGCGGCCTGTCGGTCGAGCGGCTCGTCGAGGCCTACCGCCACGGCATCTTCCCGTGGTTCAGCGCCGGCGATCCCGTGCTGTGGTGGTCGCCTGATCCGCGCACGGTGCTGCGGCCGCGGGCGCTGCACCTGTCGCGCTCGCTCGCCAAACGCCTGCGCCGGCGCGACTTCCGGCTGACGCTCGACGCCGCGTTCGAGCGCGTGCTGCGCGAATGCGCCGCGCCCAGGCCCGGCGACACCGGGACGTGGCTGCTGCCCGAGATGCACCGCGCCTACCTGGCGCTGCATCGCGCCGGGTTCGCGCATTCCCTCGAGGTGTGGATCGGCGACGAGCTGGCCGGCGGCGTCTACGGCGTGTCGATCGGGCGGATGTTCTTCGGCGAGTCGATGTTCTCGCGCCGGACCGACGGGTCGAAGATCGCCCTCGTCCACCTGGCGACCCAACTCGATCGGTGGGAGTTCCCGCTGATCGATTGCCAGATGGAAACCGGTCACCTGCGGTCGCTTGGCGCGATGTCGATGCCGCGCCGGCAGTTCGTCGCCGAAGTGGCGCGCCTCGTGCAGCAGCCCGCTCCGACCTGGCGCCTCGACCGTGCGCAGGGGGCAGACCCCTCACGCCCCTGAACCATTTGCGATGGCGGGGTCAGACCCCTATGATCGGTACGTGGCCGATCCAAACGTCCGGGACGGGGTCCAGACCGACTCGCGCATCGACGAGGAGGTGGAGAACCCGCGCCTGTGGCGGGTCCTGCTGCACAACGACGACTTCACCACCCAGGACTTCGTGGTCTGGGTCCTCGAGACCGTGTTCCACCTGCCGCATGCCGAAGCCTTTGCCGTGATGATGCACGTGCACCAGGCGGGCGTCGGCGTGGCCGGACTCTTCACCCGCGACGTGGCCGAAACCAAGGTCAGGGCCACGCGTCAACTGGCCGAGCAACACGAGTTTCCCCTGCTCGTCACGCTCGAGCCCGATCCCCAGGAGGCGGGCGCATGAGCCGCACGCCGGTGCCGTTTGCCCCCGACGCGCTCGAAAGCATCCGGCGCGCGTTCCGCGTCGCCGCCGATCGCCGCCACGACCTCGTCAGCCTCGAGCACATGCTGCACGCCCTGATCGAGGATCCGCAGGCGCGCGAGATCCTGGCGCGCTGCCGCATCGACCTGACGGTGCTGCGGACCGACCTCGAGGAAGTGCTCGATCGCGCCTTCACGCCCGTGCCCGGACGCAAGGCGGTGAAGCCGGAATCGACGCTCGGCTTCGACCGCGTCGTCGAGCGCGCCGTCGTGCACGCCGCCTCGTCGAGCGCCCAACAGGTCGAAAGCGGCGCCCTGCTGGTGTTCCTGCTGCAGGAAGAGGAGAGCCACGCCGCCTACTTCCTGCGCAAGCAGGGCCTGGATCGCCTCACGCTGCTCCGCGCGATTTCGCACGGCGGGCCGAAAGAGGCGACCGCGCCCGGCGCGCCGGATGGCGGCGAATCCGGCGTGCGCGATCCGCTCGAGGCCTACGCCACGGATCTGATCGCCAAGGCGGCGAAGGGCGGCATCGATCCGCTGATTGGCCGGCAGCTCGAGCTCGAGCGGATGATCCAGGTGCTCGGCCGCCGGCGCAAGAACAACCCGCTGCTCGTCGGCGAGCCGGGCGTCGGCAAGACCGCGCTCGCCGAAGGCCTGGCGCTGCGGATCCACAAGGGCGACGTGCCCGAGTCGCTGCGCGCCTCGAAGGTCTTCGCGCTCGACATGGGCGCGCTCGTGGCCGGCACGCGCTACCGCGGTGACTTCGAAGAGCGCGTCAAGCAGGTGCTCGATGCGCTGGACAAGCAGGAGCACGCCATCCTGTTCATCGACGAGATTCACACCCTGGTGGGCGCGGGATCGGCGTCGGGCGGCACGATGGACGCCGGCAACCTGCTGAAGCCGGCGCTCGCCTCGGGCACGTTGCGCTGCATCGGATCGACCACGTTCTCGGACGTGAAGCAGTCGTTCGACAAGGACCGCGCGCTGTCGCGCCGGTTCCAGAAGATCGAGGTGCTGGAGCCGTCGGAGAGCGAGACCATCGAAATCCTCAAGGGCCTCAAGAGCGCCTACGAAGACCATCACAAGGTGACGTACTCGGACGAGGCGCTCGAGGCCGCGGTCACGCTCTCGAATCGCCACTTGAAAGATCTGCACCTGCCCGACAAGGCCATCGACGTCATCGATGAAGCGGGGGCTGCTGCGAGACTGGCCCCGGCCCCAGTGACGGAGCCCGGATCCCCGGAGCCCGGAGCCCCGGAGCCCGGAGCCCGGAGCCCGGAGCCCGTCAGGAACATCACCGTCAGCGACATGGAACGCGTCGTCGCGAAGATGGCGCGCGTGCCGGTGCAGGCCGTGTCGAGCGACGACAAGGTCGCGCTCCGCAACATCGACGCCGAGCTGAAGGCCGTGATCTTCGGCCAGGACGCTGCCATCGACGAGGTGTCGTCGGCGATCAAGCTGTCGCGGTCCGGGCTGCGCGATCCGAAGAAGCCCATGGGCAGCTTCCTGTTCGCCGGCCCGACCGGCGTCGGCAAAACCGAGCTGGCCCGCCAGCTCGCGCGCGTGCTCAAGGTCGAGTTCCTCCGTTTCGACATGTCCGAGTACATGGAGAAGCACGCCGTCTCGCGCCTGATCGGCGCGCCGCCGGGATACGTGGGCTACGAAGAGGGCGGCCTGCTGATCGACGCCGTGCGCCAGGCCCCGCATGCGGTGCTGCTGCTCGACGAGATCGAGAAGGCCCATCCCGACCTGTTTTCGATCCTGCTGCAGGTGATGGATCACGCCACGCTCACCGACACGCACGGCCGGCAGGCCGACTTCAGGCACGTCATCCTGATCATGACCACCAACGCGGGCGCGCGCGACCTGTCGGGCCGCAAGCTGGGGTTCAGCGATTCGGCGACCGGCAGCAGCAAGTCCACCGGCGTGCTCGAGCGCGCGTTCTCGCCGGAATTCCGCAACCGTCTCGACGCGACCGTGCACTTCCTCCCCCTCGGCACAAGGGAAGTGGAGCTCGTCGTCGACAAGCACGTCGACGAACTCCGCGCGCTCGTCGCCGGCCGCGGCATCCAGATCGTGCTGGCGCCGGCCGCTCGCGCCTGGCTGTCGGAGAAGGGCTTCGATCGCGCATTCGGTGCCCGGCCGATGGCGCGCCTGATCGAGAAGACCATCAAGAAGCCGCTGTCGGAGCTGCTCCTGTTCGGCGAGGTGAAGGACGGCAGCCGCGTGACCGTCGACGCGCACGAAGACGGCCTCCAGCTGAAGCAGTCGTAAATCGGTACTTGACTTCACTCTTACAAAACGTAAGATAGCGGCCCATGGCTGTCCTCCGGCCGCCGTCGATGTCGCGGACCGAGTCGCTCCTGCTGGAAATGCTGCGCGGCCGTGAGCGGTACGGCCTCGAGCTGGTCGACGCCTCCGGCGGCGCGCTCAAGCGCGGCTCGGTCTACGTGATCCTCGCCCGCATGGAAGAGAAGGGGTTCGTCGACTCCTGGCAGGAGGAGCGGGCGCAGGGGGCCAGCGGGCTGCCGCGGCGTCTCTACCGCGCGACGCCCTACGGCCTGAAGGTCCACGACGCGTTTGCGATGCTGCGTGAAGCGCTGGCGCTCAAACCCGCGGAGGCGCCATGAGCTTCGAGTCCCGGATCCTCGTCTTCTCCGAGCGCTTTCTCTCCAATCGCACCTGCGAGCTGATCGTCGCGCCGGCGCTCGCGGACCTGCAGTTCGATCCCGGTGCCAGGCCGCACCGCCGCGCCGCGAACCGTTTCGCCGTGCTCAGGGCCGTGGCCGGCGGGCTGCGCGACGACGTCGCGCGCGGCTCCGGCGGCTTCATCGCGCTCACGCTGATGCCCGCCTGCTATTACTTCTTCCTGCTGGTCATCTACCTGGATTTCTTCGAGACCTCGCGGGGTTTCTTCGCCCTGGCCTCGCTGATCCTGGTGCTGTCGCTCGGCCCGGCGGCAGCCTGCTTCTGGCCTTCACGGCACACTGCGGGTCCTGTCGACTGAGTGCGCCATGCCCGACCTGCGCGCAACGCGGCTGTCGAAGCACTTCTCCGGCGTGCGGGTCGTGAACGACGTCAACGTCACCATCCGGCCCGGTGAAGTCGTCGGCTACCTTGGCCCCAATGGCTCGGGCAAGACCACAACCGCCAGGATGCTCGCCGGCTTGCTGGAGCCCTCGTCGGGGATCGTGGAGTACGGCGGGCGCGACATCCGCGACGGCCTCGTCGCCTTCCGGCGCGAGCTTGGCTACATTCCCGAGGAGCCGTACCTCTATCCGTTTCTCTCCGGCACCGAATACCTCTACCTGATCGGCCGGCTGCGCGAAATCCCCGAAGCGCTGCTGACGACGAAGATCGAGGGCTTCCTGAACCTGTTCGGCCTGGGTCCCGCGGCCGATCAGTCCATCGCCTCCTACTCGAAGGGGATGCGGCAGAAAATCGTCATCTCGGCCGCGCTCCTGCACGACCCATCCGTCGTGCTGTTCGACGAGCCCGAGACCGGCCTCGACGTGACGACGACGCTGATGCTGCGCCACCTCGTGCGCACGCTGGCGGGCCGCGGCAAGGCGATTCTTTACAGCTCCCACATCCTCGAAGTGGTCGAGCGCGTCTGCGACAAGGTTATCGTCCTCCACAAGGGGAAGGTCGTCGCGGACGACTCGATCGCGCGGCTGCGCACGCTGCTGTCGCGGAATTCGCTCGAGGGCGTGTTTTCCGAACTCGTCATCCGTGAAGATCCCGAACAGCTGGCGCGCGACCTGGCGGACGTCTCGGCCCTGGGGACATAGGTGGAGGCCGCCCGCCTGCGGACGCCGTACGTCCAGCTGACGAAGCTGTTCCTCCGCCAGTTTCTCGAGAACGATCTCATTTCGCCGGAGGCCGACCGGTCGCAACTGCTCGCCATGGTCGGCGCCATGGTCGTGTCGCTGACGCTGTTTGTCTGCGCCTTCATGTCGTTCACCTACGTCGGGGCGTTGCTGACGCCCGGACAGACCGCCGTCCTGTCGCTCGACGACAAGCTGTTCTATCTGGCGCTGGCGATGATCGTCACGGCGCTGGTGGCCGCCACGCAGTGGGACGCGCTCGCGATCGACCCGCGCGACGCGGCGATCCTCGAGCCGCTGCCGGTCCCCTCCGGGACCATCCGGCGCGCCAAGCTGTCGGCCGTCGCGATTCTCGGAGCGGCCGTCGCGGTCGCCGTCAATGCGTGCCCGAGCGTCGTGTTCCCGTGGTTGCTGGTGTTCGGCTTCAGACAGATGAGCGTCGTCGCGCTGGCGGAGCTGATGGCCACACACCTGGTGGTCGCCATCGCCGCCGCGGCGTTTGGCTATCTCACGGTGGTCGCGCTCAGAGAGACGATGGCCGCCATCCTGGGACCGCGCTGGTTCACCCGTGTCTCACCCTGGGCACAGGGCGCGCTGATCGTGATGCTGGGCAGCGCGCTCCTGCTGCTGCCGCCCGCTGCGGACCGGATCGCGCAGCGCGGATTCGACGGGTGGCGGGCGCTGTCGCCGCCGATGTGGTTCCTCGGTGCGTATGAGATGACGGCCGGCGGTGTCATTGCCGACCTGCCGCGCACCCCGATGACGGTGCGACAGGCCAACAACGACCAGATCACCAGCAGGATGTACCGCGAGCGGCGCGGACAGTTTCCGGCGCTGGCCCGGCGCGCGGGATTGGCCCTCGCCCTGACGTTCTTCCTCGCCGCCGCTGCCTACATGTGGAATGCGAGGCGCCTGCCCTCGCTGGCGCCCGCCCCGCCGCCGGCGTTCCGGCGGCGCTGGCGGCTGGGCGGGCGACTCGCCAACGCGCTCCTCGTCCTGGATCCGGCCGCGCGGGCGGGGTTCTACTTCACCCTGGCCGCGATGTGGCGCAGCAACACGCACCGGCTGACGCTGGCGTGCGCCGCCGCCGCGGGTTTTGCCATGGCCGTCGTCGCGCTCTCCAGCGCGAACGTGGCACCACTAGGCGGCCCCTCCCATCGGCTGCTCATCACGCAGCCGCTGCTCTACGGCGCGTTGCTCGTCGGCTTTCGCCACCTCATCCGCGTGCCGGCGGAGCTGCGCGCCAACTGGGGTTTCCAGCTCGCCTGGCGGGGCCGCGACCGTGCGTTCGCCGCCGGCGCGCGCGAGGCTGCCGTCGTCGCGCTCGTCCTGCCGGCGCTGGTCGTCCTGTTCCCCCTCTTCGTGTTCGTTCTCGGTCCACGACTGGCGCTGATGCACGCGGCCCTGGGACTGGTCGGCGCCCTGGTGCTGCTCGAGGCGCTGATGGTCACCTACGACAAGGTGCCGTTCACGTGCACCTACGTGCCGAGCGAGAACATGAAGGCGCTCGCGCCCATCTACGCGCTCGCGTTCCTCATCGGCGCCTCCCTGTTCGCGCGGCTGCAGCTCGACGCGCTGCAGCGCGGGAGCCCGTTCCGTGCGTTGCTGACGCTCGCGGCCGTGTTCGTGGTGCTCCGCGTGATGGCCGTGAAGCGCGCCCGCCTGCCGGAGGTCGAATTCGACGAAGCGCCGGCCAGCTTCCAGCGCCTCGGCCTGCATACGTGATGCACGAATCCCCCTATACTGGGCCGCATGGAGATCGCCCGGGAACGCTTCCTTGACGAGACGCGCGCTTATCACTTGAGCATCGGCGTCCGCAGCCGGACGACCGAGGCCCACAGCCTGCTGTCGGCCCTGACGCCCGACGAACGGGAGCGCGTCAGCACGGCGATCGTCAAGGCCCTCGACGAAGTCGAGAAGATCGTCCGGCCGCACATGACGGCCGGCTCCAGCTAGCTTCCGGCTTCCAGCGCTCAGCTTCCGGCTCTCAGCTTTCAGCTTCCGGCTCTCAGCTTTCAGCTCTCAAGCCGGGAGCCGAAAGCCGAAAGCCGAAAGCCGGAGTCGTGGTACATTTCACGCCCGGTTTCTGGTCTGAGGAGGACTTTGAAATGAATGCGCGCAGCCTTGGTTTCAAGCCGGGTCTGAAGACCCGCCTCTACGTGTTGGTGGTGCTGGTCGCGGTGGCCGTGAGCGGCGAGGTCGCACGAGGCCAATCCGGGCAGCGGCCCGCGGCCCCGGCGGCAGCGGCGGCGGCGGCCGATCCGTTTGCCGGCCTCGTCTTCCGCAACATCGGTCCCGCCACGATGGGCGGGCGCGTCGACGACCTCGCCGTGCTCGAGTCGAACCCGGCCGTGTTCTACGTCGGCACTGCCACCGGCGGCCTGTGGAAGACGGTCAACAACGGGACGACGTGGGATGTGGTCTTCGACGACCTCGAAGACGCCGTCTCGATCGGCGATATCGCGATCAATCCCAACGACGCCAACACCGTGTGGGTGGGCAGCGGCGAGAACAACAACCGGCAGAGCGGCTCGTGGGGCAATGGCCTCTACAAGTCCACCGACGGCGGCGTCACCTGGAAGCACATGGGCCTGCCCAACTCGAAGCACATCGCCCGCATCATCGTCGACCCGATCGACCACGACGTGGTCTACGTGGCGGCGCTCGGCAGCCTCTGGGGCCGCGGCGGCGATCGCGGCGTCTACAAGACCACCGACGGCGGCCTCACGTGGGCGCGGATCCTGCACGTCGACGACGATACCGGCGCCACCGAGCTGGTGATGGATCCGCAGAACAACAAGGTGATCTACGCGGCCACCTACCAGCGCCGCCGCGCCACCTGGGGCTTCAACGGCGGCGGGCCGGGCAGCGCCATGTGGAAGTCGAGCGATGCCGGCCGCTCGTGGACCAAACTCACACAGGGCGTGCCCGCCGGCCCGCTCGGGCGCATCGGCATGGACGTTTACCGCGCCAACCCCAACATCCTCTACGCGCGCATCGAGCACGCCACCGAAAGCGGCACGTATCGCTCGGACGACGCGGGCCTGACCTGGCGGAAGATGTCGAACACCAACCCCCGGCCAATGTACTTCAGCCAGATCCGGATCGATCCGACCAGCGACGCCCGCATCTACGTGCTGGGCGTGCAGCTCCACATCTCGGATGACGGCGGCAAAACGTTCATCGAGAACGGCACCATGCACTCGGACCACCACGCCATGTGGATCAACCCCGCCAACCCCAACCACATCCTCGACGGCAACGACGGCGGCCTCGGCGCGAGCTACGACAAGGGCAAGACGTGGGAGGGGATCTACAACCTGGACATCGGCCAGTTCTACCACGTCACCTACGACATGGAGACGCCCTTCAACGTGTGCGGCGGCCTGCAGGACAACTACACGTGGTGCGGGCCGAGTGCCGTGCGCGGCCGCACCGGCATCGCCAACGACCAGTGGTTCCAGATTCACGGCGGTGACGGATTCGAGGCGCAGATCGATCCCCGCGACTCGCGGATCATCTACGCGGAATCGCAGGACGGCAACATCTCGCGCGTCGATCGCGTCAGCAACGAGCGCAAGTCGATTCGCCCGCTGCCCGCCCGTGGCGAGCCGCCGCTGCGCTGGAACTGGAACACGCCCATCCTGCTGTCGCCGCACGACCCGAATACGATCTACGTCGGCGCCAACCGGGTGTTCAAGTCGACCGATCGCGGGCAGAGCTGGACCGCCATCAGCCCCGACCTGACCACGGCGACCGATCGCGACGGCCTGTCGCTGATGGGTGTCACCGGCAAGGAGACCACCATCGCCAGGAACGACGGCGTGCAGTCGTACGGCAACATCGTGCAGCTGGTGGAATCGCCGAAGCAGGCGGGTCAGCTCTACGCCGGCACCGACGACGGCCAGGTCCACATGACGCGGGACGGCAAGACGTGGACCAACATCACCAGCAAGTTCCCGGGCCTCCCGAAGAACGCCTACGTGTCGAGGCTGTCGCCGTCGAATCACGAAGTGAACGTCGTCTATGCGAGCTTCGACAACCATCGCAACGACGACATGGGCACCTACGTCTACGCCAGCGTCGACGGCGGCAACAACTTCCGGTCGATCGGCGAGGGCATTCCGAAGGGCCACACCGTGACGTCGATGACCGAGGACCCGAAGAACCCGAACGTGCTCTATTCGGGCACCGAGTTCGGGCTGTTCGTCAGCCCCGATCGCGGCGGGAAGTGGATGCGCATCAGGTCCAACCTGCCCACTGTGCCGATCCACGAGATCGTGTTCCACCCGCGCGACAACGACATGATCGTCGCCACCCACGGGCGCAGCATCTGGATCCTGGACGATGCGACGCCGCTGCAGCAGTACGCGGAAGCGGCCCGGGCCGATGCGTTCCTGTTCGACATCCGGGGCGGCATGCAGTTCAACCCGGCGAACGACCGCGGGTTCGTGACCAACAAGCCGTTCTTCGGCAAGAACCCGACCTACGGCGTGCCGATCAGCTACCACCTGTCGAAGCCGCAGACGAGCGTCGCGCTGCGCATTCGCGACGGGTCCGGCACGCAAGTCCGCGAGATCACCGGCAACGATCTGCGCGACGCTCAAAAGGCCGGCGTCAACCGCGTCTTCTGGGACCTGCGCCACCAGCCGCTCACGGCCGTGGCCGGACAAGGGCAGGGACCGGGGGGCGGCGGCGGAGGCGGCGGCTTTGGCGGCGGCGGCAACAACGGCCCCAACGTCATGCCGGGCGAGTACCGCGTCACGCTGGTCGTCGACGGCAAGGACGTGGCGACCAAAAACATCCGCGTGGCCGGTGACAAGGACATGCAGATGACCGATGCCGAGCGCAGGACGTGGCACGACACGGCGCTCGGGCTGCACGAGCTCCAGCGCGTCGCCAACACCGCGGCCGAAGCCGTGACCACGCTGGCCACGCACGTGACCGCGGCGGAAACGCTGATGAAGACGGCGGCCAACGTGCCGGCGGCGGCGAAGACGGCCGCCGCCGAGATCAACACGAAACTGGCCGACCTGCGGCGGCGGCTGGGCGTGGGCCAGCAGGGCGGCGGCGGTGGCGGCGGTGGATTCGGCGGCCAGCAGGGCAACGTGCGCGGGCAGATCGGCCAGGTCAAGGGGCAGATCATGGGATCGACGTCGATGCCGACGGCGCAGCAGGTCCGCATTGCCGGCGAGGTGCGCGACGACATGATGAAGGTCGTCAACGACGCCAACGAGCTGATCGCGGCCGTGCCCGGGCTCTACGACGCGCTCGGCGCGTCGGGCGCCAAGCCGGCGGCGATCAAGCCGGTGGGTCCGCTGCCCGCGCCGCGGTAAAGAGACCACGAAGATCACGAAGACAACCACGAAGCTCACGAAGCCCCTCTTCAAAGGGCATTCGATAGAGGATCCAAGACGACGACCTCCCAAGGGCCGGGACCCGGGTCCCGGCCTCGCACCGTGAGATTCCCGCCGTGGGCCATCGCCGTGGCCGGCGCCCTCCTCATTGCCGCCGCGTGGCTCGCGACGGTGCAGCGGGTCCGCAGCGAGCGGGCGGAAGCCGTCTCGAGCGAGTTCAGCAAGAACGACAACCTCGCGCTGGCGCTCGATCTGCACACCACTCAACTGCTCAAGGGCATCGATCAATTCCTGCTCGTCATCAAGAGTCAGTACGAGCGGCCCGGCCCCCGCGTCCCAATCGATCAGCTGATCTCGCCCGCGATGGCCGTCGAACGGTCGATCACCTTCATCGGCGTGACCGACGAGCGCGGCGATCTGATCGAGGCGCTCCAGGACTTCGCGGCAACCAACTTCTCGGACCGCGAATCGTTCAAGGCCCATCAGCGTCGCGACACCGACGCCCTGATGATCTCGCCCCCCGTCCTGGGCCTGGTCAGCGGACGCTGGGCGATCACCCTCACGCGCCGGCGTAACCAGCCGGACGGCTCGTTTGGCGGCGTCGTCCATATCGCCATCGAGCCGCGCTACCTGACCGAGCTGTTCGAGAACACGACGCTCGGCCCGTCGGACGTGATGTCGCTGGTGCTGGAGAATGGCATCACGCTGGCCCGGCGGCGGGGCACCGTGATCGAGTTCGGCGAGAACATCGCCAAGTCGCAGCTGCTCGTCGAACTGGCCAGGAGCCCGCGCGGCAACTACATCGGCCCCGGCGGCGTCGACGGGCAGCTGCGCGTGTTCAGCTACCGCGCCATGCGGGACTACCCCGTGATCGCCACGGTGGGCACGCTGGCGGCCGACGCCTTCGCGCCGGTCGAGCGGCGCGTGCGCACCTATTACCAGACGGCCGCTCTGGCAAGCGCGCTGATCGCCCTGGCCTGCGCCGGCGGCTTCGTCCTGCTGGCGCGTCAGGAACGATCGCGGTTGCAGTTGCGCGAGCAGGCGTCGCTGCTCGACAAGGCGCAGGACGCGATCATGGTCAGCGGCCTCGATCGCCGGCTGACCTACTGGAACAAGAGCGCGGAACGGCTCTACGGCTGGACGGCGGACGAGGCGCTCGGCCGCAACGTCGTCGAGCTGTTCTACGGGACCGTCGAGCCGGTGGAATCGACGACGGCGTACGAACAGGTGATTCGCTCGGGCGAGTGGACGGGCGAGTTGCAGCCGGTGAACAAGAGCGGCCGGCGGGTGATGGTCGAGAGCCGCTGGACGCTGCTGCGCGGCGCGGCGGGCGAGCCGCGCGGCATCCTGTCGATCAACACGGACGTGACCGAGCGCCGCGAGCTCGAACAGCAGGTCCTGCGCGCGCAGCGCATCGAGAGCATCGGCACCCTGGCCGGCGGCATCGCCCACGACCTCAACAACGTGCTGACGCCGATCATGATGGCCATCGACATGCTGAAGGAGCACGTCAGCGACGCGGTCGGCCGGGAGATGCTCGAGACCATCGCCGCCTCCGCGCGCCGCGGCGCCGAAATGGTGAAGCAGGTGCTGTCGTTCGCCCGCGGCATGGAGGGGCGGCGCGTCGAGGTCGACGTCAAGGCGCTCGTCGCGGATGTCGAGCGCATCGCGCGCGACACGCTGTCGAAGAAGATCGACATCCAGACGCGGGTCGAGGCCGGCCTGCCGGCGCTTGTCGGCGACCCCACACAGTTCCATCAGGTGCTCCTGAACCTGTGCGTGAACGCGCGCGACGCCATGCCGCAGGGCGGCCGGCTGACGATTTCGGCCGAACGCGCCGCCATCGACGATCGCGACGCCGCCGCGCGGCCGGAGCTGGAGGCCCGCGCCTACGTGATGTTGCAGGTGGAGGATACCGGCGTGGGCATCGAGCCGGAGATCCTCGACAGGATCTTCGATCCGTTCTTCACCACCAAGGAGCCCGGCAAGGGCACGGGGCTCGGACTGTCGACGTCGCTGACGATCGTCAAGGGCCACGGCGGGCACATCCGGACCTGGAGCGAGCCAGGACAGGGCGCACGGTTTCGGATCTACTTGCCGGTCTCGACCGGTGCCGGCGTCGAGAGCCCGATCCGCGAAACGGTCCGGCGTCCCAACGGCGCCGGCCAGACGGTGCTCGTGGTCGACGACGAGCCGGCGATCCGGGTGATGGCGCAGCGCATCCTCGAATCGGCAGGCTATCGCGTGTTGCTGTCGGCCGACGGCGCCGAGGCGATCGCCACCTTCCGCGCGCACGCCGGATCCGTGGCCGCGGTGGTGATGGACATGACCATGCCGGTGCTGGACGGGGTGTCGGCGATCCGGGCGATCTCCCGCATCGATCCCACGGTGCCGATTGTGGCCTCGAGCGGCATCGGCGCGAACGAGCGTCCGGCGCGCGCGGCGAGCCCGCAAGTGAAAGGCTTCCTGGCCAAGCCGTTCACGGCCGACCTGTTGCTGGGAGCCTTGCATCAGGTCCTGCCTCCCGCGTAGACAAACCAGAGACAATCGTTAGACATTCTTTGACACCCCGGCTCGTTGGTTGGCGATACCCTCCGGCCCAGTCCAACCATGTTTCGAGGAGAGGGGTTTCCCATGCTCTCTGCCGTTCGTCTTGTCTTGTTTACTGCGTGTTGTCTCGCCGCAGCGTTGTCACCGGCATTCGCCCAGCAACGCGGCTCGATCTCCGGGAAGGTGCTTGACCCGGCCGGCCTGGCACTCCCCGGCGCCACCGTGACGGTCACGAACCAGAACACGGGTTTCACGCGCACGGTCGTGACGGCTGAGACGGGCGGCTATTCCATTCCCAGCCTCGATCCGGGCACCTACTCGGTGGCAATCGAAATGGCCGGGTTCGCGTCGCTGACGCGGCCCGATGTCACGTTGACCTCCGGATCGGAGCTCATCGTCGACTTTTCGCTGAAGCTCTCCGGCGTGGAGGAAACCCTGACGGTGACCGGGGCCGCGCCCCTCGTCGAGCGGTCGAGCAACAGAATCGGAGGCACCCTGTCGAGCAAGGAAATCGAGGAGGTGCCGGCGAATTTCCGGCACATCGGGGCGCTCACGCAGCTGGTCCCCGGCATGACGCCGAACCCGGCGGCCTCGACGTTCGAAGGTGGCCAGGTGGTCGCCAACGGGACGCCCTCCCAGTCCAACCTGTATCTGGTCGACGGCATGTACAACAACGACGATCGCCTGGGCGGCAGCCAGGGCACGCAGGTTCGCGTCGTGTTGGACAACATCGAGGAATACCAGGTGCTGGCGAACCAGTACAGCGCCGAGTATGGCGGCGGCGCCGGCGCGATCATCAACATGGTGACCCGCGGCGGGACCAACGACTTCTCGGGCCGCGCCTACACGTATTTTCGCGACGACAAGTTCAACGCGCGGAATTCCTTTCTGTCGAGCACCGCTCCGAAACCGGAGGAGCGCACGATGCAGGCCGGCATCGCGATCGGCGGTCCCATCGTCAGGGACCGCGCCCATTTCTACTTCACGTTCGAGCGCGACCATGAGGACATCGCGGGGCTGAAGAAGTTTCCTGCCCAGGCGGCGCCGCTGGCGGCCGACTTCGTGGGCACGTTCAGCGTTCGAGCCAGCAACTACTTCGGTCGCGGTGATGTGCAGCTCAACGATCGGAACTTCCTCAATGTGCGCTGGGTGTTGGAGACGGCGCCTTCGCGCGGCGAGGATTTCAACATCAGCGATGAGACGATCGACGCGCAGGGATGGGAGCAAGATTGGGACCAGCTGTTCAACGTCGCGTACACCAGCGTGCTGAGCGACCGGGCGTCCGCGGTCGTTCGCCTGGGGCGGATCGGCGAGCAGCTCAACACCGGCGCGCAGGCGTTCTTCAACGACGATGTCAGCTGGAGAGGATTCGACGGTCGCAGTCCGTTCGCGATTGGCCAGCGCAATGTGCATCCGGACTACATCACCGGCAAGGGCGGCACCGGCGGCTATACGACGATCCGCACCTACACGGCGGACGCGGCGTTCAGCTACTTCATCCCCGACTGGGGCGGCGAGCACACATTGAAGACCGGCCTCGGCTGGAGCTACAACGCCGCGCCTGGCCGCGGGAGTCCGGATACCGGCACCTTCGACTTCGCGGGCAACCTGCCCTACGATCCGAACAATCCGGCGACCTTCCCGCGCGAGTTCACGGTTCGCATGGGGCCGCCCAATTCGAATTACGAGGTCAGCACCGACGATCGGCGCGTCAGCTTCTTCTTCGAAGACAAGTGGCGGGCGAGCAACCGGCTGACGATCAACTTCGGCGTGCGCTACGACCGGCAGCAATCGGTGCCGGGTCCCAAAGACGACATCAGTCCGCGCATCGGCTTTGCCTGGGACGTCTTCGGGACGGGGAATACGATCGTGCGGGGCGGCGTCGGACGTTTCTACGCCTACATGCCCATCTCGGTGGGCGTCAATCTGGGCACTAATGCCGTGAAGACGCGCTATCCGGTCCTGACGATCACGCCGGCCAACGACACGTGCAACTGCGTGCTCCGGCCCGACCGGATCAACGACTCGGCCGGCAACCCCGGCGTGGCCGTCCTGAGCGCGGCGGCCATTGCCGACCTCGAGCGGCGGCGCGATGCCATCCTGTCCGGCGCCACGTTCGCGGCCGACAACGTCCGGGTGGATGATCCCGACCGGGAGATGCCCTATCAGGACTCCTGGAGCCTCGGGTTCGCTCACCAGATCGGCGCCCAGACAGCGGTCACCGTCGACTACGTCGCGAACGTATCGCGTGACCAGAACGGCGTCATCGACATCAACGAGCCGGTGAACCGCGTGCGGCCGGGCGTCAATGCGTTCGATCCAACCGGCGTCCTGATTCCGACCGAGGCGCGCGGAGTGAACTTCCGCCGCGTGCTGCAGAACCAGTCGAACCCGGCGTTCGATGGCGACTACAAGTCCCTGCAGCTCGGCGTCCAGAAGCGGATGTCGAACCGGTGGAGCGGGCGTCTGGCGTACACCCTGCAGAAGGCCAACTACGTTGGCTTCGGCAACCCCGACACGAAGCGCGTCTGGCTCGACAACGACATCCGAGCCGATTACGGGACCTTCGCCAACAACCGCACGAACGTCCTGGCGATGACCGGCACGTTCAACGTGTGGCGGTCGCTGAACATTGCGGCAGTCGTCAGCGCGATCTCCGGCGCGCCGGTCAACGAGACGACCGGTGCGGATGGCAACGGCGACGGCGACCGCACCGACCGGCCGATCAAGGGCATTGACGACCTGACCCGCCCAATCCTCTCCGCGGTGGACTCGCAGGGGCGCGCGGTGCCCAACGGGCTGGAAGGGCCGGGATCGTTCCTGCTCGACATGTCGTTCCGGTATCAGATTCCGCTGGGCCGCCGGGCCACGAGCCTTGACCTGTTCTTCGATGTGTTCAATCTGACCAATCGCGAGAATCTGCTGAGTCCGACCGGCAACCGGAGTTCGTCGAACTTCATGGTATCGACGGGCTCGCAGTTCCCGCGGCAGAGCCAGTTCGGCGTGCGCGTACGTTTCTAAGGCCGGCGTGACGTATCGATTCCGCGTCGATCGCTTCGTGCGCCGGGGGACGGTGGCTCTCGCGGTCACAGGGGTGCTGCTGTGCAGCACCCCTGTGGCGTTTAGCCAGATCGAGCTGGGCGTGATCCAGGGCGTTGTCACCGACGAGGCTGGCAACCCGCTCGACGAGGTGACGTTCGTGATCCGCGATACGGGTCGCGGGCGTGAGTTCACCATCAAGAGCGACAAGGCCGGGCGCTTCTATCGCCGCGGCCTGCCTGCCGTGGAGTACGAGATTTCGGTTGAGAAGGAAGGGTACCAGCCGATTCACGACAAGCTGCGCCTGAATGCCGGTGTGGACCGGCGGTTCAGCTTCAAGCTGGTGCGGGCGGCCCCGGAAGGCGCTGAGGAGTTTGCCGGGGGCATCGCCGCGTTCAACAAGGGTGACAACGCCGGAGCGGCGAAGGCGTTCGAGGCCGCCCTGGCAAAGGCCCCCGGTTTGCCCGAGATCCGCGTCAACCTCGGGCTGGCCTACTTGCGGTTGGGCCGCAACGCCGACGCGGTGGCCCAACTCGAACAGGCGACCGCGCTCGGTTTGGGGGCAGCCCACGTGCAGTTCCAGCTTGGCGGCGCATACGTCGAGATGCAGGCGCTCGACAAGGCCGCGGCGGCCCTCGAAGCGGGGTTCGCCAAGCAGGCGGACCTCACCGACCCGCTGGCCTATGAGGCAGCGGTCACATTGGGCGCGGTCTACTTCGCCAAGGGACAAAACGACAAAGCCGCCGCGCAGTTCGAGAAGACGCTCGCGGCCAGGCCCGGCGCCGCGGCCCCAATGCTCGGCATGGCCAAAGTGCACTTCAGCAAGGGCGAAGTCGACAAGGCGCTGGCGCTGTTCGATCGAATCGTCGCGCAACACCCCGGCACGCCGGAAGCCACGCAGGCCGCGACCTTCATCAAGGAGCTCCGCAAGGGCCCGGCCGCATCAAGTGCGGGTGCGGGGCGAGTCACGGTACTCAGCGCCGGCGCCGTCGAAGAAGGCGTGCTCAGGCTTGCCCGGCAGTATCAACAGGATGCCGGACGGGAAGTGGCGACCCACTTCGGCACGGCGCCCGAGATCGAGCAGCGGCTCTCGTCGGGAGCGGCGGCGGATGTGCTGATCGCACCAGCCGCCGTGATGGACCGTGCGTTGAAAGCCGGCGCCATCGTGGCCGGCACCGAAACGCCGGTCGGACGAGTGGGGGTTGGCGTCACGATGCGTCGCGGCGTGCCCGCCCCGGATGTCTCCACGGTTGATGCCCTCAAAGCGGCACTGCTCGGCGCCGATTCGGTGGTCTACAACCAGGCGTCAACCGGTCAGTACCTCGAAGCGCTGTTTGCCCGGATGGGCGTCATGGATCACCTGAAGTCGCGGACGACCCGGTACGGTAATGCCGCGCAGGTGATCGAGCACGTCATCGCCGGGACCGGCAATGAGATTGGCTTCGGGCCGATTACCGAGATCAAATCGTTCGAGCCGAAAGGGGCCGTCCTCGTGGCGCCGCTTCCCGAGGACGTGCAGAACTACACGAGTTACGTTGCCGCGGTCACGACGCGCGGCGCCACGCCGGACACGGCTCTGGCGTTCATTCGTTATCTGACGACGGCGGGGGCTCGGCAGGTTTTTGTTTCGACCGGCGCACGGTAATCGGGCCGGCGGCGTTTCATTGTCACGTTCGCACGTTCACGCGGAGCTCGACAACCAGAGGGGTTCCACCATGAGATGGATTGTCTTGACGTTTGTTCTTCTCGGCGGCGGCGTCTTCTCGTCGGAAGCATGGGCCCAGGGCGGTGACGGCAGCCTTCGCGGCACCGTGAAGGACGCCCAGGGCGGCGCCTTGCCTGGTGTCACGATCACCGCCGCGAGCCCGGCGCTGCTCAGCCCGAGTTCCGCGGTCACCGATGCCAGCGGCAACTACCGCCTCATCAACCTGCCGCCCGGAACCTACTCCCTGACCGCGGAGCTGACGGGGTTTTCCGTGTTCCTCCGCCAGGACATCCTGCTGCGCGCCGGCGCGAACTTCCAGGTGGACATCACGATGGCGCTCGGCACGCTGGCAGAAACGATCACGGTCAGCGGCGATTCGCCGATGCTGGAAGTGGCCCGGCCAAGCAACGTGCTGAACATCGACGCGCAGTTCCAGAAAGCGCTGCCGCTGGTCGAAGGCAAATACTGGAGCGACTTCCTCCACATGACACCCGGCGTGATGTCGCGGCCCCACAACGACGGCAGCGGCCGGCAGAACTACTTCGGCAACGCCGTCGACCATCGCGACGCCGTCGTCGACATGGAAGGGATGATGGCGAGCAACTACAACGACTCGAACATCAACCGGACGGCGCTGAGCACCGAGGCGGTCGAGGACGTGCAAATCAAGACGGGCGGCGTCGATGCGGCCTCGCCGATGGGCTACGGGCTGGTGCTCAACATGATCAGCAAGAGCGGCGGCAACCGGATCAGCGGATCCGGTGGGTGGACGTTCCAGCCCTTCGAGTGGAACAGCGACAACACCGGCGGCAAGGGCACGCCGGCCACGCGGGCCATCAACCAGGCCGACTTCTCGTTCGGCGGCCCGATTATGAGAGACCGCATCTGGTACTTCGGCGCGTACCGCTGGCAGAACAACGAGACGACCCCAAGCCGGATTGCGGCCGTGGTGACGGCCCTCAAGGCGCTCTACCCAAACGAACCGTTCGAGAACACTTCTCTCAAGAGCCAGCAACCGTATGCGAAGGTCACGGCGCGGCTGGGGACCAACCATACCCTGGCCGGCATCTATCAGGGCGACCGGCTCCACATGCTCAACGTCGGCCAGACGATGACGAAGTTCGACGAAGTCCTGTCGACGGGCGGCGCCCTCTACGGGGCCAAGCTGACCTCGGCGTGGCGGAACACATTCACGACGACCTTTACGTTCAGCTACAACAACAAAGGGGGCAACGGCCTCGACAGCTACGACGGGCGCATCATTCCGGGGCCGAGCATCGACGTTCACCCCGCCTTCACCGTGGCGCAGGGCCGGGCCACGGGCACCGGCCTGCTCGTCACGACCGGCGGCAACCGGTCGGTGGGGTGCGACGGCTGCATGCTCCTGGACGAGTCGTCCGTGACCATGCTGCGCGGCGACCTCACCTGGTTCAAGGACGGCCTGGCCGGGTCGCATGAGTTCCAGGTCGGCTTCCTGGCGATGCCGGCGAACAACTTCGACCAGAGGACCGAGTACCTGAACGATGGTTTCATCTTCGAGGAGCAGCGGCTGCGGGATCCGAATAATCCGGCGGCCGGGACGGTGCCGTTCCACCGGCGGTACATCACCGGTGCACTGAGCCTGCTGTCCGCCTCCGGGCGCGACAAGGACATTGGTTTCTACGTCCAGGACACGTGGAAGCCCGCCGCGAGGCTGACCGCGACGCTCGGCGTCCGGGTCGACCTCGTGCGGCGCTTCGACGCGCAGCGCGGTTTCTCGCGGCAGTCGAGCACCGAAGTGGGGCCGCGGCTGGGCTTTTCGTACCTGCTGACCAGTGACGCGAAGAACGTCTTGCGCGGCACCTTCGCGCGCGTGCACGAGCAGCTGCAGGGCGGGCGGCATGGCGTCTCGTCGTTTGGCGGTGCCGACGCGGCCGCGACCCGCGACACCTACGACCTCGATGGCAACGGCACCTTCGAGGCGGTGTTCAACACGCCGGCCCGCACCTCCTCGCTGTCGTCGGCCCAGTTCGATCCTGGCATGAGCCAGCCCATCATCGACGAGGGGATTATCGGCTATCGCCGCCAGTTCCCCGGGCAGGTCAGCCTGGATGTGGCTGGGATCTACCGCAAGGTTCACAACATGTTCGCGCAGACGGACATCAACGGGATTTACCCCAGCGGGCCGAACCAGCCGTTCGGCGGCTTCGGACTGGTGGATCCGAACCAGGGCATCGTGTATCGGCTGACCAATACCGACTGGCACGCCATGCACTACCAGGCGCTGCAGATCACGGTGGCCAAGAACCTGTCGAACAACTTCCAGGCGATGGCGGCGATCCACCGCCAGTGGCAGCAAGACAAGGGCACGTGGAATCCCACCGACCCGGCCCGGTTCATCCAACCGGATGCGTTTCCCAACAACCGGATGCTCTGGCGCACGCGGGATCCGAACGACCACAACAGCTACCCGGGCAGCACCACAGCGCCGATGTGGAACCCGTTCTCGTACCGGTTCAACGGGACGTGGCAGGCGCCGTACGGCATCCTGGCGGCGGGGAGCTATTCGGTGGTCTCGGGCGGGTGGAGCAGCTGGATCGTGAAGCAGTTGCCGTCGAACAGCCCCGAGATCGCCGTGTTCGGTCCGGCGACGGTGGTGTCCTCGACCGGCGTGCGCCAGTCGAATCCGCTGGCGACGCGGATCCGCTTCGCCTACCCGACACGCGGCGAGGGCCAGGTGTTGCTGGCCGCCACGCACACCGTCGGTTTCAAAGTCAGCAAGCGGTTCAAACTCGGCGGGTCGCGCGACGTCGAGGTCGCCACCAACGTGCTGAATCTGCTCAATGCCGGCCGCGGCACCGAGTACGCCCGCGGCGGAGCGAACCGGCAGTACAACACTGTGGCCTTCTTGCAGCCGGGCAACCTGCAGGCGGCCCGATCGTACCAGTTCGACGTTCTGTTCCGGTTCTGAGTGACACGGAGATGAATGACATGAGAGATCGTCAACACATGAGTCGCAGGCCTGCCGCGTCTGCGCTGGCCCTGATGCTGGCCACGGGGCTGGTGCTTTCGATCTCCGTGGCATGCTCCCCGGGAGCCACGCCGGCCGCCGCCCAGCCGCCCGCGGATCCGCTGTCCGACGGCGCCGAGAACGTGCGGCTGGTCGGCTACAACGACCTGCAGGGCCGCACGGCGCTGGTCACCACGACGAAATCGGACCCGGCCAACGGCAACTGGGTCTATATCGGGCATCACGACTCCTTCCGCGACGAGAAGCCCCTGCTCAATCCGATTACGGGGAAGATGGAGTTCAACGGCACGTCGATCCTCGACATCACCGATCCGGCGAAGCCGAAGTACGTCTGGCACATTCCCAACCAGACCAACCGGAACTCGCGCAGCACCTCGGTGGTCTACGACTACAAGTTCGACGCCTCGGGACGCGACTACCTGATCCGCAATTCCGAGGCCCTGACCCGGGGGGAGACCGGGGTGGACCTGAAGTACGAGATCTGGGACATCACCGACCGCGGTACCGATCCGTCGAAGATCTCGCTGGTGGGCGAGATCACGGGCACGCCGCCGAACTCCTGCGGCCGGGGTTGCGGCGGCAAGTTCATCATGCGCACGCACAAAGGCTGGTGGTCCCAGGACACCGGGTACTTCTACGCCGCCTCCGGCGAACCGGGGTTCCGCAACATCGTGGTGCAGATCTTCGACCTGAAGAACCCGAAGGAGCCGAAGCTGGTCGGCCGCGCCTGGATTCCCGGGTTGAAAGACGGCGAGCCCGGGTACGAGGGCCAGTACACGCACCATCCCATCGTCGACGAAGAGAACAAGCGGCTCTATGTCGGCTACCGCAATGCCGGCGGACAGGCGGCGTCGTTCGATATTACCGATCCGGCGAAGCCGAAGCTGGTGTGGTCGATCGACATGAACCCGCCGCACCGCGGCCCCCACACCGTGTCGCCGATTGTCTATAACGAGGTGCCGAACTTCGGTCAAACCGCGCTGCCGCGCACCTACGCGTTCATCGTCGACGAGGCCGGCGGCGGCGCGGACATGAAGCCCTGCACCAACGGCGTGCGGACGGGGTCGTACATGCTCGACATCACCACCGAGACCAAACCGTTCCCGGTGTCGGTGTGGCAGGTGCCGGTGGGCAACTTCTGCGAGAAGGGCGGGCGGTTCGGCCCCCATCAATCCGCGGAAACGGTCAACGGCAAGATCAACCGGTTCACCGACAAGATCGCCTGGATTGCGTACTTCAATGCGGGGGTGAGGGTGGTCGACCTGAGCGATCCGTACCACATCAAGGAGCTCGGCTACTACATCCCGAAAACGAACAAGAACTCGTACCCGATCGCTGAGGGGCAGCCCGTCGCGATCCAGATGAACGACGTGGACATCGACCATCGCGGCCTGGCCTACGCGGTGGACCGCGTCGGCACGGGCCTGTTTATCCTCGAATATACCGGCCGCAAGGGCCGCCCAACGACCAACTGAAGCAGGAGGCACTCGTGACCAGAACACTCAGCGCCGCAGTGGCGGTTCTCGCGTTCGTATTGACGGCCGGTAGTCTGGCCCAGGAAAAAGGCGGCGGCGACGAGACCGGTCCGTACGACCTGGTGGCCGGCTGGCCCCAGAACTACTGCGGCAACGGCTCCATCATTGGATCGACCGCCGGCATCTGGGCCGAGAGTCCCGACCGCGTCTACATTTTCAATCGCGGGTGCCTGCCCGTGATCACGGAAGCGCGTGGTGCGGCCGACAGTTTCATTCCCACGCGCAACGCGTCGGGCTACGACCTGTCGCAAAAGGACCCGGCCCGCCATCCGCGATGGGACCACGTGTTCAACGTGGTCGATCGCAACGGCAAGTTGATCGAGTCGTGGGACCAGCACAACAAGCTGTTCGTCCGGCCGCACCGGATTCTCGTGAATCCCTACGACCCCGATCGGCATGTCTGGCTGGTCGACGACGGCGCGCATGCGATCTACAAGTTCACGCGCGACGGCAAGCAGGTGGTCATGACTGTCGGTACGCCGATGCAGCCCGGCAACGACGCCACGCATTTCAACCGGCCGACCGACGTCGCCTGGCTGCCCGATGGGACCTTCTTCGTCAGCGATGGCTACGTCAACACGCGCGTGGTCAAGTTCGACAAGAACGGCAAGTTCATCATGACGTGGGGCCAGCCCGGCAACCAGCCGAACGAGACACGACCGAGCTACATGAACACCGTTCATGCGATCGTGATCGACAAGAGCCGGAAGATCTACATCAGCGACCGGGCGAATTCGCGGATCCAGGTGTTCGATGAGAACGGCAAGTTCCTGGATGCGTGGCCGAACGTCCGCCGCCCGTACTCGCTCTTGCTGTCGGAGGATCAGCACCTGTGGGTGGCCGACGGCATCACCCAGAAGTTCACGAAGTTCGATCTGACCGGCAAGCTGCTCTATTCGTGGGGCACCTTTGGCGCGTTCCCGGGAGGGTTCTGGGGCGTGCACCAGTTCCACACCGACACTGAGGGCAACCTGTACACAGCCGACGTGCATGTGGGACGTCCGCAGAAGTTCCGTCCGAAGAAGGGCGCCAACCCGGCGCACATCATCGGCCGCTACTTCCCGCGCTCGAGCACGAACTGACGCGGGGCCGGATGCGGACCGTCCTGTTGATCGCTCTTGCGCTCGTGCCCGGCGCCCTCGCGCAGACGGGGGCGCCGGCCGCGCCGGTGCCGACCTACGAGGTGGATCCGACCTGGCCCCGGGCGCTGCCGGACCGGTGGCTGATCGGCGCCGTCGCCGGCGTGCACGTGGACGCCCGCGGCCACGTGTGGATTGTCCATCGTCCGGGGACGCTGCAGCCGAACGAAACGCGATCGATCTGGCATGCGGCGCCGCCGGTGATCGAATTCGACCAGGCGGGCAACGTCGTGTCGGCGTGGGGGGGGCCCGGAACGGGATACGAGTGGCCCGACCTCGAGCACGGCATCTACGTGGATGACACGGAACATGTGTGGCTGGGTGGCGGCGGTGAGAAGGACGCGCACATCCTGAAGTTCACGCGCCAGGGCAGGTTCGTGATGCAGATCGGGCGGAAGGGGCAAAGCCAGGGCAGCAACGACGTCCGCAACCTGGGTGGCGCCGCGAACATGACGCTGGATCGGGAGACCAACGAGCTCTACGTCGCCGATGGTTACGTCAATCACCGCGTCATCGTCTTCGATGCCACCACCGGAGCGTACAAGCGGCACTGGGGCGCGTACGGCAGGAAGCCGGACGACGGCTACTTCACCCGGGCCGGCGAGCGCCTGCCGTCGCCCTTCAGCGGCGCGGTGCAGCACGAGAACCGGCCGAGCAACTACGATCCGGACGGCCCGCCACCGCCGCAATTCCGGATCGTGCACGTGGTACGCATTTCCCACGACGGCCTCGTGTATGTCTGCGATCGCACCAACGATCGGATCCAGGTGTTTCGCAAGGACGGCACGTTCGTGAAGGAGGCGTTCGTGGCGCCGAAGACGCTCGGCAGCGGATCGGTCTGGGACATCGGCTTTTCGACCGATCCGGCCCAGACCTTTCTCGTGGTGCCCGACGGCACCAACCAGCAAATCTGGCTGCTGCGCCGGGACACGCTGGAGGTGGTGAGCGCGTTTGGCCGCGCCGGCCGGTGGGCCGGGCAGTTCTACGGCGCCCACAACCTCGCCGTTGATACCCAGGGGAACCTCTACATCACCGAGACCTACGAGGGGAAGCGGGTCCAGAAGTTCGTCTACAAAGGCCTGGGACCTGCCTCCGTTCCCATCGTTCAGTGAAAAGGAGAATCACGATGCGCGCTCGACAGTGGTCGCTCACGATTGTGTTCATCATGGCGCTGGTCGCGGCCGTCGCGCCGCAGGAGAAGGGCGGGCAGGAGGAGTATGGCCCCTACGAGCCGGTGCTCAACTGGCCGCAGCCGTTGCCGGACGGTCCCGACGGCGTCAAGCACGACGGCTGGACGTGGGGTTCGGTCGGCGCGGTGTACGCCGAGTCGCCGGATCGGATCTGGATCGCGCAACGCGGCGAGTTGCCGCTGCCGGCCGGCGCCAAGCCGTGGACGCCGTACGCCATGCTCACCACCTCTCGCGGCAACGCCACGGGCAATGACGATGGCCTCGGCGCCACCTGCGAGCCGGCGGCCAAGCGTGGGTGGGAGCGCCGGTATCATCACGTGATCTTCGTGGTCGATCGCGAGGGCAAGATGGTCCAGTGGTGGCCCCAGCACGATAAGCTGTTCGAGGCGCCGTGCGGTCGCGGACCGCACAAAATCAAGATCAGCCCGTACGATCCACAGAAGCATGTCTGGGTGTTCGACGACCAGCTCCATGTGATCCACAAGTTCACCTACGACGGCAAGCTGGTGATGACCCTCGGTACGAAGGGACAGCGCGGACGCGATGGCGGACGGCTGTTCGATCGGCCCACCGACATTGCCTGGTTGCCCGACGGCACCTTCTTCATCAGCGACGGCTACGGCGGCACGCGGGTGGCCAAGTTCGACAAGGACGGCAAGTTCCTGATGGACTGGGGCACGCCGCCCAAGGACCCCCGCAACCCGGGCCCCAACGAGTGGAACACCGTGCACAGCATCGCGATCAGCAAGGACGGCCGCCTCTTCGTCGTCGACCGCGGCCACCGGCGCATGCAGGTGTTCGACCAGAACGGCAAGTTCCTCGACATGTGGACCACCGGCGTGCGGTCGTCGCCGTACGCGCATTTCATCTCGACGGATCAATTCATCTGGGTGGCCGACGGCGGCACCATGCGGATGCTCAAGTACGACCTGAACGGGAAGTACTTGTACGGCTGGGGCGCGCCGGGTGGGCTGCCCGGGCAGTTCAACGGCCCGCATTCCCTCACCGTCGATCAGGACGGCAACATGTACACGGCCGAAGTGTTCGGCGGCCGCGTGCAGAAGTTCCGGCCCAAGCCCGGCGCGGACCCGGCCAAGGTGATGGGCCAGGAGTTGCGCTACACGGGTAAGAGCGGCAACTGAGCGATTCCGGGCGGGAGGGGTGTCGAGCGCGCGGGCTTGACACCCTCCCCGCACCCACGTAACGTGCGCGATCAGCGAACCGCCATGAGACTGGCCCAACTATCCTGGCGAGCGCACCCGATGGTGCTGGCAATCGTGACCACGATTGGCGCGGCCGGGCTCGTCCTGTATTTCCAGTATCGCGCCATCACGGCCCTGCAGTCGCAGACCCAGGTCATCGTTCAGCAGATCAGCGAGCAAACGGCGGTCGACATCGCCGTCGAACTGCACCGGACCCTCGACGGGCCCGTCTTCGACACGCTCACCGGCGTCAATCACCCCGACCTTCGCGCCGGCCGCTTCGACCTGGTGGCGGAACAGTACAAGAAGGGACTCGAGGCCTACCCGCACGTCGATCGGTTTTTTGCGTGGAGCACCAAGACGGAAGCCACGACGCCGGGCGAAGTGTTGTTCTACGGCCGCGACGGCGGCGCGTTTGCGCGGGACCCCGCGCTTGGCCGAGCCGTGTTCGAGCTGGCGCGCCGGCACGCGCCGAGTCAGCACATCTATCTGGCCGCCGACGACGTGGGCCCCGACCGGCGCTCCCAGGTCTTCCTCCGGCTGTTCTGGACCGACGCGCAGCGGCAGGAATACTTCGCCGTGCTCGGCTTTGTCGTCGACCCCTCCAGCATGCGGGAGCACCTGTTCGACGATCCGCGGCGCACGCAGCTCGATGCCCTGCTCGCCCGCCGCGCCGGCGACATCCCGCTTCGTTTGCGCGTGACCGACGAGCATGGCGCCCTCGTCTACGGCCACGCGAGCCCAGGAACGGTGATTGGCCGCGTCGAGTTCCCCATGCAGTTCTACCCGGCCGACGAACTCCAGTCGCGGATGGCGACCACCGTGGCGCCCCGACCCTGGACCATCGAAGTGGGCGCACCGGAGCTGGCCGGCGCCTTTTCGGGTTTCAGCCAGGGCTATTGGCCGACCATCATCTCCGTGGCGCTCATGCTGGTGGCGCTCGGGCTGACCGTGCAGGCGCATCGCCGCTCCGCGGAGCTGACGCAGATGCAGACGGACTTCGTCGCCCATGTCTCGCACCAGTTGAAGACGCCGTTGTCGCTGTTGAGCGCGGCCACCGAAACGCTCCAGATGGATCGCATCCGATCGCCGGAGAAGCTCGCCGAGTACCTCGACACGATTCGCGCCGAGTCGGTGCGTCTGTCGAACCTGGTGCAGCGCGTGCTCGAGTTCTCGCGCGTGCAGCAGCAGCGGAGCTTCGAGTTCGAGCACGTGGATTTCGGCGCGCTGACGCGCGAAACCGTGGACGCCTTCGCCCACGGGCTGCCGGGCCGCCATTTCACCTTCGTGGTGCAGCCGGAGGGGCCGGGGCCCTACGTGCGCGCCGATCCGGCGGCGCTCGAGCAGGTGATCGCCAATCTGCTCGACAACGCAGTGAAGTATTCCGGCTCGATCGAGGAAATCGCCGTCCGCGTGCGCGCCGAGCGCACGCTGGCGATCGTCGAAGTGACCGACCGTGGCGTCGGCGTGTCGCCCGCCGATCAGGTCCGCATCTTCGAGCGGTTCTA
>MELE01000077.1:0-5921 GCA_001768615.1 Acidobacteria bacterium RIFCSPLOWO2_12_FULL_67_14b | reverse complement strand
GCGCGTCGCATCGGCCCGGGTTCGGCCTGGGTCTGCCGATCGTCCGGGAGCTCGTGCACGCGCACGGCGGCCGGGTGGAGATGTCGAGTACGCCGGGGGTGGGCAGCACGTTTCGCGTGTCGCTGCCGCGGGTGACGCCGGCGCCGGTGACCGCGCGCCCGCGGCCCGCCGAATCACCGGAGGCCGCATCATGAACCGGCCGGCCCCGCGTCAAGACGAGGTCCGTCACATCCTGGTGGTCGAGGACGAGCCCCAGCTCCGGTCGATGCTCACGGACAATCTGGAGTTCGAGGGCTACAGCGTCACCGCGGTGGCGTCGGGCGAGGAGGGCTTGTCCGCGCTGGCGCACCAGGCCTTCGCGCTGCTGCTCCTGGATGTCATGTTGCCCGGCATGAGCGGCTTCGAGGTCTGCCAGACCCTCCGTGCGCGGGGAACCCGCGTCCCCATCATCGTCCTCACGGCGCGCACGCACGAGCGCGATCGCGTGAAAGGCCTGGACCTTGGCGCGGACGACTATGTGAGCAAGCCCTTCAGCGTGCGCGAGCTGCTGGCGCGCGTGCGCGCGCAAGTGCGCCGCGACGACTGGCACACCATTCCCGGGGAAGAGTTCTCGTTCGGCGACATCGTGGTGAAGTTGCAGCAGCGGCTGGTGATGCGCAAGGGCCGCCGCGTCGCGTTGTCGGCCCGCGAGTTCGAGCTCCTGAGGTACCTGTTCGCCCATCGCAACGAAGTGGTCAGCCGCGAACAGCTCTTGCGCGATGTCTGGGGCTATAGCCAGCTGTCGATCACGCGGACCGTGGACAACTACGTCGCCAAGCTGCGGACGCAGCTCGAGGCCAAGCCGCACGAGCCCCGTTACATCATCACCGTGCACGGCACCGGTTATCAGCTCCTGGTCTAGCGGCCTTGTAAAAAAGACTATCGAGCCTCAGAAGAAGACAGGTCTTCGTGTTCTTCGTGATGATCTTCGTGATCTTCGTGGTCTCTTTGTGTGTCCCGTCATAGTATTCCCGGATGACGACGGCGGCGGCGGTTGCGAAGGCCCTGGCTGAGGCCGGGATCGAACGGGTGTTTGGACTTCCCGGTGGGGAAGTCCTCGTGTTGATCGACGAGCTGCGGCGCGCGGGTGTGGATTTCATCCTGATGCGTCACGAGGCCAACGCCGGCATCGCCGCCGCGGTGCACGGCAAGCTGCGCGGCCAACCCGGCGTCGTGCTGGCCACGCTGGGGCCGGGCGCGGCCAACCTGATGCTGCCGCTCGCGAGCGCGTATCTGGATCAGGAACCGCTGCTGGCAATCACGGCGCAGCTCCCCGACGAGTTCCCCGCCAGTCATACGCATCAACTGCTTCCGCTCCACGACACCTACCGGCCCGTCTGCAGGCTGGTGGACAAGATCACCGCCGAGAATGCGGGGAGCCTCGTGCCTCGCGCGCTGGCGGCGTGCATGGAGCGTCCCTTCGGCGCCGCCTACCTCACCCTCTCCGCCCGCGAAGCATTGAAGACATCCGCAGGGCCCCCCTTTGTGGGGGACCGGCGTCCTGTAGGGCCCCCCTTTATGGGGGGCCGGCACCAACTGGCCGATGCCCGCGCGAAGGCCGCCGAGCTCGCGCGCGTACTCGAGAAGGCCGAACACCCCCTCGTGCTGATCGGCCTTGGCATCGACACCGCCAACGCGCCGCGCATCCGCCAGTGGCTGACGAACTGGAACCTGCCCGTCGCCGTCACCCCCAAGGTCAAGGGCATCGTCGACGAAACCGCCGCGAACTTCATCGGCGTGATCAGCGGGATGGCCGCCGACGGCCTGATGGTCGACGCGCTCAAGGCCTCGGACTGCCTTATTGGCCTGGGCCTCGATCCCGTCGAGATCGACAAGCTCTGGCACGCCGAGCTGCCGATTCACTGGTTGCTGGAAGCGCCGAACGTGGGCGGGATCGTTCCACCGGGCGTCGAGCTCGTCGATCATGCGCCGGTGCTCGACGCGCTCGGCGGACAGACCGCGCCTCGAAAGTGGGAACTGCCGTTCGCGGGGTTCCAGAAGAAGCGACGCGACCTGTTGACCGCACGTGCACGTAGAGGCGGGTCTTCAGACCCGCCTGTCACAATGTGGCCGGGAGACATCATCCGGGCGCTGGCCGATGCCGTGCCCGCTTCCACGATCGTCACGACCGACGTCGGCTCGCACAAGTACCTGTTCGGGCAGTTCTGGCCCAGCCGGCACCCCGGCACCTTCTGGATGTCGAACGGGTTGTCCGGCATGGCCTACGGGTTGGGCGCCGCGATTGGCGCGAAGCTGGCGCGGCCCGATGCGACCGTGCTCGCCGCGGTCGGCGACGGCGGCTTTTCGATGAACGCGCAGGAATTGGAGACGGCCGAGCGCGTCGGCGCGCCGTTCATCACCGTGGTGCTCGAAGACGGCAGCTACTCGCTGATCAAGCTGGCGCAGGAGGGCCGGAAGCTGGAGCCCTACCGCATGGACTTCCGGCCCATCGATACCGTGAAGATGGCAGAAGCGTGTGGCGTGGCGGCGCTCCGCACGAGCAACCCGGACGAGCTGGCGACGGCGGTGCGTCAAGCCGTCGAGCAGGGGAGCAGCCTCGTTGTCGGCGTGCCTGTGAACTACGCGGATTACAAGCTGCTGTTCTAGGATCCGAACTGATGCCGCGTCTCTTCGATCCTCTCACCGTTCGCAGCCAGACGTTCGCGAATCGCATCTTCGTTTCGCCGATGTGCGAGTACTCGAGCACCGACGGCTTCGCGGGCGATTGGCACCTGGTCCATCTCGGCAGCCGCGCCGTCGGCGGCGCCGGCCTCGTCTTCACGGAAGCCACCGCGGTCACCCCGGAGGGGCGAATCAGTCCGGAAGACCTGGGCATCTGGACAGACGAGCACGTCGAGCCGCTCGCGCGGATCGTCCGTTTCATCCACGAGCAGGGGAGCGTGGCCGGCATGCAGCTGGCACACGCAGGACGCAAGGCCAGCACCTATCGTCCATGGAGCGGCGCCGGCACCGTGCCGGCGTCCGACGGGGGCTGGACGAACGTGCTGGCGCCAAGCGCCGTGCCGTTTGCGGACAACCATCCGATGCCTCGCGAGCTGACGGTTGACGGCATCCGCGGCATCGCCGATGCGTTTGCCGCCGCGGCCGGCCGCGCGCGCGACGCCGGCTTTCGGGTGATCGAACTCCACGCGGCGCATGGCTACCTGCTGCATGAATTCCTCTCGCCGCTCAGCAATCGCCGCCAGGACGACTACGGCGGGTCGTTCGGCAATCGCACGCGCCTCGTGCGCGAGACCGTCACGGCAATCCGCGCGGTGTGGCCGGAGGCCTTGCCGCTCTTCGTGCGCATTTCGGCGACCGACTGGGTCGAGGGCGGGTGGGACATCGAGCAATCGGTGGAGCTCGCGCGCCAGTTGAAGCCGCTCGGCGTGGACTTGATCGATTGTTCGTCGGGTGGCAATGCCGCGCAGGCGACGATCCCGTTCGGGCCGGGGTATCAAACACCGTTCGCCGAACGCATCCGTCGAGAGGCCGGCGTGCTGACGGGAGCGGTTGGCCTGATCACGGCGCCGCTGCAGGCGGAGCTTATCGTGGCCACCGGGCAGGCGGATGCGGTGCTCCTGGCGCGCGAGCTGCTGCGCGATCCGTACTTCCCGCTGCGCGCGGCGCGGGAGCTGGGCCAGGACATCACGTGGCCGGCGCAGTATCTGCGCGCCGGCCCCAAAGACGCCAGGCCGCGAGCGGCGGTCAACGTGCCCGATCGATGACTCAGCGCACGCGCTGCCGCAACTCGGTCAGGACCCCCCGGGTGACGACGCCTGCCAGAAGCGGCGACGCTCGTCACAAGAGATCGAACTTCCGGTTCCGCGCCCATTTGTAGACGCGGAAGTCGCCGTCGAACGTGAAGATCCTGGCCTCCTGGTGAATCTCGGCGCACCGGATGAGACAGGCGTCTGCCAGCGAGATCGGCCGATCTCCGTACTTCCTCAGCAGCGCCTCGATCTGGGTCCAATGCTCCCCGGCGGCGATCGCGATGGTGTAGACGCCACGTGCTCCAAGACCGGCGACCGCGGCTGGACCGTCGGCGTGTACCTTCCGCATCAGGAAGCACGCCTCGGCGACCACCGCCTCACAGCAGCGGAAGGGCGGCGCGTGCTGGGCGAAGATGCGTCGCGCCCGCTCGTGGTTGGCGTCGTTCGCGGAGAGCAGGGCAACCAAGGGGCCGGTGTCCAACAGGACTCCCGCGGCGTTCACTCCCCGAAGCCCTCGAGGTGCTTCCGGTTCATGGAGAGATCGCGCGGGCCCTTCTTGAACCGCCCGGCGCTCCCGCCGGCGACGGCGAGCGCGCTCTGCTGCTGGCGCGCCTCCTGAGCCACGAGCTGCAGGCCGCGACGGACGATCTCCGAGTCCGTCCGGCCCGTGGCGGACCTGAGATCCGCGAGGACGGCCCGCTCCTCCTCCGACAGGCGGGCATGGATGAAAGCCTTCATGCGGTGACTGTAGCACATCACCATGATCTTGTGCTACACCCCGGCGGGGCGTGCAAAGCGTCTTACCGGAAGGTCGCAATGATGTCGCGGTCGACGATGCGGACGCGCTCCTGCCTGTGTTCGCGAGGACCGAGCAGCTCGACCACGTAGGTTCCCGGTGCCAGGGGCCCGAGTGAAATGCGGCCGGGCGGTTCGATGCTGCGGTCCGAGGCCGTATCCAGTAAACCCTCCATTGACGCGCCGGCCTCATTCACGACGCGAACCAGGTGTGGCCCCGGCTCCGCCGATGACTCCACGATGGCAATCACTCGATACCCTGGCGACAGCGTCAACACGATGTCACTGCGACTGTCGCCGGCGACCTGCATCGCCGCCGTCACGAACCGGTCCGCACTGGCCACCAGGCGAAGCGCTCCGGGGGGAACGTCGGAGAAGCTGACGAAGCCCTTCGCGTCTGCAACCGCGACGTGACCCGCCTCGATCGGATTCGCCGGCAGAAGCTCCACGACCGCATTGGGCACCGGCTCGCCGGACGTGGTGATGACGCGAGGCCGCAGGCTCGTGGCGGGGGCCGGCATGAGCGCCAGTTCCTGGACGATGGTGGTCGGTTCCGAGAGCTTCAGTTCCGCAGGCTCGTACCCTGATGCCGTAATCGCGAGGGTCCCGCCAGTGGGATCCATACCTTCAAGGAGCGCGTCCCCGTTCCCCGAGGCCTTTGCCTCGACGCGAGCGCCGCCTCCAGTCCAGGTGATGGCTGCCGTCGTCACGGGTTCGTTCGTGATCGCGTGCGTGAGGTGCAGCGGCAGGAACCCGTCCGGGATGGCGATCGCAATCGCCCGCAAGCCGTCCGGCACATCGACTTGCCGTACATACGTGGAGTTGCGAAGCTGCACATCGACGCGCGCCGGGCCGGGCGGGAAATTGTTCAGCGTCACACGTCCGTCTTCGTCGGTAAAGCCCACGCACGACGTTTGGAACGTGAAGGGCCCCATCGGGCGCCCGGCAAACGCGGGGACGTCGGATCGACTGCGCAGCCAGGCGGGCGGCGCTGGCGGACCGGAATCGGGCGAGGCCGACACCGAGATCCCCCGCAGGGGTCCAAAGGCCGACGTCAGCCGGAACGTCGCCCGACCGCCGATGACGAGCCGTGTCAGCAGGGTTCCGCTGCCCCCCACCGAGACGAGGCGAGCAACCGAGAGCATCCGATTGCCGCAGTACCCCACGACCCTGGCCCGCAGCCGGTAGCGCCCCGGGGCCAGGCGATCGAAGGTCGCGCGTCCCAGGTGATTCGTGCGGGCGGGCGTGAAGGACAGCGGTGACGGCGAGCGAACATCCTCGATCGAGACGACGTGCTGCGGCACCGGCGCGCCGGTCTCGTCGACCACGTCGACGTGGAGAACGGCGCCGGGTTGAACGACCACGGTCCCCCCG
>MELE01000076.1 GCA_001768615.1 Acidobacteria bacterium RIFCSPLOWO2_12_FULL_67_14b | reverse complement strand
CTCGCCGAACATCCGCGCGTAGACGCCGTTCATCTGCTGAAACTCCTTCAGGTCGATCATGAACACGCCGCAGCGCAGCACGTGCGGCAGGTCGGAGCCACCGGCCCGCAGGATCGCCTGGACGTTCTTCAGGCATTGCTCGGTTTGCGTCTCCACGTCGGTGCCGGCCAGCTGGCCGGTCGCCGGATCGGTGGCGCCCTGGCCCGACACGAAGATCAAGCGGTCGAAGTTCATCCCGGGCGAATACGGCCCGACGGGTTTCGGAAGATTCGGAGCATGCACGGGCTTATGAGTCGGCATGCGGCATTATCATGAAGGCACGTGCCGAGATACAAGCTCACACTCGAATACGCGGGCACCAGGTACAGCGGGTGGCAGAAACAGAAGAACGCGCGCACCGTTCAAGGTGAAGTCGAACGAGCGGTCGGCGAGTTCACCCGGGACAAGACCTTCGAGTTCCAGGGGTCCGGGCGCACCGATGCCGGCGTGCACGCGCTCAGGCAGGTCGCGCATCTCGACGTGCGCAAGGCGTCGCCGGCCGAATCCCTGAGGCGGGGGATCAACGACGGCCTCCCGGCCGACATCCACATTCTCTCGGTCGACAGCGTGCCGCACCGGTTCCACGCGCGGCATGCGGCGGTCGCGCGCAGCTACCTGTATCAGATCTCCCGGCGGCGGAGCGCCTTTGCCAAGCCCTTCGTGTGGTGGGTGCGAGAGCCGCTCGACCTCGATCGGATGCGCGCGGCGGCCGCGGCCTTCGGCGGCATGCACGACTTTCAGTCGTTCAGCGACGACGATCCCGAGGAGAAGTCGACGGAGGTATTGGTCGAAGAGGTCGCGATCGCCGAGGACGGCGACCTGATCCTCATCCGCGTCGCCGGCTCGCATTTCATCTGGAAGATGGTGCGGCGGATGGTCGGGGTGCTGGCCGAGGTCGGCAAAGGCGGCCTGGCGATCGACGACGTGCGTCGGTGGCTGGGCGGGTCTAAAGATCCAGGCGGGTCTAAAGACCCGCCTCTACAGACTCCGGCGAGCCTTACCGCGCCGGCATCGGGCCTGTTTCTAGAGCGAGTGTTCTATGAGGGCGACTCGCGGCAGTTGCCGCTAGAAGCGGCGATTGCGGTTCGGCCTGCGCGTGGCTGACGTGGCGCTGGTAGCAGCGGTAGCAGAGCGCGTAGTACGGCTCCCAGCTGCTGCTCCCCTGCCCGCGGAACATGGCCCGCCGGGCTTCGCAGTGCTTGCAGGCCGTGCGGACTCCGGGAGCGGGACGGCGGAATCGGATGCGAATTGTCATAACGTCACCTTAAGCGGCGCTCGTGACAGATCAGGTCAACCTGGCCACCGCTGCATGTCATTGCACACAGCTGCCTAGGAATGCATATGCCGTGCCGGGAGTGGTTCGACCGTTTTCAGCCCGATTCCTGACCCTCATGGAACGGCATACCGAAATAGTCCGCCAATGGCGCATCCTACTGGCCCTCGAGGGGACATCGCGCGGGCTCACGCTTGCCGACGCCCAGGAGGCGGCCGGCGAAGGGGTGTCCGAGCGGACCATCCGGCGCGACTTCGACGCCCTCACGCAGGCCGGCTTTCCCATCGAGACCGCCAAGCGAAACGGGAAGACCGTGTTCAGCCTCAATCGCGATGTGTTCCGGGGCGTCGCTGCCGCGGGCTTCTCGCTTTCCGAACTCTGCGCGCTGTATCTGAGCCGGACGGTGCTGTCGGCAGTGGCCGGCGGTCCCTTCCGCGACAGCCTCGCCTCCGCGTTCGACAAGCTCTACGAAGCGCTGCCTCCTTCCCTGTGGAAGTTCATCGAGAGCCTCCCCGACGCCCTGGCCGCCAAGCAACACGCGATGCGTCCCCGGGCCGGCGGCTCGGCGAGGTTCATCGACACGCTGATGGCCGCCATTCTCGGCCGCCGGCGCGTCCGCATGCGCTATCACTCCTTCTCCAGCCAGAAGGTCAAGGAGTACCTCGTTGAACCCTACCGCCTGGCGTACGCGCAAGGCGGCCTCTACCTGCAGGCGTTCGTGCCGGAGTACGGCGAGATGCGGACCTTCGCCGCCCAGCGGATCGAGCAGGCCGTGGCGCTCGAGGAAGGCTTCAGTCCGGTGGCCGGCGCCCCGTCTGATGTGTTTCCGCATTCGCTCGGCGCGTTCTCGGGCACGCCTGAAGAAGTGGTGATCGAGTTCAGCGCGCACGAGGCGCCGTACATTCGCGAGCGCGAATGGCATTCGTCGCAGCAGATCGACGAGCTGGCCGATGGCCGCATCCGGCTGACGCTGAGCGTGGTGATCGACTGGGGCCTGCAGGCGTGGGTGATGGGTTTCGGCGCGGCCGCCACCGTGATCAGGCCGCGCGCGTTTGCCGATCGGATTGTCGAGAGCCTGGAGGAGGCGCGCGCGTCCTACCTCAAGACCTGAAACGGATCGATGGCGGTGCCCTGCCACCACTGTTTCTGGTCCGTCATCCTGACGATCGCGAAGTGCAAGTGGCCGGGTCGGCGCCGGCGAGGGCCGCCGGCCGTGTTTCTCCGGGAAAGATCACAAACAGCGCCGCCATCACCAGCATCCCCGCGAGGAAGCCACACGAGGCGGCGAACACGAGCCACGATCGCGGCGGCAGCGAGTTCTTCATCGCCTATTGGAGCTGCTTGAGCGCCTCCTGGATCGGGGCCAACATCATGCGCACCCCCGCATCGTCCGACTCGCGCACGTTCACGTACAGGCTGAGCAGGAATGCGCGCAGGTTGTGGCGCTTGGCAAGGCCCAGTTCCGACTTGAACGAGTCGCTCCAGGTCACGGCCACGCCGGGTTTGGCAAGTTCCGTGAACCACGCGGCCCACTCGGCGTCGGTGTGGAGCTTGCGCTGGGCGGCGAAGAACACCGGCCGCGCGAGCCGTTCGGGCTCGCCGGCGTGATAGCTCATGATCCTCGGCGGCGACACCTGCGTCGCGATCGCGACCAGCAGGCGATCGAGCTGGGCTTTCGTCACCTCGACGTTGAGCATGAGTTGCAGAATGAGATCGGCGGTATGAGCGACGCCGTGGCGCCACCCTTCCGTGTCGCTGAAAGCGCGATAGTCGTCGATGGTCGGCAGGTAGGCGGCGGCGGCCCGCACGAGGGCGTCGCGCTCGTCGGCGGACATCCAGCTCTTGATCCGATCCGTTCGCGCCACCTCCGCCAGCACCAGGGCGGCAAACGGCCGCCTGAAGCCCTGAGGATCGGGTGCCTTCAGCATCGAGAACAACGTGTCGCGGACGGTGATCAACGTGGCGCGATCGAGATCGCCCGCGCGCATCCACGCCGAGAGCGCTTCGAATGCGATGCCGTCGCGCACCTCGGGATCGGGGTGGCCCAGGCACGCGGTCAGCGCCAGCGCGAGCGCCCGCTTGGCGGCGGCATCGGGCACCACGAACTTTCCGATCTTGAGCAACCGGAGTTGCTCGACGGTGGATCCGGCCGGCGGGCACTCGCTGCCGGCCTGCCGTGCGGCTGCCGGAACCGACACGGCGATGCTGAGCATGAGGGCGACGGCAATGCGGATCAGGATCATATGTGTGTCAGAAGGTGGCGAGGATGTTGGCCGGCGATCCCGTGCCGCCGGTCACCGCCAGCGGTGCGATGGTGAGCAGGAATTCCCAGCGATTGAGCTTCGCGGCCGTCGCGGCCACGCTCTCCAGATCCTGGTTGTCGAGCAGGTTGATGCCGAGGCCGGTGAGCAGCAGCGTGTGCACCGGCAGGCCGATGCCCTCGACCATCGACGGGACGACGTCTTGCGCCGCGTCGCTGCCGACGAAGGCGACGCCGCGCGCCTTAATCCACGGCGCCACCGACGCGTGGAACCCGGCGCCATTGCGGCCGACGGCCCAGGGGCCGACCTTCTCGCGCCGCGCCCATCGGCCGGTGCGCAGCAGGAGGGCGTCGCCGGTGCCGATCTTGATGCCCGCCTTCTTCTCCCACGCTTCCAGATCCTCGACGTAGATCGGCGTGCCCGGCTCGAGGTACGGCAGTCCCCGCAGCCGGGGGATGTCAACCAGGATCCCGCGCGTGATCACGCCCTGCTTGAGGTTGTCGATGCCCAGCTTGACGCAGCCTTTCTCGGTGTTCACCTCCGCGCGCGGGTAGCCGTTGTAGGTCTGATCCTTGTAGAGGATGTGGCAGAGCCCGTCGATATGGCTGTGCGCGTAACCGTGGTACGACACGCGATAGTTGTCCATGCTGTTGCCACCCAGCATGGTGTGCCCGAACGGGCTGGCGTTGTCGTCGGCCTTGTCGGTCATCAGGTCATGCGACAGCGACACCGACTGGCCGAGCTTGACCAGCGCGACCGCCTGCTTGCGCTTGGCATCGGTCAGCAGGTTGGCCGAGCCGAGCTGATCGTTGGCGCCCCATCGGCCCCAGTTCTTGACCTGCTGGAACAGCGCGTCGAATTCGGCGAGGTTGCGCGGCGCGCGCGGCGCGGCCGCCCAGCCCGAATTGCCGGAGCCGAAAGCGGTCTGCGCCATCACGCCGGCCAGACACACCGCCACCAGAAGTCCTCGACCCACAACCCACCTGCCCTTCGTCATTGCACGACTTGAAGGATCCGCTCGACTAGTCAACCAATGCCTGCAGCACGGCGGCCTTGAACTTCTGGCGCAGGAGGTCGGGACTGGCCGGCACATTCTGCGTCATCAGGATCACGACCGTCTGTTTCGCGGGATCGATCGCGAAGAAAGTCCCGGCCGATCCGTCCCACCCGTACTCACCCGGCGAGGTCAGGTAGCCGCGCGCGTTCGGCGTGACCACCACGTCCACGTTGCCGAGACCCCATCCCATGGCACCGCCGCGCTGCTGCAGGACCGGGGCCGGCAGGCCGTTTTCCGTCATTGTCTCCGCGGTCCTGGCGCTCAGCAGCCGCACGCCGCCGAGCTCGCCCTTGTTCAGCAGCATCTGGCTGAAGCGAAGAAAGTCGGGGACCGTCGACACCAGTCCGACCGCGCCCTCGAGCAGCTTCGGCTGCTGGGTGAACGGTACCTCTTCGATCTCGAACGGCGCGAGCGGCCCGCCTTGCGACGATTGATAGACGGTGACGAGGCGTGACTGCGCGGCCGGTGCCACCCAGAACGACGTGTCGGACATGCCGAGCGGGCGCAAGATCCGTTCGGTCACGAAGACGTCGAACGGCTTGCCGGACCAGACTTCGACCAGCCGTCCCAGCACCGTCGTGCCTTCGCTGTAGCGGAAACGGGTGCCGGGATCTTCCATCAGCGGCGCCCGCGTGATGCTGACGACAAACTGCGGCAGCGCGACCGTGCGATCGCGCACCTGCAGCCGCCGATACAACTCCGACGTGCGGTGGCTCAACCCCGAGGTGTGCAGTAACAGGTCTTCGATCGTGATCTCGCGCGCCGGCCGCCGTTTCGGTCCATCCGGTGTGTCCTGGACCATCACGTCCTTGAACTCGGGCAGGTACCTTGCGGCCGGATCCGCGAGCCGGAACTTGCCTGCTTCCTGCAGCATCATCACCGCGACCGCGGTGACGGCCTTGGTCATCGAGTAGATGCGGAACAACGACCGTTCGGTCATCGGCGCCCTCGTCTCGAAACTCTGCAAGCCGACCGGCTCGAGGTAAACGACCTTGCCGCGCCGTGCCACGGCGGCCACGGCTCCGGAGATCTTGCGATCGGCCACGAATTGCCTGAGCAGGGCGGTGGCGGCCTGCAGGCGGTCGGCCGACATGCCGACGGCGTCCGGAGTGGCGCTCGGCAGGCCGGGCTGTTGGGCCGCGAGGCCAAGTGTGAGTACGCAGGCCGCGAGGACGCAGATCGATCTCATAGGCTGGTCACAATCCACCCGTGGTTACCGTGTCGGCAACAGCGACTTGCGGAGCTTCGCCACCATCGTGAAGTTCGGATCGACGACGTTGGCGACCTCGTATTCGAGCGCCTGGCCCATCAGCGCCGCGGCCGCGCGTTCCGAGAACCCGTAGTCGGCCACCAGCCATCGCTGCATCTCGGTGGTCGCGTGCTGCAGCGCCTGCAGCAGCGGCCGCGCGCTGCCGAGCACCATGATGTGCGTCTCGTTCTCGAGCCGCGGCCAGCCCACCGCCTTCTTCTTGATCAGTTGCACGGTGAACTCGACGTCCATCGACGTCTCGATGCCGGTGCCCACGACCTCGCCTTCGCCCTGCCGCGCGTGGCCGTCGCCGAGGAACAACAGGGCGCCCGGCTCGCTCACCGGCAGCGTGACCCTCACGCCGGCGTTCAGTCCCGCGTAGTCCATGTTGCCGCCAAACGCGCCGGGCGTGCTGGTGGCGACCGCTTCCTTGCGGGCCGGCGCCACGCCCAGGCATCCGAGCATGGTCCGCAGCGGTAGTTCGATCGCCGGCGACAGGTCGCCGCCCGCTTCGAGGCGCGCGGTGCCCTTCGCCTTGTCGATGGCCCACGTGACGCGCCGGCCCTCGAGTCCCGCGCGCTGAAGCAACGCCGCCGGATCCACGGCGTACGGCGCCAGCAGGCTCGACGAGTATCCCGTCGCGCGGTTGGTTTCGATCTTCTCGATCGACACCACGAGCGCGTCGCCCGGCTCCGCGCCTTCGACGAAGAACGGGCCGGTCTGCGGGTTGGGGCCGGCGGCCACCTGCTTGCCGTCCCAATCCGCGCCGGCCGCGTCGATGGTCTTCGTGATCACCCGCTCCCCCGGCTTGATGCGGAGCGCCGGCGGATGCGCGTGCGAGAAGGTGTTGTAGAACTGCGTCGGCACGAATCGATGCGTCCCGCCTTGTGCGGCCATCTCGACGACGATCAGCAGTGCCAGTCCGATGCCAGCAAACGCGCGCATGTACACTCTCCTAATCCCAGCGGTGGACGTGGACGAGGTGATCAGGACCCGTATGATACGCTCCAAACGATGAGCAGCGCGACCCCCGTCGATCTCGACGAGGCTGATCTTCTCCGGCGATTGCGCGCGGGCGACGAGTCGGCGTTCGAGCAGGTCGTTCGCACCTACGGCGGGCGGCTCCTGGCGGTCACCCGGCGCATTCTCGGCTCCGAGGAAGACGCGCGCGACGTCGTCCAGGACGCGTTCCTGAATGCGTTCCGCAGCTTGGATCGGTTCGAAGGCCACGCCAAGCTGTCGACGTGGCTGCACCGGATTGCAGTGAACGCGGCGCTGATGAAGCTGCGCACGCGGAAGCGCAAGCCCGAACAGTCGATCGAGTCGCTGCTGCCGGCGTTCCTCGACGACGGCCACCACGAGGAGCGGTTCCAGAGCTGGGACGAGCCCGTCGACAAGGTGATGGAGCGGGCCGAGACCCGGGAGCTGGTCCGGAAGCACATCGACCAGCTGCCAGACGGCTACCGTACCGTTCTCGTGCTGCGCGACATCGAAGGGCTGGATACCGAGGAAACCGCGACGATGCTGGGCCTGTCCGTGAACGCCACGAAGATCCGCCTGCACCGCGCCCGGCAGGCGCTGCGCACGCTGCTCGCCCCGCACTTCAGGAGCCTGGCGTCATGAAGTGCCGCGAACTGGCCGACTTCCTCATGGACTACGTGAGCGGCGAGCTGTCCGACGACAGCCTGGCGCATTTCGAGCTGCACCTCCAGCGCTGCCGGAACTGCCACGAATACCTGTTGCAGTATGAGAGCACCATCAAGGCGGGCAGGATTGCCTGCGGCGAAGCCAGCGACGAGCTGCCCGACGACATCCCCGACGATCTGGTGAAGGCCGTCATGGCCGCGCGCAAGCTGACCTAACCTGCGTTTAATCTGCGTTCAATCGGCGGCCCGTCACACGAGCGGTGTGTCGGCGTCGCCCTCGACCAGCCGCTGCTCGTCGTCGTGGTCTTCGACCGGCCCCTGCTTGCGCGCATAGACGTAGGCGCCGCCCATAATCACCGCAATCAGCGCGAGCGACAGCCATTTCGGGATGGCGAAGTGGATCCAGCCCTCGCCGTGGGCGTACTCGAGCAGCAGCTTGACGCCGACCCACGTGATGATGATGAACGCGCCGTCGACCAGCGCCGGGTAGCGGCGGATCAAGCCGAGCAACTGGCCGATCACCATCCGCATCATCACGATGCCGAGAATGCCGCCCGTGATCACGACCCAGAGCTTGTTGGAGATCGCCACGGCCACGAGGATTGAATCGATCGCGAAGACGATGTCGGTCAGCTCGACCTTGACGACGGTCGCCCAGAACGGGTTCAGCCCCAGCCACGGCGTGGCCGGCGGAATGTGCCCGCTCTTGCGCGTGCTGTCGTGGCCGAAGAAATGCTGATACGGCAGCCACAGCAGGTAGACCCCGCCGGCCAGCTTCACCCACCCGAGTGCGAGCAGGTACGCGGCCATCGCCGTGGCCGTGGCCCGCATCGTGAAGGCGCTGAGCATGCCGTAGCGCAGGGCCTTCTTCTGCTGATCCTTCGGCAGGCTCAGCACGCGGATGGCCAGCACCATGGCGTTGTCGGCGCTGAGGACGCCCTCGAGCGCGATCAGCAGCAGGATTGTCAGGATGTCGGAGAGCTGGACGTCGAACACGTGCCATCAAGTATAGCTGTGCCGCGCGTGGTCCGGCCCGACAGGCGTTTGTGCACCGCCGGGCTCGTGAGCTCCCGCAGCGCGTCGCGGCCGGCCCAGCGCACCTCGGTCGCGGTCATCGGCGTAGCGTAGCCACATTGACACGATTCGTATCAATGTCTACACTTGAGATGTGTCAACTTCAGACCTGATTTTCATCTCCGTGGCGGCCCGGATGCTCGACATGCATCCGCAGACCCTGCGCAAGTACGAGCGGCTCGGCCTGGTGCGGCCCGCGCGCACGGTCGGCAGCATGCGGCTCTACTCGCGGGACGAGATCGGGCGGCTGCGCTTCATCAAGCGGCTCGTCGATGAGGCGGGGGTCAATCTTGCAGGGGTCCAGCAGTTGCTGTCGGTCGCCGAGGCGATGCAGCGCATCCGGCCGATGATGCGGCCCGGCGCGCTGCAGCGCGACGCGACCCGTCGTCGGCTGGTGCGTGAAATGGATCAGCTGGCGGCGCTCCTGGGACTGGACGACGAGGCGTAGTCGTGGATTTCAAGGACTACTACACGACGCTGGGCGTGGCGAAGACCGCCTCCGACAAGGAGATCAAGCAGGCGTTCCGGAAGCTCGCGCGCAAGCACCACCCCGACGTCAACCCGGGCGACAAGGCGGCCGAGGCGAAGTTCAAGGAAGCGAACGAAGCCAACGAGGTGCTCAGCGACCCGGCGAAACGGAAGAAATACGACGAGCTGGGCGCCAACTGGCGCGCCTACGAGAACGCGCCTCCGGGCGCCGGCCCGTTTGGCGGCGGCTGGACCCCCGGCACGGGCGGCGGCGGCGGCTTCCGGACGATGACCGAAGAGGAAGTCAACGAGATGTTCGGCGGCGACAGCGGCGAGAGCCCCTTCTCCGACTTCTTCCGCACCTTCTTCGGCGGCATGGGCGACGAGCCGTCGGCCGGCGCGCGCGGCGGCCGCGGCCGTCCCAAGGTCCGAAAGGGACAGGACCTCGAGCACCCGTTCGAACTCGATCTCGAGGATGCGATCCGCGGCAGCCAGCAGCGGTTGTCGCTGCGCCACGACGGCCACGCGCGGACCGTCGATGTGCGCATCCCCGCCGGCGTGACCGAAGGCTCGCGCGTGCGCATTGCCGGCGAGGGCGGGCGCGGCACCGGCTCGGGACCGAGCGGCGATTTGTACCTGCGCGTGCAGTTGAAGCCGCATCCGGTGTTCGAGGTGAAGGGGCGCGACGTCTACACGCGCACGCGGGTCCCGGTGCCCACCGCGGTTCTCGGCGGCGAGGTCGACGTGGTGACGCCCGAGGCAAAGACCCTGCGGCTCAAGCTGCCGCCGGGCACGCAGAGCGGCCAGCGCTTCCGGTTGCGTGGGCACGGGCTCCCCGCGGTCGGCAAGCCCGACGAGCGCGGCGATCTGTACGCGAACGTCGAAGTCGAGATTCCAAAAACCCTGACGGACGAGGAGCGAAAGCACTACGAGGCGCTGAAGAAGGCAAAAGGCTGAAGGCAGAAGGCAGAAAGTATGAATCTCAACAAGTTCACCGAAAAGGCGCAAGAGGCCCTCGTCGCGGCGCCGGCGCTGGCGTCCGAGTACCACCATGCGCAAGTGGAGCCGGAGCACCTGCTCGTCACGCTGATCGAGCAGGAGAACGGCGTGGTGCCGAGCGTCCTGCGCAAGATGTCCGTGGACCCAGGCCAGATCGGGCGCGCCGTGCGCGACCACCTGGCGAAGCAACCGAAGGCGCACGGCGGCGCCGAGCCGCACCTGTCCCCTCGCGTGCGCGTGGTGGTCGACGCCGCCCAGGCCGACGCCAAGACCATGCAGGACGAGTACGTGAGCACCGAACACCTGCTGCTCGGCCTGTTGAGCGAGCCGGGACGCGCCGTCACGATCGAGCAACTGAAACAGCACGGCATCAGCCGCGAGCGCGTGCTCGAGGCGCTCGCCGGCATTCGCGGGAGCCAGCGCGTGACCGATCCGAATCCCGAGAACAAGTACGAAGCGCTCGAGAAATACGGACGCGATCTCACGGAGCTGGCCCGCAAGGGCAAGCTCGATCCGGTGATCGGCCGCGACGAAGAGGTGCGGCGCGTCATCCAGGTCCTGTCCCGCCGCACCAAGAACAACCCGGTGCTGATCGGCGAACCCGGCGTCGGCAAGACCGCCATCGTCGAGGGGCTCGCCCAGCGCATCGTCCGCGGCGACGTGCCGGAGGGCCTCAAGGACAAGCGCATCGTCACGCTCGACATGGGCTCGCTGATTGCGGGCGCCAAGTACCGCGGCGAGTTCGAGGACCGGCTGAAGGCGGTGCTGAAGGAAGTGGGCGATTCCGACGGCCAGATCGTGCTCTTCATCGACGAGCTGCACACGGTGGTCGGCGCCGGCGCCTCGGAAGGGTCGGTCGACGCCTCGAACATGCTCAAGCCGATGCTGGCCCGTGGCGAGCTGCACACCATCGGCGCGACGACGATCGACGAGTACCGGAAGTACATCGAGAAGGATGCGGCGCTCGAACGCCGGTTCCAGCCCGTGTCGGTCGGCGAGCCGACGGTGGAAGACACGATCAGCATCCTGCGCGGGCTGCGCGAGCGTTATGAGATCCACCACGGGGTCAAGTTCAAGGACGCGGCGCTGGTGGCGGCGGCGGTGCTGTCGCACCGCTACATCACGGACCGCTTCCTGCCCGACAAGGCGATCGACCTGATCGACGAGTCGGCGTCGAAGCTGCGCATGGAGATCGACTCGATGCCCGTCGAGCTAGACGAGATCCAGCGGCGCATCATGCAGCTCGAGATCGAGCGGCAGGCGCTGCGCAAAGAAAAGGACAAGGCGTCGAAGGACCGCCTGGCGAAGCTGGAAAAGGACCTGGCCGACCTCAAGGAGCAGTCGACGGAGCTGACATCGCACTGGGGCCAGGAAAAGGACGCCATTCAGGCCGGGCGCAAGCTCAAGGAAGAGCTCGAGCAGGTGCGCGTGGAGGTGGAGCGCGCGCAGCGGGCCGGCGACTACGCGAAAGCGTCGGAGCTGCAGTACGGCCGCGTGCCGGCGCTCGAGACGAAGATCAAGGAACAGGAAGCGCGGCTGCAAAGCCTGCAGCAGACCAAGAGCATGCTGAAGGAGGAGGTCGACGAGGAGGACATCGCGCAGGTGGTCGGCAAATGGACCGGCATCCCGGTCAGCCGGCTGCTGGAAGGCGAAGTACAGAAGCTGCTCAAGATGGAAGAGCGGCTGCACCAGCGCGTGGTCGGCCAGGACGAGGCCATCCGCGCGGTGGCCAACGCCATCCGCCGCGCCCGCGCCGGACTGCAGGATCCCCACCGGCCGCTGGGCAGCTTCATCTTCCTCGGCCCGACGGGGGTCGGCAAGACCGAGCTGGCCCGCGCGCTGGCGGAGTTCCTCTTCGACTCGGACCAGGCGATGATCCGCATCGACATGTCCGAGTACCAGGAGAAGCACACCGTGTCGCGCATGATCGGCGCGCCTCCGGGGTATGTCGGCTACGACGAGGCCGGCCAGTTGACCGAGGCCGTGCGGCGGCGGCCCTACTCCGTCGTGTTGTTCGACGAGGTCGAGAAGGCGCATCCCGAAGTGCTCAACGTGTTGCTGCAGTTGCTCGACGACGGGCGGCTGACGGATGGCAAGGGCCGCGTCGTCGACTTCACCAACACCGTGGTGGCGATGACGTCGAACCTGCAGAACCAGGAGTCGCTGCGGGCGCACTTCCGCCCGGAGTTCATCAACCGGATTGACGACATCATCGTCTTCCACGCGCTCGATCGCGAGCACATCAAGCAGATCGTCGACATCCAGCTGCGCGGCCTGCTGAAGCGCCTCGAGGATCGGAAGATCCGGATCCAGCTCTCCGATGCGGCCAAGGACTTCCTGGTGCGCGAAGGGTATGATCCGATCTACGGGGCTCGCCCGCTCAAGCGAGCTCTGCAGCGCCGCCTGCTCGATCCGCTGGCGCTCAAGGTGCTCGACGGCGCGTTTCGCGACGGCGATACCGTGATGGTGGATGCCGCCGGCAACGACTTGACGTTCGAGAAAGGTCACACGGTTCATGCCTAGTCCCTCGCTGCCCCCGGGCGGATCGTCGAAGGATCGCCGCCAGGCGCCGAAGCCCGCCGCACTCTGGTGGGTGCTCGGCGCCCTGACGCTGCTCGCGCTCGGCCAGGCCTACTTCCTCGCGCCCGCCGGGCGGCAGCTCTCGTACAGCGAGTTCAAGGGCCTCGTTCGCGGCGGCCAGGTGGCCGAGGTGGCCGTGGGCGACACGATCATCCACGGCACGCTCAAGAAGGCCGCCGAGGACGGCACGTCCACGTTCACGACCACGCGCATCGAGGATCCGAAGCTGGTCGAGGAGCTGGACCAGGCGGCCGTGAAGTACAGCGGCGAGGTGGTCAGTCGCTGGCTGCCGGAGGTGCTGGGCTGGCTGTTCCCGATCCTGATCCTCGTGGCGCTGTGGTCGTTCTTCTTCAAGCGGATGGGCGGCGCCGAAGGCGGCGTGATGTCGTTTGCCCGCAGCAAGGCGAAGATCTACGCCGAAGACGACGTCAAGACCACGTTCCAGGACGTGGCCGGCGTCGACGAGGCCGCGCGCGAGCTCCGCGAGATCGTCGAGTTCCTGAAGACGCCGAAGAAGTTCACCAACCTCGGCGGCAAGATCCCGAAGGGCGTGCTGTTGGTGGGGCCCCCGGGCACCGGCAAGACGCTGCTGGCGCGCGCGGTGGCGGGCGAAGCGAAGGTGCCGTTCTTCAGCCTGAGCGGATCGGAGTTCGTCGAGATGTTCGTGGGCGTGGGCGCGGCGCGCGTGCGCGACCTGTTCAAGCAGGCCGAAGCCAAGGCGCCGTGCATCGTCTTCATCGACGAGCTCGACGCGATCGGCAAGACGCGCACGCCCAACGCCTTCGGCGGCCACGAAGAGCGCGAGCAGACGCTCAACCAGCTGCTGGCCGAGATGGACGGCTTCGACGCGCGCAAGGCGATCATCATCATGGCCGCGAAGAGGTCCTGAAGATCCACGTGCGCAACGTGAAGCTCGACCCGTCCGTCGAGCTGCGCAAGGTCGCGGCGCGGACGGCCGGCTTTGCGGGTGCCGACCTCGCCAACCTCGTGAACGAGGCCGCGCTGCTGGCGGCCCGCCGCGACGCCGAGGTCGTGCAGATGCGCGACTTCGACGAGGCGATCGACCGGCTCGTCGCGGGTCTCGAGAAGAAGCGCGTGATGAACACGAAGGAGCGCGAGATCGTCGCGTATCACGAGTCGGGCCACGCCATTGTGGCGAGCGTGCTGCCCAACATGGATCCGGTGCACAAGATCTCGATCGTGGCGCGGGGCTTCGGGGCGCTCGGCTACACGATGCAACTGCCCCTCGAAGACAAGTACCTGATGCAGAAGGGTGACCTGCTCGCTCAGCTCGCCATCCTGCTCGGCGGCCGGGCCGCCGAAGAGATCGCCCTCGGCGAAATCTCGACCGGTGCGCAAAACGACCTGCAGCGCGTGACCGACCTGGCCCGCTCGATGGTGACCGAATGGGGTATGAGCGAGCGGCTCGGCACGATCAATTTCGACCAGAACCGCCGGGGCCGGTACCTCGACCTCGGCTTGCCCACCGAGCGGGGCCTCTACAGCGACGACACCGCCCGGCTCATCGACGACGAAGTGAAGCAGATCATCACGGGCGCGCACAACGAAGCCCGCCGGATCCTGCGGGATCGCCGGGACGTGCTCGAACGGGTGACCCGCCGGCTGCTCGAGAAAGAGGTGATGGAAGGCGACGAGCTGCGCGAGTTAATGGCCGCTCATCCCGAGCGCGGTCCGGAACCCGCGCCTGAACCGACCCCCGAACCCCTGAACCGTTGAACTTCTGAACCCCTGAACCCGCCCGCCTTCGCTCGCGCAGAAAATCAGGCGAGCTTCGGCGAGGTCCCGCCGAAGCGGCCTTCGGCCGCGAAGGCGGATCATTGACTACATTGCAGGCATTGATATAGCCTGCATTGCAGTCATGGCAGCCATTTACCTCGGAGAATTCGAATACGCCGTCCTGCTGGCCACGCTGCACCTCGATCAGGAGGGCTATGCGGTGCCGATCCGCGAGCTGATCGAAGCGCGGACCGGCCGGCCCGTGGCGCGCGGCGCGCTCTACACCGCCCTGGACCGTCTCGAGGGCAAGGGCTGCCTGCGCTCGCGCATGGGCGACTCCACCGACGAACGCGGCGGCAAGGCCCGCCGCTACTTCACCGTTACGGCCTCGGGACTCAAGGCCATCAGGGCCACCCACGGCGCCCTGGCCAGCATGGCCAGGGGCCTTGAAACGATCCTGGAGCGTTCATGACCACAGCCCCATCGCGCCTCGCGGAACGCGTGCTCGCCTTCGTCGTGCGGGATCCGGAATGGCGTGATGGCGTCATCGGCGACCTGCGCGAGGAACACGCGAAGCTCGTCGGGCGGATCGGGGTCGATGGCGCCCGGCGCTGGCACCGGCGGCAGGGCCTGGCCGTCGCCTTCCGCTACGGGGCGCATCGCCTGCTGCGGCGCGGCACGCCGCCCCGCCGCTGGTTCGCGGCGGTTGCGCACGAGTCGGATGGGTCGATGGCCGCCGGGCTGACCCGCGATGTCCTGTATGCCTGGCGCTCGGTCACCCAGCGCCCGGCCCTCTCGGCCGTCATCGTCATGACGCTGGCGCTGGCGCTGGCGGCCAACAGCACCACCTACAGCCTGATGGACGCGATCGTCCTCCGGCCGTACCGGTTTCCCGATGTCGACCGCCTGCTGATCGTGGTGTCGCATCCGGCCAACGAGGTTCAGCGGCTGCTCGATCGCGACTCGGTGGCGCGCGGAGACTATCGCGACTGGCAGGGCGAGTCGAAGACCGTGCGGCAGTGGGCCGCGTACGAGTGGTGGGATGCCAACCTGTCTGGCGTCGACATTCCCGAGCAGGTGCCCGGCTTCCGGGTCACGCCAGGGTTCTTCTCGACTCTGGGCGTCACGCCCGCGCTCGGCCGCGAGTTCCTCGACGAGGAAGCCCAGCCGGGACGCCACCGCCGGGTTGTCCTGTCGCACACGCTGTGGACGCGGCGGTTTGCCGCCGATCCCGGCATCGTCGGATCGAGCATCCGGCTGGATGGCGAGCCGTACGAAGTCGTCGGCGTGGCGCCCGAGGGGTTCCAGGTGCCGCTGGGCGCGGAGGCGTGGGCGCCGATCGCCTACGACGCGGCCCAATGGCAGGATCACGGGTCGACCACCGACCTGTCGGTGATCGGGCGGCTGGCCGGCGGCGCCACGCTCGAGGGCGCGCGCGCCGAGATCGCCGCGGTGGTCGATGGGCAGCGCCGCGACCACCCCGACACCAACGCGAATCGCGCGGCGACGGTCGTGAGTTTCACGGCGGGCATGGCCGACCCGGGCGCGGGCCCGCTGATGGCGGTGTGGCAGGTGGCGGCAGGGCTCCTGTTGTTGATTGCCTGCGCCAACATCGCGAACCTCCTGATGGCGCGCGGGACCGAACGTTCGCAGGAGTATGCCGTCCGGCTGGCGCTCGGCGCGAGCCGGTCGCGCCTGTTCGGTCAGACGCTGATCGAAGGGCTGATGCTCTCCGCCCTGGCCTGCGGCGCGTCGATTCCGCTCGCGGTCGCGGGACTGGGGATGTCCCGGCGGGCCATTCCCGAATCGGTGATCCGGTTCATCCCGGGGTTCGAGTTCATCCAGTTCGACGTCCGGCTGCTGGCGCTGACGGCGCTGCTCGGCACCACGGCCACGCTCATCTTCGCGATGGTGCCGGCGCTGCAGGCGATGCGGTCCGACGTTTCAGAGAGCCTGCGACAGTCCGGCCGCACCCAGACACCGGCGCGCGGCCGGCGGCGGTTACGCAGCGTGCTGGCGACGTCGCAGGTCGCGCTGGCGCTGGCGTTGCTCTTCGGATCCGGGCTGGTCCTCACCGCCGCCGATCGCTTCACCAATGGCGTGCTCGGGTTCGACAAGCACAACGTCCTGGTCGCGCAACTCGTGTTGCCGGAACGGGCCTACGCGGCGGCCGAGACGCGACGCCGGTTCATCACGCGCGTGACCGACGGGGTCAGCCAGATTCCGGCCGTGACCGGGTCGGGCATCACGAGCCACATTCCCTACGGCCCGGCCAACCAGATGCGGCGGTTCTGGCCCGAGGGACAGGACCTGCGCGAAGACGAGGCGCGCCTGGTCAACTTCCGCCGCTCGTCGGCCGGCTACTTCGGCGTGATGCGGATCCCGCTCGTCGCCGGACGGCAATTCGACGATCGCGACCGGCCCGGGTCCACGCCCGTGGCGATGGTCAGCGCCAGCCTCGCACGGCAGTACTGGCCGGGCCAGGATCCGATCGGCCGGCGATTCAAGCTCTCCCTCGACGGTGGCTGGGTCACCGTCACTGGCGTGACGGGCGACGTGATCCACAACTGGTTCACGCAGCAGCGGGACCACACCGTCTATCTGCCGTTCACGCAGGACGCGCCGTTTGCGGTGGCGTTCACGCTGAGGACGGTAGGCGACCCCGACGCGCTGGCCGGCGACTTGCGCCGCGCCGTTGCCGCCGCCGATCCCGATCAGCCGATTGCGTCGTTGACGACGCTCGAGGATCTGGTCGAGGACCGCGTCGGCGGCTTCTCGTTCATCGCCAACGCCCTGGGCGTGGTGGCGATCATCGCGCTGGCGCTGGCGCTGATGGGCATCTACAGCCTGATGTCGTACCTCACCAGCCAGCGGACGCAGGAGATCGGCGTGCGGATGGCGCTCGGCGCCGGCCGCTGGCAGGTGGTCCGCCTGACGACCGGCCATGCGGTGAAGATCACGGTGGCCGGGACGTTGATCGGGGGCGTGCTGTCGCTGGGTCTCGGGCGCGTGATGCAGTCGGTGATGTTCGGCCTGGTGTCGACCAGCATTCTCCAGTTGATCGCGATCGTGGCGGTGCTGGCGACCGCGGCCCTGCTGGCGGCCTACCTTCCCGCGCGCCGGGCGGCCAGGCTCGATCCGACGACGGCGCTGCGGGAACACTGAACATCTCGTATAGTAAGCGGCCGGAGGCTCCCCTTTTGGCCGAACTCTTTCACCAGACCTACAGCCCGGTAGGCAGCGTGCTGCTGTCGGCCTTCGTCGCCTCGATTCCGCCCATCCTGCTGGCCATCTGCCTGGCCGTGCTGCGCATTGCGCCCTGGAAGTCGGCGATCGCCGGCGCCGCCAGCGCCTTCCTGCTGGCATGGCTGGTCTGGGGCATGCCTCTCGGCCTGACCGTCGCCGCCGCCACGCACGGCATGGCGTTCGGCCTCTGGCCGATCTGCTGGATCGTCTTCAGCTCCGTGATGTTCTACAACCTGTCGGTCGAAAGCGGCGACTTCGACGTCATCCGCCGATCGCTGGCGCGGCTGACGACCGATCGGCGCATCCAGATCCTGCTGGTGGCGTTCTGCTTCGGCGCGCTGATCGAAGGCATCGCCGGCTTCGGCGCGCCGGTCGCGATCACCGCGTCGATGCTCGCCGGCCTCGGCTTCGAGCCGATCATGGCGGCGGTGCTCGCGCTCATCGCCAACACCGCGCCGGTCGCGTTCGGCTCGCTGGGCATTCCCGTGACCACGCTCGGCGGCCTGCTGGCGCCGATGCTCGGCCACGACACGCAGACCACGACGCGCGCGCTGTCGGCCATGGTCGGCCGCCAGCTCCCCTTCTTCTCGCTGATCATCCCCGCCTACCTGGTCGTCCTCTACGCCGGCTGGGGACGCATGATGGCGGTCTTCCCCGCGGTGCTCACCGCGGGCCTCACCTTCGCCATCGGCCAGTTCGTGGTGTCGAACTTCGTCGGCCCGGAGCTCACCGACACGCTGGCGGCGCTCTTCTCGCTGGCGGCCGTGGCCCTGCTGCTCAAGTTCTGGCAGCCGGCCGACGCCTACGCCTACGCCGGCGATCACGACGTGCCTGTGGAGACGGTCCGCGACACGCCCACGCGCGTGTCGCGCGCGTATGCCACCTACGGCATCCTGATCGTCACCGTGCTGATCGGCCAGATCGGCAACTTCGCCGGCCTGTCGCAGCTGCCGCCGCCCGCCAACGTCACGGCGCTGCTGCGCTGCGGCCAGATCGGCAACCGGCTGTGTCCGGAGCCGTGGATCGGCGAGCCGGCCGCGGTCGATCCGCAGGGGTTCCGCTTCCCTGTCTGGGAATTCAACTGGCCCGGCGCCTACAACATGGTGGATGGCAAGCCCGTGCCGCGCACGCATCGCGAGCCGCCGGTCGTGGCCGCGACTTCGCCGTACGCGCTGACCTATCGGCTGGACTTCCTGGCCACCGCCGGCACGCTGGTGCTGTTTGCCACCTTCATCGCGTTCGTGCCGATGCTGGCGGCGGGTGCCCGGGCCGGCATGCTGGGCGTCGCATTCCGAAAGACGGCGGCGCAACTGCGGCTGCCGATCGTGACCATCGCCTTCATCCTGTCGATCGCGACCGTCATGAACTACTCCGGCATGACCTCGTCGATGGCGCTGGCGCTGGCGCAAACCGGCTGGCTGTTCCCCTTCTTCTCGGCGTGGCTGGGCATGCTCGGCGTGTTCCTGACCGGCAGCGACACCTCGTCGAACACGCTCTTCGGTCCCCTGCAGGCGACGACCGCCAAAGTGTCGGGCCTCGACCCCATCCTGATGGGGGCGACCAACAGCTCGGCCGGCGTGATGGGCAAGATGATCAGCCCGCAGAACCTGTCGGTCGGCGCGGCGGGCGTGGGCGCGGTGGGACGCGAGGGCGAGATTTTCGCGAAGGTGATCTTCCACAGCCTCGCGCTCACGGGCCTGATGGGCCTGCTGGCGATGCTGCAGGCCTACGTCGTGCCGTGGATGGTCCCGACCCTTTAGGGTGCGTACGGTGCGTACAGTGCCTACGGTGCCTAGCGTGCGTACGCTGCCATGTTGACGTTTGGCGAGTTTGTCTTCGATGCCGGCGCCCGCCTGCTCACGCGTCACGGCGAGGCCGTGCACTTGACGGCCAAGACCGTCGATCTGCTGGCGCTGCTCTCCTCGAAGCGGCCGGACGCCGTGGCGAAGAAGGAGATCCACGAGGCCCTGTGGCCCGACACGTTCGTGTCGGACGTGAGCCTCACGACCTTGGTGTTCGAATTACGGACCGCGCTCGGCGAGTCGGCGCGCACGCCGCGGTTCGTGCGGACGGTGCACGGGTTCGGCTACGCCTTCCAGATCGACAGCGCCGACCTCCCGGGCGAGACGCCGTTCCGCCTGGTGTACGACGGCCGTGAAATCGCACTGATTCGCGGGGAGAACCTGATCGGGCGGTCGCGCGACTGCGCGCTGCGGCTCGACTCGACGCGCGTCTCGAGACACCACGCCCGCATCACGGTGGAAAGCGACGCGGCGTTGATCGAAGACTGCGGCAGCCGCAATGGCACGTGGGTCCGCGGCCAGAAGACCCACGGCCGCGTCCGCCTCGAGGACGGCGACGACATCGGCATTGCCGGCATCCGCGTGCTGTTCCGGATCCTGTCGGCGACGCACGGCACCGCGGCCACCGTCACGTCGTAGAGGCGGGTCTTCAGACCCGCCAGGCTAGGCGGTGGGCGCCGGGTCTGGAGGGTTCGCCCTCGGTCCCGGCGCGGCTTCGCTCGCGACGAATCCGCAGGTCTTGTGGGTGCTGTCGCAGAACGGCTTCTGCCTGGACTGGCCGCACCGGCAGAGCGCAAACGGCTTCTTCGGCACCACGTACTCGGCGCCCGTCCAGTCGACGAGCTTGACGTCCTCGCCCTCGACCAGCAGCGAGCCGTTTTCGCGAACCTTGATGGTGATCATAAGTCTCCAGGCGGGTCTACAGGCCCGCCTCTACTATCCCTTTTGCATCGCCGAGAGGAACTCGGCGTTGTTCTTGGTCTTTGCCATCTTGTCGAGCAGCAGTTCCATGGCCTCGACCGGCGAGAGCGGGTTCAGCACCTTGCGCAGTACCCAGATGCGGTTGAGGTCTTCCTTCGGGATCAGCAGCTCTTCCTTGCGGGTGCCGCTCTTGAGGATGTCGATGGCCGGGAAGGTGCGCTTGTCCGACAGCTTGCGATCCAGGTGGATTTCCATGTTGCCGGTGCCCTTGAACTCCTCGAAGATCACATCGTCCATGCGCGAGCCGGTGTCGACCAGCGCGGTGGCGATGATCGTGAGCGAGCCGCCTTCCTCGATGTTGCGGGCGGCGCCGAAGAAGCGCTTCGGCTTCTGCAGCGCGTTGCTGTCGAGGCCGCCCGACAGCACCTTACCCGACGCCGGGATCACGGTGTTGTAGGCGCGCGCCAGCCGCGTGATCGAGTCGAGGAGGATCAGGACGTCCTTCTTGTGCTCGACCAGGCGCTTCGCCTTTTCGATCACCAT
>MELE01000075.1:15850-15944 GCA_001768615.1 Acidobacteria bacterium RIFCSPLOWO2_12_FULL_67_14b | reverse complement strand
AGATCACGCGCGCGCTCGAGCAAAGCCGTAACTCTGCGTGGCTCGTGGAGTTGGCTCGAGCGTTCGCCGCCGCCGGCCGGTCGGTGGAGGCCCG
>MELE01000075.1:0-15823 GCA_001768615.1 Acidobacteria bacterium RIFCSPLOWO2_12_FULL_67_14b | reverse complement strand
CGCCAAGGCAGGCGATCGGTTCAGTCTGGACAACCTCGCCTATATTGCGATTGCGCAGGGCCGCCGAGACGAGGCCTTGCGCCTGCTCGAGCGGGCGGCCGATCAGCGCGAGGCCGCGATGCTGTGGATTGCCGTCGACCCCCGGGTCGACGCTTTGCATGGCGACCCGCGATACGACACGCTTCTGGCCCGGATGAACCTTCGACCGTAAGGCAGCGCAGCGCCCCCGCACCGTTGCGCCACGCCCAGACTGGATCTGTGTGGACTCGAGGAGTGCAAGCATGTCGAAGACGCCAAAAGGCAAGCCGAAACGCGAGAAGAAGGTGAAGTTCAACCTGGGTCGGAAGGCGTTGACCCGCGCGCTCCAGGCCGCTCAGGCGGAAGCGGAACGCAGCATTGCTGTCGGCACAAAGAAAGTGGCCGCCGCCAAGAAGTCGGGCAACAAGGCAATCCTCGCGTCGAACCGCTTCAATCTCGCCGGCGCCAAGAGCGCCAAACGCTTTGTTGGCGGCGCGATCAAGCAGATGAACGCGATGGATTGCCTCGATCAGTTCATGAACTGCGATCCTGAGTACTTCTAGGTGCCGGCGCAGACTCGGCGGCAGCTGGCGGCGCCTCCCGCCCGCTACCGGCGCTCGCCCGGACTCGTCATGCACTGGGCAGGTTCGGAACTGGTGTGTACCGACTGCGTCTCCGGAAGACGGTTCGCCGTCAGTCCGGAGGCGCTCTCGGTTCTGGTGCGCCTTGACGGCGGAACCTCTGCGGCCGCGATCGCGGCCGCGCACCCTGAGATCGGCGGGTTGGCCGCGATTGACGATCTCCTCGCGCAACTCGTCCGGGCGAAGGTGATCGCACCCGGCGTCAACGGGGCATGGCCGTGGACGACATGGATGCCCGAGGCGGCGTTCTTTCATTTCGGGACGAAGGCCACGCGCTTTCCCGCCGATCCCCGGCAACACGATCGAGAGCTGCGGGCCAAGGCGGTGGATTCACCTCCGCCGGCCCCGGTCAAGGCCATCGCCGGGCGCGCAACAACGCTCCCGGCGGCCGGCGATCTGGGCGGCCTGACAAGAGTCCTGCGCGAACGACGAACGTGGCGCAACTTTTCTGCCGCGAAAGTCGGGTTGCCTGAAATGGCGACCCTGCTTCAGACCACGTTCGGCGTGCAGCGATGGGGCACGGTGAAGGGCCAGGGCCGCGTCGTGCTGAAGACATCGCCTTCGGCAGGAGCGCGCCATCCGATCGAAGCGTATCTGCTGGCCGCCAACGTCAAAGGGCTTTCGGCCGGCATCTACCATTACGATTCTGCACGGCACCGGCTGGTGGCGTTGAAGCGGAAGATGTCGAAGGGGTTGCTGGTGCGGGTGCTCGCCAATCAACAGTACTTCGCGGACGCCGCGGCCATCGTGATCATGTCGGCCGTCTTCGCGCGCTCGATGTGGAAGTACCCGAGCAGCCGCGCATATCGCGCGATCCTGATCGACGCGGGTCACCTGGGTCAGACGTTTTGTCTTGCCGCCACGGCGCTCGGCCTTGCGCCGTTTAGCACGATGGCTTTTCGAGAGCACGAGGTCGACTCGGTCCTCGGGATCGACGGTGTCAGCGAGGGCGCCATGTACGTCGTCGGTGTTGGGACCAGAGCGGCTGGCCATGAGGGCCGGCCGGGCCGAATTGCGACAAGAGGGACGACATGATTGCGACCGTAGTACTCGAACTGTTCTCTGGAATGCCGAATCCCGAGTGGTCCGTCGGCGAGGACGTGGCCCGGGACATTCTGGCCGCTCTCGAAAAGTTTCCGCTCGAAAGACCCGGCTACCACCCGATTCAGGATTACGACGAACCGCTCGGGCGGCCGCGGTCGGGATATCGCGGGATCAGCATCGATTTCGAAGAAGACAAGAAACACCTGGTGTTCGAAATCTTTGGCGACCTGGTGCTCGACGTGCGCAGCGGACGGGTGCGGCGCGATACGCAGAAGGCTATCGAAAAGCGCATGTTCGAAACGGTGCCCAAGGTGCTTGTCGCCGAGGTGCTCGAAGGCATGTCGTACGAGCAGGTCATCGACCCGGGTCACGAAGCGGCGATCGAGGGCCTCAAGACGGTGCCGCGTAAGCTCAAGTGCGCGCGCGTTCTGTCGTATCGAGGCAGGGCCAGCACGTTTCAGCAATTCCGCCTCACCAACAACTGCTACAACTACGCGACCAATGTCGTGAACAAGGTGCCGACGCGGCAAGCCATTCCCGGCACGCCGAACATCAGACGCCCGCTCACGATGGCCAAGCTCAGGGCGGCGATCGAAGATGACAAGCTGGAGCCGCTCGGGATGGAGCTGCCCGATGCGTGTCCGGCCGTGGGGAGCCACTACGTTGCAGTGTTGCTGCGGACGAGCCCGAATGGCAGCGTCAGGGATTTTCATTGCATGCGCCTCGATCGCACCGGCGCGTGGTCGCACAAGGACGGCAGTGGCGACGTCCGCAATGTCGACGACAACGGCACGAAGATCGTCGACCTGTCGACTGCGGCGTTGAGTTGGAACCCGGTGCTGGCGGGCTTCTATCTTTTCAGGAAGAGTGAGCGAGGGCGGATCAGCTAGCGTCTACGCCGCGGTGCGCGAGTTCACCCGCGCGGCGCGCCAGGCGTCGAGCGCGGTGAAGCCCAGGCGGCGGGCCTTCCGGAACGTTCGGATGAACGCGATGAGTCTTCTCATCTCCCCCTGTTATCGGCTCCAGCGCTCGATTGCCGGCTCACTATTATACGACTTTAAATGACAATAACAGACACATCGGTCTGAGCTGCAGAGAATTCGATCACGATTCCACCACCGTATAATCCGGACTGTTTGACGCAGATTCCAGACACCCTACTCGAGTGGATCCTGGCGATCGCCGGAGGGTCCACGCTGATCGTCTTTGCGGTCGCGCTGCAGAACTTCTTCGTCCAGCCGCCCCGGCTGACCAAGCCGCAGCGGTTGTTCCAGGACCTCAGCGTCGTCATCGGCCTGGTGCACGGACTCGGCCTGCTCGTGCTGCCATCGGCCGGCGACAACTGGGCGGCGATCGGGATCGCGATGTACGCCCTCTCGCTCGGGTTGTTCCTCAACGCGATTGAAGCCGCCAGGCGCACGCCGATGACGCGGACGTTTGTCTACGAGCCGCGCTGCGATCGCATCCTGAGCACCGGGCCGTACCGCGTGATCCGGCATCCGATCTACCTGTCGTATTCGCTCGCCTGGTTCGCCGCCCCGGTGGCCGTGCACAGCGTGGTGCTCCTGATCACGGCGCTGTTCATGACCACCTGTTACCTCCTGTCTGCGGCGGAGGAAGAACGCCGCCTGGCGGCCGGCCCGCTCGCCGAGGACTACAAGAAACGCCTCGCCGTCACCTGGCGAATCATTCCGTTTGTCTATTGACGGGAGCGGGTGTCCTCCGTGGCTGGCGTACGTGACGGGTGTTATTTGACGTCCAGTTGCTCGATCGTCGCGGCCGATGGCTGCCGCGTCCTCTGCAGCCCGGCGGCGACCTTCTCGGCGTGCTTCATCACGCGCAGCACGTTCAGCCCAAGGATCTTCCTGATGTCGTCGTCTTTGTAGCCGCGCTTCAGCAGTTCCGCCGTCAGCGCCGGGTAGGTCGACACGTCTTCCAGGCCGACGACGACGGCCGTGATGCCGTCGAAGTCGCCGCCCAGACCGATGTGATCGATGCCGGCGACCTTGCGCATGTGATCGATGTGGTCGGCGGCCTGCGACAGCGTGGCTTTCGGCTCCGGGTTCTGCGCCCGCCAGCGCTCCAGGCCGACGTTGACGTAGGCCTCGTTGTTCGGGAACTCCGACCGCAGCATCTGCCTCTGCGTGGTCAGCCGCGCGTCGTAGTCGGCCACGGCCTGTGAGATGAAACCGGGCACGAACGTCACCATCACCACGCCGCCGTTCTTGGCGACCATCTGCAGCACGGTGTCGGGCACGTTGCGCGGCACGTTGCAGATCGCCCGGGCCGAGGAGTGCGAGAAGATGACGGGCGCCGCGCTGACCCTGATCGCGTCTGCCATCGTGTCGGCCGACACGTGGCTGAGGTCGACGAGCATCCCCATGCGGTTCATCTCGCGGATCACCTCCTCGCCGAACTTCGACAGGCCGCCGAGCACGGGCGTGTCCGTGCTCGCATCCGCCCAGGGCAGGTTGGCCGAATGGGTGATCGTCATGTAGCGGGCGCCGAGCGCGTACATCATCCGCAATGTGGCCAGCGAGCTGTCGATCGAGTGCCCACCCTCCATGCCGATGAGCGAGCCGATGCGGCCGGCCTTGAAGGCGCGCTCCACATCGGCCGCCGTGAGCGCCAGCTCGAAGGTCTCGGGCCACCGCCTGGTCATGCGGTGGACGATGTCGATCTGCTCGAGCGTGGCGCGGACGGCTTCCTTGCCCTGCATGGTCGACGGCACGTAGACCGACCAGAACTGCCCGCCGACGCCGCCCTGGCGCAGGCGCGGAATGTCGGTCATCAGCGACGGCACGGGCCGGGTGATGTCGGCTGTCGCCAGGTCGCGGCCCGGATCCACGCTGCGCAGCGCCCACGGGTAATCGTTGTGCCCGTCGATGAGCGGCACCTGTTTGTGAAGGGCCCTGGCCCGCTGCAGGAGATCGCCTTGCGCGTCGATCCCCGTAGACACGGCGCCCAGGATTCCAACCAGCACGGCGGCAATCGTCAGTCGTTGCGGCATATGGTGAGAGTAGCAGGTCTCCACGCCGTTCGGGGCGCTCGCGGCGGACGATTCCCGTTCACCGTCGCGCGCATATAATCCGCATCAGGAGTGCTTTATGAAGACATCGATCGGATGGATCGCCGGCTCGGCGCTGATGGCCACGCTCGTCGCCGTCCCGCACGCACAACGACCCTCGGCGCCGCCGCCGCCCGCGGCCGCCATGACCGTGCCGCCCGCCGACGCGCGGGTGATGAAGCTCAAGCAGGCCGTGTCTGCCGACATCCAGTCCCCGGCCATGTACGACATGGGCCAGCAGATGACCGACATGATCTTCAGCTTCGGCGAGCTCGGCTTCCAGGAATTCGAGACGCAGAGGTATCTCGGCAAGATCCTCCGCGACAACGGCTTCACCGTCCAGGACGGCGTGGCCGGCATTCCCACCGCGTGGGTCGCCAGGTGGGGATCCGGCAAGCCGGTGATCGCCCTTGGCTCCGACATCGACTGCATCCCGCAGGCGTCGCAGAAGCCCGGCGTGGCGTACCACGATCCGATGATCGAGGGCGCGCCCGGCCATGGCGAAGGCCACAACTCCGGCACACCCCTCAACATCGTCGCGGCCATCGCCGCCAAGCGCGTGATGGAACGCGAGAAGCTGCCCGGCACGCTCGTCATCTGGCCCGGCGTGGCCGAAGAGCTCGTCGGCACGAAGGCGTACTACGTGCGCGCCGGCCTGTTCAAGGACGTCGACGTCGTGCTCTACAACCACGTCGGCTCCAACCTGTCGACGTCGTGGGGCGACAGCAGCGGCAACGGCCTGGTCTCGGTCGAGTACACGTTTGCCGGTGAAACGGCGCACAGCGCCGGCGCGCCGTGGCGCGGCCGATCGGCGCTCGACGCGGTGGAGTTGATGAGCGCGGGCTGGCAGTACCGCCGCGAGCACCTGCGGCTGCAGCAGCGCTCGCACTCGGTGATCACCAACGGCGGCGACCAGCCGAACGTGGTGCCGAGAAACGCGGGCATCTGGTTCTACTTCCGCGAGACCACCTACGAGGGCGTCAAGAGCCTCTGGGAAATCGGCGACAAGATGGCGGACGGCGCCGGTCTGATGACCAACACGACGTGGACCTCGCGCGTGCTCGGCACCGCGTGGCCCTCGCACATGAACAGGACGCTGGCCGAAACGCTCTACACGAACATCCAGTCGGTCGGCCTGCCCGCGTGGTCCGAGGCGGACGAGGCGCTCGCCAAGGGCACCCAGCGCGAGATGAAGGTGGCCGAGAACGGGATGGCGAAGAAGATCCCCGAGCTGCGCGGCCGCGAAGCGATTCCGGACGACGACAAGCGGGGCGGCGGATCGGATGACATCGGCGACATCTCGTGGAACGTGCCGACGGTGTCGCTGAGCTTCCCGTCGAACTTCCAGGCCGGCCCCGGCCACAACTGGGCGAACGCGATCCCGATGGCCACGCCGATCGCGCACAAGGGCGTCAACGCCGGCGCCCGCGCGCAGGCGATGACGGTGATCGACCTGGTGACGCGGCCGGAGCTGGTCACGCAGGCGCGCGGCTACTTCGACAACGTGCAGCTCAAGCAGCGGAAGTACACGCCGCTCATCCGCCCGCAGGATCAGCCGGCGGTGTGGCTGAACCGGAACATCATGGACAGGTACCGGGCGGAGATGAGGAAGTACTACTACGACCCGGCGACGTACAAGACCTACGTGGACCAGATGAAGGCGCAGCTGGGCATCACCTACCCGACGGTGCGCCCGGCCACGACGGCCAGGTAGGCCGCTTTGGGCACGACGCGCGTCGACGTATGGGATCGATCCGGGGCCGACACCGGGTATCTGCGGAACCGGCAGCACTGGTGGTTCGACCCGGCGTTTCCCCATGCCTTCGAGCTGTTCGATCTCGACGGCTTCTACGAGGAGAACTACTTTCGCACCGATCATGTCGGCCCGGCTGCGGTGCAGGCGTACGTTGATGCGGTGCTCGCATACGGTCAGCGGCTCACGGGAGCGCCCATCGGCGAAGTCCTCGAGGCCGGCTGCGGCGGCGGGTGGTTCACGAAAGGCTTCCTCGATCGCGGGCTCGACGTGGTGGCGATCGAAGGCACGCGTGCCGGGATCGCCCGGACGCTGGCGCGCGGCGTGCCCGCCGATCGGCTGATTCGCCATGACCTGCGCCGGCCCCTCGCGCTCGTCCGCCGGTTCCAGGTCGCGACGTGCACGGAAGTCGCCGAACACATCGAGTGCCCGTTTGCCGGGCAGCTCGTCCAGACGCTGGTCGATCACGCCGACGTCATCTGGTTTTCGTTCGAGGCGCCCGGGACCAACGAGGCGCATTACCACCACACCAACGAACAGCCGGCGAGGTTCTGGATCAACCTGTTCGCGTTCCACGATTACACGGCGATCGAAATCCCTCCAGCGATTCGGGAGAGCACCGAATCGCGCGGCTCGTACATTTTCTGCGGCCCGGCCATCAGGATTCCGACCGACCTGAGTCAGGTCGCGGCGCCGGCACGCGTTCAACCATCCGCCGGAGCGGCCATGGCGTCGGCGACGCCGAAGGGCGCGCGCCACTGGGTGCGGAAGATCGTGCCGCCGATTGTGGTTGATGCGGTCCGGGCGCTCCGGTTGCGTGGCCGCGGGTAACCGGCCTCACGCGGGAAGCGTCGTGAAGCCTTCTTTCAGCGCCGCGTCCCGTAGCCGATCGTCCAACGTGACAAACGACTCGCCGTGTGGCTGCTCTTCGCACCACACCAGCGCCGCCGCGAGCTGCAGCGCGTCGGCGGCGCGCAACGGATGAAACGACAGGAGGCGTGCGGCCCGTCTCCGCACCTCGTCGGTGGGCGCAATGCTGTCGGCGTGGCGGACCAATTCGCGCAGGCGCTCGGTGGTGGCCGCGACCTGTGCCCGGGGCAGGGGGCTTTCCCGGTGGCGGCGCTGAATGGCGGACTGGCACTCGAGCGGCGTGGCCCACCAGATGACCGGCTCCGGGTCTTCGGCCAGCAGGCGGGTCAGGGTCTCGGAGGCCGTTTCGGGCAACAGGATCGGCACCAGCGCGGAGCTGTCCCAGAACATCAGCGATCCGTCGTGCCATCGCCGCGCTCCGAGAGGAGGGCGGCGAGGACGCCAGAGCTCGGGCCCGACGGCGCCTTCTTGAGGAGGGCTGGCAGCTTACCGCGGCCGGGCTTCAGGAGGCCGGCGCGGGTGAGGCGAAGACGGCGGGTGGATTTCCGCTCGCCCTCATCGAGCGGCACCACCCGCGCCACGGGCACGCCGCGCTCGGTGATGACGAGCTCGTGTCCCGACTTGACCAGGCGCAAGTGCTCGCTCAGGCGGGCTTTCAGGTCAACGACGCTGGTGGTCCTCTTCATATGACCACTATGGTCATATGGATTGAGGCGCCCCGTCAACCGTCGGCCGCCGGGGGGCGCATACAATGAGTGAGCCATGCCACGCACGGCGGACCTCAACAAGCTGACCGGCCTCGCCTCGCGCTTCGGCGCCTTTGTCGCCGAGCGCTACCCGTTCGCGCTGCCGATCGCCCTCGGCGTGTTCGAGCGCTCCGGTGTGGGCGCCATCAAGGGCCGCGATGCCGTCAAGCTCGATGCGGCGCGCACCCCCTTCCGCCGCGCGCTGGCGAGGGTGCTCTACGACCAGGTCTCCGCCCCGGAAGGCATCGCCGACACCACGCCGGGCACCTCCGCGATCAAGCGCCTCGAGCAGGCGCGCGCCGAACTGGTCGACGCCTGCGACGGCTTCCTGCGGCGGGCCGCCATCGAGGCGTCGCTCACCAAGGCCGAGCGCCGCGAGATCCTCAAGGGGATGTGCCTGACCCGCAGTGTCGACAATCGCCTGAAGCAGTTCTTCATGGGCGGCGAGGTCCGCTGGGGCGACATGGCGTTCCAGGGCAAGGGTTTCCGATCGCTCGGGCAGGAGGCGATCTACGCCGGCGCCATCCGGCTGCATCGCGGCGCCAACTACCGCAAGCGCGACGGCGGCTGGGGCGGCGACGTGCTCGCGCCGGTGATCCGCGACCTCGGCATGACGCTGGCGATGCGCCACGACGAGGCCGCGGTCGGGATGATCCTGCGCGCGCAGATGGGCAAGGCCGGGCCGCCGATGGACGGCAAGGACCTGCACACCGGCGATTTCGAGTGGGGCGTGCTGCCAGCGGCCGCGCCGCTGGCCGTCGGCTCGCTGACGATGGCCGGCATGGCGATGGCGTTTGCGCTCGAGCGCAGCGACCGCGTGGCGCTGTCGTTCATCGGCGAGGGCGGCTCCTCGCTCGGCGAGTGGCACGAGGCGATCAACGTCTGCGCCGCGGCGAAGCTGCCGGCGATCTTCTGCCTGCAGAACAACCAGATGGCGCTGTCGACGCCGGTCCGCGAGAATTCGGCGGCGCGCGTCTTCGCCGAGAAGGCCGCCGGCTACGGCATGCCCGGCATCACCATCGACGGCACGGATCCGGATGAAGTGGCGGCCGCGTTCGCCTGGGCCGCCGAGCGGGCGCGCGCCGGCGACGGCCCGACGCTGATCGAGGTGGTGGCCATGCGCATGTGCGGCCACGCGCATCACGACGACATGCTGTACCTCGGCAAGGACCAGCCGCCGTCGTGGGAGTACCACCAGCTCTTCGACACCGGCTACGCCAATCGCGAGCAGTACGAGTACTGGGCGAAGCGCGATCCGATCCCGATGTACGCCCGCCGCCTCGAAGCCGAAGGGGTGATCGCCGCCGGCGATCTCGACGTGATGAAGACCTGGGCCGACGACCTCGTCGATCGGCAGGCGCAGCTCGTGATCCAGTCCCCCTGGCCGAAGCCCGAGCAGGCGGGCGCCGGCGTGTTCAAGGACGAAGCGCCGCGGACCCGCGTCAACCTGCTCGATCCCGCGCGCCGGCTGGCGCAGCCGCTCGGCGCGGCGCTGCCGCCGCTCGATCCCGGGTCGCCCTTCGACAAGAAGGGCAACACCTTCCTCGAGGCCGTGATGATGGGCGTGGGCGACGCCCTCGGCGCCGACCCGCGCGTGTTCGTCTACGGCGAAGACGTCGGCGGCCAGTACGGCAACGCCTTCCTGCTGCTACGGCCGCTGTTGAAGCAGTTTAGCGATCGCATCCGCAACTCGCCGCTGGCCGAGGGCGCGGTGCTCGGCGTCTGCGTCGGCGCCGCCCTCGCCGGCCAGCGCCCGATCGGCGAGATGCAGTTCAACGACTTCGTCGCCACCGGCTTCAACCAGCTGGTGAACAACGCCGCCAAGATCCGCTATCGATGGGGCGGCAGCGTGCCGATCGTGGTGCGCATGCCGTGGGGCGGGCTGCGGCACGCCGGGCCGTACCACAGCCAGAACACCGAGCCGTGGTTCTATCGCACGCCCGGCCTGAAGATCGTCGTCCCGTCCACGCCCGAGGATGCGCGCGCGCTGATGGCGGCCGCCGTCGCCGATCCGGATCCGGTGCTGTACTACGAGCACATTGCGCTCTATCGCGATCCGCGCGTGAAGCAGGTGCTGCCCGTCGATCCGCCGGCTCCGGTGAAGCTCGGGACAGCCGCGCTCCGGCGCGCCGGATCCGATCTGGCGATCATTTCCTACGGCGCCTACGTGCACTACTGCCTGCGCGTTGCCGAGCAGCTGTCGGCCGAGGGCATCGAGGCCGCCGTGCTCGACCTGCGTAGCCTCGCCCCGCTCGACAAGGCGGCGGTGCTCGCGGTGACCCGCCACTGCAATCGCGTGTTGATCGTCCACGAAGATTCGCGGACGGGAGGGATCGGCGAAAGCCTGGCGGCGATCATCCAGGAAGAGGCGTTCGAGTCGCTCGACGCGCCGGTGCGCATCCTCGGCGCGCTCGACACACCCGTGCCCTATTCACCGCCGCTCGAAGAGTTTTTCCTCGTCAGCGAAGCCGAAATCCACAACGCGGCGCGGCTGCTGGCTGCTTACTGACGGTTGTTAGTTCAAAGTTCCAAGTTCAGAGTTCAAGGTTGAAGTTCAAAGTTCCAGTGTCAAGTTTGGTTCGCACCGCGTTTGTTTCCCTGGCGCTCCAGCCGTTTGGAGACGTTGATCACGATCGCGGCGAATATGGCCGAGAGTTCGCCGGCTTCGCGTTCGAGATCGCCCGATTGTCCCGAGCCATCGAGTGAGCCAAGTCGGAGCTTAGCGAGGCACAGTTTCGACTCCTTGGTCTCGCGCAACGTCAACTTCATCTTGTGCACGAAGTCCGCCGTGCTCGACGCGTCGTCCGCTTCGAGGAGATTATTGGAGACCGAGTCAGCCGCCCGCACCAGTTGTCCCCAGACAACGCTACTGGGGAGGTCGCTGAACTTCTTGGGACAGAGACTGCTGACGCCGGTACTAAACCGCAGGGCTCGAGCCTGCAGCGCGAGGGTTCGCTTGCGCGCATCGGAGGGTTGTGTCATGCGGGCTTCTGCTGCAACCCACGGGCCGCTCGACTTTCTGCGAAAACACGCGGGTCATCGTCAGCACGATCGCAGGAAACGCGATCGATCTCCCAAAGGACTGTTGCAGTTTCCAGGTACGGTGCGCTCCGAAACTTTGAACTTAAAACTGAACTTTGAACTTGAACTTTGAACTGTGAACTTCCAACTTTGAACTAACCCCGGATATGATCAACCCCATGATGAATCGCATCTGTTTGTCCGTTGTTCTCATACTCGGGATTGCCGGCACCGCTCAGCTCAGGGCTGATGTCCGCACCGACCAACGGGTGAAGTTCCAGCTTGGCGGCGCCATCGGCAAGCTCGTCAACATGTTCGGCGGCAAGGGCGCGCGCGACGGCGTGACCTCGGTCGTCGCCGTGAAGGGCGATCGCAAGGCCACCATGTCGGACTCGAGCGGCCAGATCATCGACCTGGCCGAGGAAAAGGTCTACGACCTCGACATCAAGAAGAAGACCTACAAGGTCACCACCTTCGCCGAGCTGCGCCGGCGGATGGAGGAAGCCCGGCGCGACGCCGAAGCGTCGGCCAAGCGGGAGCAGGCGCGCGCGGAGCCGTCGCGGCCGGCCGAGAAGGACCCAAATGCCAAGGAAGTCGAGGTCGACTTCGACATCAAGAACACCGGCGCCGCCAAGTCGATCAACGGCTTCGACACCAGGCAAACCGTGGTCACCATCACGGTGCGCGAGAAAGGCAAGACCCTGGAGCAGGCCGGCGGCCTCGTCATGACCAGCGACATGTGGCTCGCGCCGAACGCGCCGTCGACCAAGGACCTTCAGGACTTCGACCTGCGCTACGCGCAGAAGCTCTACGGCCCGATGGTGGCCGGCGCCTCCGAGCAGGACATGGCGATGGCGATGGCCATGTATCCGCAGATCAAGCCCGCCCTCGACAAGATGCGCGCCGAGGGCGGCAAGGTCGAAGGCACCGCCATCCTGACGACCGTCACGATGGAAGCAGTGAAGCCGGCGGGCCAGGTTGCCGAGGAACAGAAAGCCAGCGGCGGCTCCAGCCCGCGCCGCGGCCTCGGCGGCATGCTCGGAGGGATCGCGAAGAAGGCGGTGACCAAAGACGAGCCGGCCAAGGCCACCGCCACGATCCTGACGACCACCGTCGAAATGCTGAAGCTCACCCGCGACGTCGACACGGCGGCCGTGGCGCTTCCGGCGGGGTTCCGAGAGGAGAAATAGGCTGGACCGGCCGGGTTGACTCGACCGTGCTACTCTTCCAGGTCCAATCAGGAGGCAGTCTGATGTCACGAATACTCGCCGTCGCCTTGGTCCTCGGACTCGGATTCACCGCCGCGCTCCGCGCGCAAAACGACGTCTCGGGTAGCTGGGACCTTTCGATCAACGGGCCCGAAGGACCCATCTCCGCCACCGCGGCGCTCAAGCAGGAGGGCGACAAGGTCAGCGGCACGCTCTCGAGCCCGCAGGGTGAAACGGCGGTCGCCGGCACCATGACGGGCACGACCATGGCGCTCGCGTTCAGCGTGAGCACGCCTCAGGGCAACCTCGACATCAAGGTCAGCGCCGAGGTCAACGGTGCCGAAATGAAGGGCATGATGGACTTCGGGATGGGCCAGGCGGACTTCACGGGCAAGAAAAAGTAGATGAACTGTCGGGGTTAGTCCGTCAGGCGCACGGCCACGACGTCTCCAGTGATGGTCACGTCGTGCGCCGACACGCCGACCCGCGGGTCCTGCACAAGCGTGCCCGTCTTGATCTGATACGACCAACCGTGCCACGGGCACGTGACCACACCGTTTTCGATCTCGCCTTCGCACAACGGCCCCGCCTTGTGCAGGCAGAGATTGTCGAGGGCGTAGAACTCGCTGCCGACCCGGAAGAGCGCCACGTGGCGGCCGTTGACCACCACCATCGTGCCGCCGGGACGAAAGTCCGCCACTCGCCCCACCGTCACGAAGTCGCTCATTTACGCGCGGCGGGCGTCAGGGTGGTTTCCTGCTTCTGACCGCCGCGCAGGTAGACCACCTTGGCCGGCTGGCCGATCTTCAGCAGCTCCAGCGCGTAGGTGTAGTCGTAGATGTTGGTGATCGACTGCCCGGCAATCTCGACAATCACGTCGCCCTTCGCCAGCCCGGCCTGCTCGGCGGGGCCGCCGCCGATTACGCCGCCGAGCAGCAGCCCCTTCACGTCTGACGCGTAGTCGGGAATCGTGCCCGTGAACAGGCGCAGGCCGGCGCGGCCGCCGGTCTCGGTCTTCTGTTCCACCTTCGTGAACTGCGGCACCTGGTCGCCGTCGAGCAGGCGCTTCGCGATGGCGGCGGCGAAGGTCCCGACTCGATCGAGATCCTCGTAGTTGATCTTGTCCGCGGTGTCGCTGGGCTTGTGGTACTCCTGGTGCGCGCCGGTGAAGAAGGTGAGGCAGGCGACGCTCGCCGTGTTGAAGCTGCCGACGTCGGTTGGCTGATACGGATCCTCCTGCAGCACCAGGTCGAAGCCCGCGGCCACGTTCGCCTGCTCGAGCAGCTTCGGCCACATCGCGCTCGTGCCGGTGGCCTGCACCGTGAGCTTGTTGTCGCTGACGCGGCCCACCATGTCGAAGTTGAGGTACGCCGACAGCTGATCCAGCGCAACGGGCGGCGTGGACACAAAGGCGGCGGAGCCCAGCAGGCCGAGCTCTTCGCCCGACCAGAACGCGATCAGCAGGTGGCGCTTGCGCGGCTGCCTGGCCAAGGCGTCGGCAATCGCCAGCACGGTGGCGGTGCCCGACGCGTTGTCGTCGGCACCGTGATGGATCTGATTCACCTCGTCCTTGCCCGCGAGCGAGCCGCCGGTCGTGCCGCGCCCCAGGTGATCGTAGTGCGCGCCCACCGCCACCCACGGCTTGCTCACGCCGCTCACCGAACCACTGGCCGGCAGGTAGGCCACGACGTTGTGGCCGGTCTGTTGCTGGCGGATCACTTTCGCATTGATCGTGGCCGTGACGCCCGGAACGGCGAAGCCGGCGACGTGCGGGTTGCCGCTGTCGAGCTCCTTCTGGACCTCGTCGAGCGATCGGCCATTGCCCTCGATCAGCCACGCGCCGCCCTTCACGCTGACCGCGACCACGCCCGATCCGGCAATGGCCGTGTCGAAGCTCATGGGCACCAGTTCCCCGGCGTTCGGTGACCGCGGCCCGGTGATGACGATCATGCCCCGCGCGCCCCGCTGGCGCGCCGCCTGCGCCTTGTAGCGCAGGTCGGCATACCGCGCCAGGATCGCGCGCGTTTTCTGATCCGCGTCTTCCGGGAAGTAGCGGAGCACAACGACGACCTTGTCCTTGACGTCGAGGCCGGCGTAGCTGTCGTAGCCGAAGTTCTGGGACTCCGGCACCACGAGGCCGTAGCCGGCGAACACCACGGGCCCCGAGACCTCGGCGCTGTCGGAAAACGACAGCGCCATCGCCGTGCCGGGCTCGTGCGTCCGCTCCATGCCGTTGGCCGTCATCGTCTTGAGCGTGGTGCCGCCGTCCTTCGATCCCGCCGTGAACGCGAACGGCATGCGGAAGTCGGCCTGGCCCGGCAGCGGCTTCGCGCCCATGCGCTTGAGCTCGGCAATCAGGTAGTCCGCGGCCAGCTTCTCGCCGCTCGATCCGGTGAGGCGGCCTTCGAACTTGTCCGAGGCCAGCGTCTGCACATGCGTCCGCGTCCGCGACGACGCGGGTGCCTGCGCGCCGGGCGCCGCTGAAAGAAGCGTCACGGCCGCTAAAGAGAGGGCGAGCTGGCGGGAAGTGGATTTCATGGTTTTGTCTTCGTGATCTTCCCGCCTTCGCCCGTAAAGTTACCACACGGGCTTCGGCGAGGTCTCGCCGTAGCGGGCTCCGCCCGCATAGGCGGACGTGATTTCGTTATCGGTTATTCGTTATTTGTCATTCGCTTTGCGGAGGGGCGCCGCGCTGAGCGCCGCCATCGCCGCCTGGTGGTTCCACTGCGCCAGGTAGATCTGTCCGGCGGCCCCGGCCCCGCCGGCGCGGCTCGACGTGAACGCCAGCTGCGTGCCGTCGGGCGACGGCACCGGCAACCCGTCGAAGCCGGCGGAGTAGGTGATGCGCACGGGCTCTTTCGTGCCCGCCTTGTCCACCATGAACACTTCGAAGTTCTCGAACCCGAGCTTGTTTGACGCAAACAGGAAGTACTCGCCCGACGGATGCTCGTACGGCGCCCAGCTCATGGCGCCGAAGTCGGTGATCTGCTTTCGGTCGGTGCCGTCCGGCTTCATCGTCCAGACATTGGCGATCAGGCCATTCTCCTCGAAGTGGCGCCACACGATGCGGCCGTCTTTCGTGAAGAACGTGCCGCCGTCGTAGCCGTCCCAGTTGGTGAGCCGCTTCTGGTCGGACCCGTCGGCCTTCATGATGTAGACCTCGGCGAAGAACGACGGGTCGAGCTCGAGCTGCTTCTGCTCGGCGGGCGACAGCGTGCGGTTGTAGGCATCGCGCATCGACGAGAACACGATCCACTGGCCGTCCGGCGAGTAGCCGCCCTCGGCGTCGTACCCCCTCGCCGTGGTCAGCCGTTTCATCGCCCCGCTCTTGTCGTTGTAGGCATAGATGTCCATCTCGGGGTCGTAGTCCCACGCGTAGCGGCGCTCCTTGCCCGACGCGCGGAATGCCAGCTCGTCATCCTGATACTGCTTCGACTTCGGATCGAGATGCGTGG
>MELE01000074.1:6948-9429 GCA_001768615.1 Acidobacteria bacterium RIFCSPLOWO2_12_FULL_67_14b | reverse complement strand
GCCTGGACTTCCGAACCTGAACCCTGAACCTGAACCCTGAACCTGATGAACCCTGAACCGTGAACCCCTGAACCGGTGAACCCTGAGGCGTCTGCTATGATCGTTAGTTCCATGCCGCTGATTCTCGTGACTAATGATGATGGCGTCTACTCCGAGGGCATCCTGGCCCTGGCCGAGGCGCTGAAAACGCTGGGAGATGTCGTCGTCGTGGCGCCGTTGCAGGAGGCGAGCGCCATCGGGCATGCGCTCACGCTGCGCCGGCCGCTGCGGATCGAGACCATTCGCGAGGGCGTGCACGGCGTCGACGGGACGCCCACCGACTGTGTGAACCTCGGGTGCGAGATCATCCTCAAGCGCCTGCCGGACCTGGTGGTCTCGGGCATCAACAAGGGCTGGAACCTGGGCGACGACATCACCTACTCGGGCACCGTGTCGGGGGCGCTCGAAGCCGCGCTGCTCGGGTCGCCGGGCATTGCCGTCTCGCTCAAGCGCTCGCGCAATTTCGACTTCGGCCCGGCGGCCGAGGCCGCTTTGACCGTTGCACGGATGGTGCTCGAGAAGGGCCTGCCGCCGCGGACGCTGCTCAACATCAACGTCCCGGCGGGCACGCCCCTGGGCCTCCGCGTGACCACCCAGGCGAAACGCAATCACGTGACCCAGATCGACTCGCGCACCGACCCGCGCGGCAATGCTTACTACTGGATTGAAGAGGCGCTCGACGAGTACCACCCCGACAGCGGCAAGTCGGACTATGAAACGGTGAAGGCGGGCTACACATCCGTCACGCCGCTGCAGCCGGACATGACCGCCTACGACGCGATCAAGCAGCTCGAAGATCAGCTAGGCTGATACTGTGAACTCGCGGATCGCCGCGGTGGTCGTGTGCCTCGTGCTCGGGCTCGAGCTGCTCGGGGCCCAGTCCGCTCCCTCCGCACGCATCGTCTCTGCATCCCGCCTCAACATCCCTGGCGAGATCGACTCCAGCAACCCCACGGTGTGGGACACGGTCGACGGCGTCACCCGCCTGTTCGTGATCACCTCGTGGGGCGGCGTGCCGGTCCGCTCGTCCGGCGCCACGCTCGAATCGCTGCAGCCCGGCCAGCCCGTGGGGTTCTCGACGCATCCGGGCCACGGCGTGTGGATGGAGTCGATCGTCAAGGACGCTGGCGGCACGTGGTACGGGTACTTCCATCACGAACGGCCCGCAGACCTGTGCGGCAGAAGCGATCGCCAGCTGCCGCGCATCGGCGCCTTGCGCTCGTCGGACCAGGGCCGGACCTGGGACGATCTGGGCATCGTGATCGACGCGCCGCCGGGCACCGAGGCCTGCGATTCGAACAACCGTTTCGTGCTGGGTGGCGTCGGCGATGTATCGGTGATGCTGGACGCCGGCTCGCAGGACCTGTATCTCTTCTTCAGTCAGTACTCGCGCGCCGCCACCGGACAGGGCGTCGGCGTGGCGCGGCTGGCCTGGGCCGACCGCGATGCGCCGGCAGGGAAGGTCACGGTGTGGAACGCGGGCGCGTGGCTGCCGGCCTCTGGCGCCGACGCGGCGTGGACCTATCCGGCCGGCACGCCCCTGGTGAAGGCCGCACGGCCGTTCCACGATCGATCGGGCACCAACGACGTGTTCTGGGGCGCGTCCGTGCACTGGAACACGTATCTCGAGCAGTACGTGATGCTGCTCAACCGCGCCAAGGACGATCAGTTCGGGCAGGACGGCATCTACGTGTCGTTCTCGCCGACGCTCGTGGATCCGCTGCGCTGGTCGGCGCCGGCGAAGATCCTGAACGGTGGCACGTGGTACCCGCAGGTGGTCGGCCTCGAGCCGGGCATCGGGACCGATCGGCTGGCCGGCCGCCGCGCCCGTTTTTTCATGATGGGCAAGTCGGAGCGGATGATCGAATTCGAACGATAACCCGGGCTCCGGCGGCCGGGCTCGGGGCTCCGGACTACTCCTCCAGCGAAAGCGCCCAGCGAATGCCGCCGTTGATGTGGGCGCGGAACACGGGGTCGTTCGACCAGATGTCGTCGCGATGCCCGAGCGACGTGTAGAACGACCGGCCCTTGCCGTACGACCGCGTCCACGCCTGCGGATAGTCCCCGCCCTTGACCACATCCGGCATCCCCGCGATGTTGGTCTTCTCCGTATCGAGGCTGAGCAGCACGTGCACGCGGTCTCGGGAGAAGCCCATCGGGATGTGATTGCCGAACAGCACGTCGATGTTGTCCTTGGGCCGCGCGGGGTCCCACGGCGCGGTGCCGAAGTGATAGAACTCGTCGACGAGCGGCCAGCTGCCGCCCAGCATCTTCGTGGCCGGGTGCGCCGGGTCCTCGACTTTCAGCACGCCGATCGCATTCTGCCGGATCGAGCGCCGGTAGTAGCCGCCCAGCATCTCGCCGTACTCCGGGTAGTTGTAGAAGGTGAGCGCGGCGCAGTGCGCGCCGACAAAGCCCTTGCCGCTGCGGACGAAGTCGACG
>MELE01000074.1:0-6917 GCA_001768615.1 Acidobacteria bacterium RIFCSPLOWO2_12_FULL_67_14b | reverse complement strand
TCGATCTTCTCCGCCTCCTGCTTGTAGCCCTCGACGGTGGTCACGTCGAACCCGCCGGTCTTGCCCAGCTCGATCACCGCCTTCTCGGCCGGCCCCAGGCTGGTGTGCTTGTAGAGCCCGGCGTGGGTGAGAAACAGGAGCTTCTTTCGGGCCGGTTGCTGGTCCGCGCCGATACCCGTGATCCCCACCAGCCCCACCAGCCCCACCAGCCCCACCAGCCCCACCAGCCCGACCCGCCCCAGAAATGTCATGCCCGGAATACTACGCCGAGACCAACCAAAATCGTCGCCGCGGTGTCAAAACCCCCATGACCGACACCATCCTGCGCGACATCAAGCACGCCCTCCGGATGTTCGTGCAAAGCCCCGCCTTTGCCCTTGCCGCGGTGGCCGCGCTGACCCTGGGCATCGCCGTCAACACGGCCATCTTCTCCGTGGTCAACGCCGTCCTGCTGCGGCCGATGCCGTTTCCGGATCCGGACCGGATCGTCTTCTTCATGAACGTGGGGCAGCAGGGCTCGAACCCGGCCGCGTCGCCCGCCAAGTTCCAGCACTACCGCGAACAGGATCAGGTGGTCGAGGCCGTCTCGGCCTTCAACCAGAGCGTCGTCAACTACACCGAGGGGAGCTTCCCCGAGCAGTTGCGGTCGGGGCGGGTGTCGTCGGAGTTCTTCCGCCTCTTCGGGGCGCAGACCACGCTGGGCCGCACCTTCACGCCGGAGGAGGATCGGCCGGGGGGCGACCGGGTCGTCATCCTCAGCAGGGGCCTCTGGCAAACGCGTTTCAACAGCGATCCGGCGGTGGTGGGGAAGGCGATGTCGCTCGGCTCGGTGCCGCACACCATCATCGGCGTGCTCGGGGACTTCAATTTCTCCGACTTCGGGGCGCAGGAGCCGCAGATCTGGGTGCCGTTCCAGCTCGATCCCAACACCGCGGACCAGGGGCATTACTTTCAGTCCGCGGGGCGCCTCGAGCCCGGCATCTCACTCGACCAGGCAAAGGCGCGTCTGCAGACGTCCAGCGCCGACTTCAAGGCGAAGTTCAAAGGCGGGCTCGGGCCCAATCAGTCGTTCGGCGTCGACCCGATCGGCGAGGTGCTGGTGCGGAACGTCCGCCAATCGCTGTTCGTCCTGATCGGCGCCGTCGGGTTCGTGCTGCTGATCGCGTGCGCCAACGTCGCCAACCTTCTGCTGGTGCGCGCCACCGGCCGGAAGCGCGAGATCGCCATTCGCGCCGCGCTCGGCGGCTCGCGCGGCCGCATCATCAGCCAGGTGCTGACCGAAAGCGTCGTGCTGTCCCTGATCGGCGGCGCACTGGGCCTGGTCTTCGGCACCCTCGCGATCCGGGCGCTCCTGTCGGTGAACACGGCGGGCCTGCCGCGCATCGGCCAGGACGGCGTGCTGGTCGGCGTCGACTGGCGCGTGCTCGCGTTCACGCTGGTCGTGTCGCTCGCCACCGGGCTGATCTTCGGCCTGATCCCGGCGCTCCAGGGCTCGAAGACCGATCTCACCGTGACGCTGAAAGAAACCGGCGGCCGCTCGGGCACGGGCTTCCGCCAGAACAAGACGCGATCCATCCTCGTCGTGACCGAGGTCGCGCTGGCGCTGACGCTGCTGATCGGTTCGGCGCTGCTGATTCGATCGGCGATTGCCCTTGGGCGCGTCGACCCGGGCTTCGATGCGAGCAACGTCCTGACGATGAGGATGTCGGTGACGGGGCCGCAGTACGCGGCATCGCAGGCGGTCGATCTGATGATTCGCAACGGCACCGATCGCCTGCGCGCCCTGCCCGGCGTCGTCGCCGCCAGTTCGACGTGCTGCGTGCCGCTGCAGGGCGGCTACGGATTGCCGTTCACGATCATCGGCCGGCCGCTGCCCGACAACAGCCCGTTCCACGGCGGCGGCCAGTGGATCAACGTGACGCCCGGTTACTTCGACGTCTTCAAGATCCCGGTCAAGAAGGGCCGGGCGTTCACCGACCGCGACGACAGCGTCGCGCCGCCCGTAGTGATCATCAACGAGGCGCTGGCCAACCAGTTCTTCAAGGACAAGGATCCGCTCAACGAGCGCCTGGTGATCGGCCGCGGCGTGATGCGCGAGTTTGCCGGCGAGGGCGAGCGCCAGGTCATCGGCGTGGTCGGCGACACGCGCGACGGCGGGTTACAGCAGCGCCCGGGGCCGGCGATGTACATCCCGCAGGCGCAAGTGCCGGACGCGGCGAACGCCCTGAACCTCGGGCTCAGCCCGGTGGCCTGGGTCGTCCGCACCGCGGGCGACCCGTATGCGATGAGCGCGGCGATCCCGGAAGAGCTGCGGCAGGCCACGGGCCTGCCGGTGTCGAACGTCCGCTCGATGGCCGACGTCGTGATCCGATCGACCTCGCGGCAGCGCTTCAACATGTGGCTGATGACGATCTTCGGCGCCTCGGCGCTGCTGCTGGCGGCCATCGGCATCTACGGGCTGATGGCGTATTCGGTGGAGCAGCGCACGCAGGAGATCGGCATCCGCCTCTCGCTTGGCGCCGATGGCGCGAGCGTGCGGCGCATGGTGGTCGTGCAGGGCATGCGCCTCGCCCTGGTCGGCGTGGTCGTGGGCCTGGCCGCCGCGTGGGGCCTCGCGCGGCTGATGACGTCGTTCCTGTTCGACGTCACGGCGCGCGATCCGCTGGTCTTCGCGGGCGTGCCGGTGGTGCTGACGCTGGTCGCCCTGCTCGCAGTGTGGCTGCCGGCCATGCGGGCCAGCAAGGTCGATCCGATGGTTGCCCTTCGCTACGAGTAACCCTCAGAGGACGACAGCGGTTTGGTGTTTGGGTGGCGATGCGTTAGACTGACTGGACGTCGGGGCGTGGCTCAGCCTGGTAGAGCGCTCGGTTCGGGACCGAGATGTCGGAGGTTCAAATCCTCTCGCCCCGACCACTTTCCTCCCAAATCCCATGACAGCCCGCGGCAGCTCTTCGAGCGCAGAAGTCGTGCACGCACGGCTTGACACGCTGCCGACCGGCCCCCTACGGTAATCGGGGGGCAGGCTGGTCACAGTGTCAAACAGATTCCGCTGGGTGGTCGTCCCGGCCATCATCGTCGGTGCGTCCGTCATCTGGTTTGTCTCGCGCGCGGCTGACGCTCAGACGCTCAGGCTCGCGCTTCTGGCGGTTACCGGCGGGCTGCTGGGATGGATTGCCTGGCGTCTCGCCGGCGATCCGCGGCGACAACCCCACGGCGAGCGCGAGCTCGAGGACGAGCTTCGGGCCAGCGAAGCGCGGTGGCGGTCGGTCATCCACTCCGCGGTGGACGGCATCGTGGTCATCGACGCGCAGGGCCGCATCGAGGCCTTCAATCCGGCAGCGGAGCGGCTGTTCGGGTATCCGGAAGACGACGTCATCGGGCGCAACGTCAACATCCTCATGCCGTCGCCCTATCACGAAGAGCACGATACCTACATCGCTCGGCATCTCGCCACGGGGACGCAGCGGATCATCGGGACGGGGCGCGAGGTCACCGGCCGGCGCCGCGATGGCAGCACGTTCCCCCTACACCTGTCCGTGGGTAAAACGACGGCCGGGGGCGAGCAGAAATTCACCGGGATTCTGCACGACCTGAGCCAGCGGGTGGAGATGGAGCAGCAGCTGCGCGAACAGACGTCGCTGGCCCGGCTCGGTGAGATGGCTGCCGTGATCGCCCACGAGGTCAAGAACCCGTTGGCGGGCGTGCGCGGGGCCATTCAGGTCATCGGCACGCGGCTGCCGAAGGACGGCAAGGACGCCGCCATCGTGACGGAAATCGTGAAGCGCATCGACGGGCTCAACGGGTTGATGCAGGACCTCCTGCTGTTCGCACGCCCGCCGAAACCGAAGTCGGCGGTGGTCGACCTGGCGACGATGATGGCGGCCACCGCCGACCTCCTCGCGGGCGATCCGGCGCTCAAGGAGGTGCAGGTCACCATCGACGGGGCGGCGCCCCACATCCTGGCGGACGCCGAGCTGCTCAAGATTGTGTTCGTGAACCTCCTCGTCAATGCGGCCCATGCCATGCAGGGTCGCGGGACGATTCGGGTGTCACTGACCCCGGTCGCAGACTCGTGGTGTCAGATTGACGTGGCCGATCAGGGCCCTGGGATTCCTGAGGAGGCCCTCGGCAAGATCTTCGTGCCGTTCTTCACGACCAAAGCCCGCGGATCGGGCCTGGGTCTGTCGACGGCCAGACGGATCATCGAGGCGCACCGCGGCAAGATCACGATCGCATGCCCGCCGGCGGGCGGGACGATCGTCACCGTCCGCCTTCCTGGGGAAGGCGCCACGCAGTGAGGGCGTGTTCGGTCCCGGACTTTTCCGCACCCGCCAAGAACTAATCCACGTCTTCGCGTTCGCAATTCGCAGATTTCTCCCCACTTGTTCTGACCGTCGATCGGCACGGTGCTTGCACTCGGTCAGGCGGTTCGACTTATGCCGCACCGACTCACCGCTGGAGGCGTGGCGCCGAGACCGCCCCAGACAAGCCTCTTCCAGCTGAACGTGCGCGCCCTGCTCGAGTCGACGGCCACCCCTTTCGCCGTCGCCGATTACGGGCCGCGAGCGACGATCTTTCTCCAAGGCGAGCCGGGCGACAGCGTGATGCTGATCGAGACGGGCCGTGTTTGGCTGGCGGTGACGGCGCGAAACGGCAAGGAGGGGATCGTTGGCGTGCTGGAGGCCGGCTCGTTCCTGGGTGAGGAGGCGCTTCGCGGCCAACCTCTTCGCCGGCAGACCGCGACCGCCCTGACGGCCGCGGGTGTGCTCGTCGTCGCCAAGGCGCAGATGCTTCAATTGCTCCACACCCACCCGGCGATCGCGGATCGCTTCATCGCCCACATGCTCTCGCGCAACACCCGCCTCGAAGCCGATCTGGCCGATCAGCTCCTCCTGTCCAGCGAACAGCGGCTCGCCCGGACGCTGCTCGTGCTGGCTTGCTGCGATCAGCGGCGCCGGTGCCAGTGCATCCTGCCCGACGTCTCTCAGGAGATCATCGCGGAGATGGTCGGCACCACGCGCTCGCGTGTCAACGCCTTCATGGGGAAGTTCAAGAAACTGGGATTCATCGAAGAGGACGGCGGAGAACTCAGGCTCAACCCCTCTCACCTGCCCGGGTGAAACACTGGCGCTCGCGCTAAGACACGGGCGCTGGTTCTTCAGCCGCCAGCGGCACCTCGATCACGAACACGCAGCCCTTGCCGGGCACGTTGCGGAAGTGGATGTCCCCGCCGTGCATGCGGACCGCCTTGCGGGCAATCGACAGGCCCAGGCCGAGGCCGGTGCGGTCGTGCCGGCGCCGGTCGGCGAACGCCTTGAACGGGTCTTCGGGGCCGTCGGGAATGCCGCCGCCGCACTCGTCCTCCACTTCGATCCGCACGCGGCCGTCGGCGCGCAGCGCCCGCAGCACCACGTGGCCGCCGGCATGCGTGAACTTGAAGGCATTGTTCAACAGGTTCATCACCGCGGACGCCAGCAGCTGCCGGTCGGCATCCACGGCCAGCGTCGGGTCGGTCTCTTCGATTGTGAACTTCAGCGCCCGGTACTCGGCGTGCAGGTTGCCGGCCACGGCAATCTCGTCGAGAAACGCGGCGACCGTGACCCGCTCGCTGCGCTCGATGTTCGCGCCCATCCGGATGTCCGACAACGTGCTGTCGACCAGGTCGCGCAGGCTGATCAGGCTACGGCCCAGCATGGTCCCGGTGCTGCCGTTGATCGCCACCGTGCCGCGCTTGAGCGTATGGAACGCGAGGAGCGCGGTATTGAGAATGTCGCGAATCTCGTGAGCCAGTTGCCCGGACCGTTCGATTTCACCCGTGGTTCTCGATTCGGCGGTGATGCGCGTGTGCTCGGTCACGGCCTCGGCGATGGCCGAGTCGAGGCAGCGATTCAATGTGTGGAATTCCTCGGTCGTAATCGGAACCCCCTGCTCGACGGCGACTTCCGTGATCGCCTGGCAGATGTCACCGTAATCGTGGACGACCTGGGAGATGTTGAACCCCAGCGCCCGCAACTCACGCCCATGCTTGACGGCCGACGCCCCGATGGCCTCCGCGGAGAACGGCGTGGCGGTCGTCTCCAACCGGAGAGTCTCGGAGAGCTGGGTCAGGAACAGCGGGACGCCGTGATCGAGTTCGCTCGTCGACACCAGCGGCCAGGGTCGGTCGGTCAGCTTCTCCCGCGTCCTGGCAATGATCGACTCTCGGTAGGTGGTGATGAATTCGTGGAGCATGGGTGCCTCGTTACGGCTTGAGTGACGAAAGGGCCGATGCGCGCTTGCCGGGGACCTTCCTCGTTCCGGCCTTCTCAGCCTTGGGCCCATCCACCACGACAATGGTCTTCACGACCTCGATCGGGATCTGCTCGAAGTGGATGGCCAACTTCCGCGCCGGATTCTTGCTGTTCTTCATGTCGCAACAGTACCCGGGTGCGCCTGCTACGGGTCAGATCCTTAGAAAACGCTGATGCCCCGTGTATACTGGGGAGGCTCGTTACACCTCGTCACGGTTGCGTCAGGTTAGGTTAGCGTTTGCGCATGCCCAAGGAGGGGTCATGGGCGGTCCCGGCAAGAAGATCCCGATGAACTTCAAGGGCATGCTGCAGAGTGATGTTCCCCAGGGCCGCAACGGGAAACACAAGGATATCGTGACCCGGATCCTCTCGGATCTCGATCAGGTCGCCAGCGGCGTCGCGCTGAAGGTGCCGTTGGCGCTGCTGACCGACAGCAAGGAAAACGTCCGGTCGGCGTTGAATCGCGCGACGCGGAAGGGCAAGCGCAACGTGGCGACGGCCAGCGACGACACGTTCCTGTACGTGTGGAACGAAACGCCGTAGACCGCAGATCCAGCGAGGCGAGACCTCTGACCGCCGAGCATGGCGGTCAGCAGGCGTGGCCGTGGGCATTGACGATGGCCAATT